>CAZVRY010000171.1:0-14905 GCA_964629545.1 uncultured Verrucomicrobiota bacterium | reverse complement strand
AGGTTCACCTCCATGGCGCTTTGAACCCCTGAATCGATTGCGTTTCCCCTCTCCCAGTCTCCCTCCCCCCAACCTGAGTCATCGCTGCGCTGGAAACGGTTGGGGGGAGGGACGGGCCTTCGCCGCGCCGAAGCGGCTTCGGCCGCGCAGGCGGGGTGAGGGGTGATGGTTCATGGGGGGGGAGGCAGGTCCATGGAGAGCTTTTCCGTTGCGTTAGCCCCGACGCCTCCGTTTACTGCCCCCATGTTCATGAAACCTGTCTGCCTGGCGCTGGTCGGCGTGCTGGCTCTTGCATGGGAAACGTCGGCGCTCGCCCAGGGGCGATCAGGGCGTGGAGGGGAGACCGTCTTGCAGGCCGCGCCGATGGCGAAGGACGAAGCGGAGAAGCGCGTGCTCGAGGTCCTGGCCGGGATGGAGGCACGATCGCGGGGGATGCTGAGCGTGCCGCGCGAAGACGGCCGGTTCCTGCGGTTGCTGGTGGAATCGATGGACGCCAAGCAGGTCGTCGAATTGGGAACATCCCATGGATACTCGGCCGTCTGGATGGCGTTGGGCCTCCAGAAGACAGGCGGCCGCTTGACGACGTTCGAGATCGACCGGGAACGGGCGCAGTTGGCGCGGGAGAATTTCAAGAAGGCCGGCGTGGAGGGGGCGATCACCCTGGTCGAAGGCGACGCGCATCAGGAGGTGGGGAAGGTCAAGGGCCCGGTCGACCTGGTGTTTTTGGATGCGGATAAGGAGGGTTACCTGGACTACTTGAATCAGTTGCTGCCGGTGTTGCGGCCGGGCGGGATGGTGGTGGCGCATAACATCGATCCAGGTCGGGCGGATCCGCGTTACATCGAGGCGATCACGAAGAATCCCGCGCTCGATTCGGTGTTCGCCAACTTCGGCGCGGGCGGTCTCAGCCTGACGATCAAGAAGCGGTAGCGGCAGCACGACCCGACCCACCCGGTGCATCCCCGAGTTGGCGGTCGGGATCACGTCGACGGCACCCGGTGGGCAGACCTCCGTGCTGCTGGAACGTCGGCATCCCTGCCGGATCGAGGGACTGGCCGCCAGGATGGCGGCGCTCCGACCCAGCCGCCGACAGCCTCGGGATGCCCCGCGACCCACAGGGCGGGGCTGTAGTTCTTGCGTTTGGGAAGGGTTCGATAACACTGGCGCCCATGAGCAAGACCGTTTCGAAGCGGAACAAATTTGCAGCCTATCCGCGGTTGAATCCCCTGGGGATCGGACGTTCGGCGCGGGCGGCCGATTTGATCGACCAGACCTTCCTGGCCTACAACGCCGGCCGGCTGCGCGAGGGGTGCCGGTTGTGGGCGGAGAAGATGCTGGCGCGGGACGGGTACGTGGGGATGAGCCTGACGGGGGCCTTAACGCCCGCGGGGCTGGGCAAGTCGTGCCTCATCCCGCTCATGAAAGCCGGCTGGGTGGACTGGGTGGTCTCGACCGGGGCGAACCTCTACCACGACCTCCATTACGGGTTGGACATGGCCCTCTATTCGGGCTCGCCCTTCCTCGATGACGTCGATCTGCGGCGGGATGGAGTCATAAGGATCTACGACATCCTGTTTGATTATCACGTGTTGCTGGACACGGACGCGTTCGTGCGGGAGGTGATTCAGGGGCCGGAATTCCAACGGCCCATGGGGACGGACGAATTCCATTACTTGCTGGGCAAATACGTCGCGCAGCGGGGACGGAAGCTGAGGTTAAAGGACTCCTCGGTCCTCGCGACCGCCTACGAGTGCGGGATTCCAGTGTTCACCAGCAGTCCGGGGGACAGTTCGATTGGCATGAACGTGGCGGCCATGGCCCTGCGGGACTCCCGGCTGCTGCCCGACGTGAATCGCGATGTGAACCAGACGGCGGCCATCGTTTACGAGGCCAAGTCGAGCGGCCACACCTCCTCGGTGCTGATCCTGGGGGGGGGAAGTCCAAAGAACTTCATGTTGCAGACCGAACCCCAGATCCAGGAGGTCATGGGGATCGCGGAAAAAGGGCACGACTACTTCCTGCAGGTGACCGACGCACGCCCGGATACGGGCGGCCTGAGTGGGGCCACGCCCAGCGAGGCGGTCAGTTGGGGCAAGGTGGACCCGGAGACCCTGCCGGATTGCGTCGTCTGCTACACGGACACGACGATCGCGCTGCCGCTCATGACCGCCTACTTGATGGGCCGCGTGAAACCCCGGCGGCTCAAGCGGCTCTACGATCGCCGGGACGAACTCCTGGAGCAGGTCAAGGCCCGCTACTTGAGGACGGGCACGGTGACGAAGGTCCTGACCAGCCGGAAGGCGCCCAAGTAGCACGCTGGTCTCAAAGCCGCCGGCAGGAGGCGCCGGCCGGTCGCTCTCCGCGGTTGCTCATCCGCGCCACTCAGGATCAACCCTCGTCCGCCCGGGGGTCGAGGGCATCGCGCAGACCGTCGCCGACGAAGTTGAGGGCCAGGAGGAGGGTGGCGAGGGTGCCGGCGGGGAGGACAATCATCCACCAATAGACCCGGATGGGATTGATCTGGGCGGCGCCCTCGGCGATGAGGGAGCCCAGGCTGGCCTGGGGCGGTTGAATGCCGAGACCGAGGTAGCTGAGGAAGGACTCGTAGAGAATGATGGAGGGGACCGTGAGGGTGAGGTAGACGATGATGACGCCCGCGACGTTGGGGAGGATGTGACGGAGGAGAATGCGGGCATGGCTGGCGCCCAACACGCGGCTGGCCTCGACGAACGCACGGGTGCGCAGCGAGAGCACTTCCCCCCGCACAATGCGGGCCATGGTCAGCCACGAGACCGCCCCCAGCCCGGCAAAGAGGTAGACGACCTGGGCGGAGGCGCCCAGTCCGGGGAGCCGCCCGGATTTCAGGAAGGCGTCGAGGAGGGTGATGAGGACAATGACGAAGATGACCGAGGGGAGGGAATAGAGGACATCGACGAAACGCATCATCACGCTGTCCCATCGTCCGCCGAGGTAGCCGGCTAGGGCGCCCCAGAGCACGCCAATGACGAGGCTCACGCCGGCGCCGAAGAGGCCGACGAGGAGAGAGATGCGGGTGCCGGAGACGAGCCGGGCGAGCAGGTCGCGCCCATGCACGTCCGTCCCACACCAGTGGAGGGACGATGGGACGGCGAACTGGGCATCGGTGATGTGGGCGGCCTCATGGGCGAGCCCCCTGGGCAGGAAAGGGGCGAGGCGAGGATGCTGCAGGAGCGGCCAAACGAGGAGCAGGGTGAGGACGGCCGCGAGGAAGAGGGCACTGACCAGGGCCACGCGATGCTGCAGGAACCGGCGCCAGGCACGCTGGTTGGGGGTGAGGTGATCCTCATGGACGTGGGGATCAGTCATAGCGCACGCGAGGGTCAAGCAGGGCGTAGAGGAAGTCGACGAGCAGGTTGAGGACGAGGAGGAGGACGGAGTAGAGGAGAACCAGGCCGACGACCATGGTGTAGTCGCGGTTGAGAGAGCTATTGACCATGAACACCCCGAGACCGGGGATCTGGAAGATGTTCTCGACGACAAAGGAACCGGTGAGGAGGTCAGCGAGGAGGGGGCCGGAATAAGAAACGACGGGGAGGACGGCCAGGCGGAGGGCGTGGCGGCCCAGGACGGCAGACTCGCGGAGTCCTTTGGCGCGCGCGGTGGTGATGAAAGGGGCCTGGAGGACCGTGGTCATGCCTTCGCGCATGAGCCGGGCCACCCGGCCCGCAAAGTAGAGTCCGAGGGTGACCGTGGGCAGGACGACGTGGGCTGGGGATTCCCAGAGGGCGACCGGGAACCACTGGCGTTGGACCGCGAAGAGCATGACCAGCAGCGGGCCGGTGACCAGGGCGGGAATGCAAATGCACAGGAGCGCCGCGAGGCTGCCAACCTGGTCGATCCAACTCGTGCGGCGGAGGGCGCTGACCAGGCCCAGAGTCAGCCCAAGGCCGAGGGCGAAAACAAAAGCGGCGAGACCGAGGGACAGCGAAACGGGAAGCGCCTGGGCAATGATGTCGGTGACGCTATGGTTCCGGTATTTCAGCGACGGGCCCAGGTCGCCTTGGAGGGCCTGCCCCAGCCAGCGGAAATACTGCCGGAGGAGCGGTTCGTCGAGGTGATACTTGGCGGCGACCGCGCGTTGGATTTCCGGGGAGGCGGGCCCCCGCTCACGGTCGAAGGGCCCGCCGGGGGCGATGCGAACGAGAGCAAAGGCGAGGAAACTGATGAGGATCAGCAGCGGGATGAGGAAGAGGATGCGTCGGAGGTAATACACGGGTTACCGGCTGAGCTTGCGGATGGCGCCGAGGGGGTGGAGATCGAGCAGGTTGGGGTGGATCCCCGCCAGGCGGGCGGGGTCGTAATAGAAAAAGCCGTTGTAGAAGCAGATGGGAATAATCGGGAGTTCTTCGCGGACGAGGATGGTCTCCGCGTCCCGGAGGAGGCGAAGGCGCCGGTCAGGATCCGGCTCGCGCTGGGCGGCGCGCAGGAGGTCGTCGTAGCGCGCATGAGCCCAGCCGGTGCGATTGTTGCCGTTGCCACTCATGAAGAGGTCGAGAAAGGTGCTCGGATCGTTGTAGTCGCCGATCCAACTCGCCCGGCTGACGTCGTAATCAAGCGCGGTTTGCGCGCGAAGGTAGACTTTCTTCTCCATCTGCCGAGGTTCCACGGAGAGGCCGAGTTCCCGCTTCCAGACCGCTTGGAGTTCAACCGCGACTTTGCCGTGGAGTCGCGCCGCGCCCCCGCCCGCGGAGTCGACCAGGAATTGGAACGAGGGGAAACCCTGGCCGCCTGGAAACCCGGCCTCGGCCAGGAGCTGGCGGGCGCGGTCGGGGTCGTAGCCGAGGCCGGTGGGCGGATCGTAGTGGGCGGTGCCCGGGGGGACCAGATGGGAGGCCACCGGCTCGCCCGTCTTGAAAATCTTGGCGATCAGGTGCGACTTGTCGATGGCCAAGGCGAGTGCCTGGCGCACGCGCGCATCGTGGAAGGGGGGACGGGTGACGTTGATGCGGAGAAAATACGTGCCAAGGTAGGTGAAACTGTGAAAGTCCGGCCGGCTGCGCAGCGTGTCGAACAGCTCCGCGGGGAGAAGGTCCTTATCCCAAATGATGTCGGCCGCCCCCGCCTCATACAGGTTGAACGCCGTGCTGGGCGTCCCGATCGGGAGCAGGTCGATCCGCTCCAGGCCCGTGTTGGCGGCGTCCCAATAGCGCGGATTGCGTCGGAGCCGGATCCGGTCATTAACCCGCCAGGCCTCGAGCTGATAGGGGCCGCTGACCGGGACCGGCGGGGTGCGCAGCCAGCGGTCGCCCACGCGAGCGATCGCCTGGGTGGGGACGACCGCAAGGGTCTGGAAGGCGCAGAGGTCGAGAAAGAACGGAGTGGGGTTCTCGAGCTCGACCTGGAACGTGTGACGATCCAACGCGCGGAAACCAAGCCCCGCGCGGTTGGTGTCTTGCCCCTGGTAGAAGGCCTCGGCGCCCCGGATGTAAAACAGTTGCCCGACATACTCGCTGGCCGTGACCGGGTCGAGCACACGCAGCCAGGAGGCGACGACGTCGTCCGCCGTGATCGGGTCGCCCGTAGACCACAGGGCGTTGGTGCGAAGATGGAACGTGTAGGTGCGGCCGTCCGCGGAGATGTCCCAACGCTCCGCCAACCCGGGGATCGGGCGGGCCGTGACAGGGTCGTTGCGGGTCAGGCCTTCGAAGAGGGCCATGACGACCCGGAGTTCTTCCACGCCCAGGGCGGTGGCAGGATCGAGCGACCCGGGTTCGGACCCGTTGATAATGACGAGGTCGGCCCGGGATTCGGAGCGGAGGCAACCGCCGGTGAGAGCCAGCAGCAGGGCGGCGAGGGCCAGGGAGAATAGGTGGAGAGGACGATGCGGCGCGGTGCGGGCCCAACGGTCGATGGCGAACATTCCCCCTGGGGGGATCGGCCAGGCGGGAGGGCGTCGCTTCATGCCTTTCGCCCAAGTTGCCGCAGGATGGCCTCGACGTCGTAAACGCATCCCCCCCACGTCCCCCCGCCCGCCTCCTGCAACGCCGCCCATAACCGCGTCTCCGGAGGCAGGTCCGGATGCGGCGCCAACCCCGGATGCGAAGGTCTCGCCGCCAACACCCCGGCCCCAGCCTGCGGCGACAAGGGGGACCCGTCCGTGCCCACAAAATCGACCGATCCTTCCAGCCGCTCCAAGTCCAACACGATCCTCAGCCGATCTCCGTCCTGGAGCCTCCCGATGGGCCCGTCCGCCAGGGCCTCCGGCCCCACATGGCCCACGCAGGCCCCGGTCGACACCCCGGAAAACCGGGCGTCCGTCACCAGGACGACTTGCCACCCGAACGGCAGATGTTTCAACGCCGACGTCAACTGGTAAGTCTCCTCCATCCCCGTCCCCATCGGCCCGGAGCCGATCAACACCAGCACATCCCCCGCGCGAATGGAGCCTTGCTTGACGGCCGCCATCGCCGCTCGTTCGGAGGTAAACACCCGGGCCGGGCCCTCGTGACGAAACATGCCGTCCGGCCCCACCACTCGAGGATCGAGCGCCGTGCTCTTGATCACCGCCCCCTGCGGCGCCACGTTGCCGCGCGGGAACATCACCGTGCTCCGCAGACCCCGCGCCCTCGCCTGCCCCGGCCCCATGATCACGTCGTCCGGTTCCACCCCGTCCGCCTCCCGCAGTCGATCCCGCAAGCGCGCGCGCCGCTCGGAGCGGGCCCAGAGGTCGAGCACCTCCCCCACCGTCACCCCCGCCACCGTCCTCGCCTGGGTGGCCAATAACCCCAAGTCGCGCAAATGCAGCATGACCTCGGGCACCCCTCCGGCCAGGAACACGCGCACCGTCGGATGATGAACCGGCCCGTTCGGCAACACGTCCACCAACCGCGGCACTTGACGATTGACCCTGATCCAATCCTCCACGGTCGGCCGGGGCAGCCCCGCGCTGTGGGCGATCGCCGGGATATGCAGGAGCAGGTTGGTCGAGCCCCCGAAGGCGGCATGCACCACCATCGCATTGCGCACGCTCTCCGGGGTCAGGATGTCCCTCGTCCGCCACCCGCTGACCTCCATGGCGCGCAACGCTTGCGCGGAGCGAACCGCTAACTCGGTCCAGATCGGCTGTCCCGAGGGCGCCAGCGCGCTGTGGGGGATCGCCAAACCCAGGGCCTCCGCCACCACCTGCGACGTCGCCGCCGTGCCCAGGAACTGACACCCGCCGCCCGGCGTGCCGCACGCCCGGCAGCCCAATTCCGCCGCCTGCTCCAGCGTCAGCAGCCCGTGCGCAAACCGAGCCCCGATCGTTTGGACGGCCCCCGCGTCCTCTCCTTCCTCCGGCGGGAGCGTCACGCCGCCCGGCACCAGCACGCACGGCAAATCCCCCATCGCCGCCAGCGCCATCAGCATCGCCGGCAACCCCTTGTCGCACGTCGCCACCCCCAACACCCCCCGCCGGGTCGGCAGCGAGCGGATCAACCGCCGCAAGACCACCGCCGCGTCGTTCCGATACGGCAAGCTGTCGAACATCCCGGTCGTCCCCTGCGTCCGGCCATCGCAGGGATCCGAGCAGTAGGCGGCGAAGGGCAGCCCGCCCTGGCGTCGCAGTTCCCGCGCCGCCGCCTCCACCAACAGGTTCACCTCCCAATGCCCCGTGTGATACCCCAACGCCACCGGACTTCCATCCGGCGCCCGCAGCCCCCCGTGCGTGCTCAGGATCAGAAACGACGGCCGGCCCACCTCCGCCGGGTTCCAACCCATCCCCGCGTTCTGCGTCAGCCCGAACAAATCCCCGCTCGGCCGATCCCGCAGCATCTCCTCCGTCAACGGCAACCGCCCCGCCGGCCCCGGCGCCCGCGTGCGCACCGCGCAGTGCTCGGGCGCCGCCGGGAACAAGAGGTCTGAATCCATCGAGCCTCCTCGCTAGACCAGGATGTCCCGCACCACCCGCGCCGGTTCCACCCCGGTCAAACGCGCGTCCAGCCCCTGGAACTTGTGCGTGAACCGCGCGTGGTCGATCCCCAACAGGTGCAGCATGGTCGCGTGCAGATCGTGCACGCTCACGGGATTCTCCACGGCGGCATACCCCAGCTCATCGGTCGCCCCATAACCGATCCCCCGCCGCACCCCGCCCCCGGCCAGCCAGATCGAAAAGCCCTTGTTGTGATGGTCCCGCCCCGGCGCCCCTTTGTTGGTCTGGGCCATCGGCGTCCGCCCGAACTCCCCGGCCCAGACCACCAGCGTTTCGTCCAGCAGCCCCCGCTCCCGCAAGTCCGCCACCAGGGCCGCGCACGCGCGGTCGGTCTCTCTCGCCTTCTCAGGCAGGTACTCGCGGAGGCCGTTGTGATGATCCCAGCCCCGATGATAAAGTTGGATGAACCGCACGCCGCGCTCGGCCAAACGCCGGGCCAGGAGGCAGTTCGAGGCGAACGTCCCATCGCCCGGCACACACCCATAGCGCGCCAAGGTCGACGCCGCCTCGCCTCGCGTGTCCATCAACCCCGGCACGCTCGCCTGCATCCGATACGCCATCTCATACTGGGCTACCCGCGCCGCGACCTCAGGATCGTCCACCCACCCGGGATGGAGCCCATGCAACGCGTTCACGGCCCGGACCACCTCGCCCTGGCGCTCCCTGGTCACCCCGGGCGGATTGCCCAAATACAGCACCGGATCTCCGCGTCCCCGCAGGTGCACCCCCTGAAACTGGCTGGGCAGGAACCCCGCCGACCACTGCCGCGCCGCAATCGGCTGCGGGGATCGCCCTCCCCCATGCGACACCAACACCACGAACCCGGGCAAATCCTCGGCCTCGCTGCCCAACCCGTAGGTGACCCAGGATCCCATGGCAGGCCTCCCCACAATCTGGGAACCCGTGTTCATGAACGTGTGGGCCGGGTCGTGATTGATCGCCTCCGTCGTCATCGAACGAACAATGCACAACTCGTCCGCGATCGCCCCCACGTGCGGAAATAACTCCGTCATCTCCGCCCCGCAGCGGCCGTAACGGCGGAACGTCGTCTGCGGTCCCCAACAGACCAACCGTTCGCCCTGCAACTGGGCCAACTGCTGACCCGCGGTCAGGCTCTCGGGCATCGGTCGCCCCTCCATGGCCGCCAACCTCGGCTTGAAATCGAACGTCTCCAAATGCGACGGCCCCCCGGCCATCGTCAGCCAAATCACCCGTCGTACCCGGGGCGGGTGGTGCGCCGGGCGCACCCCGGCCGGGGCCCCCGCCGCACTGGCTCGCATCCACGCTGGCTCCAGCAACGTGGCCAACGCCACCGCCCCCAGCGTCCGCCCCGCCCGCCCCAAGAATACCCGCCGGGTCTGGTGCTGCGCCGCCCACTGTCGCCATGGCCCATGATCGTCCATCTCAAGTCCGCTCTGTCTGGAACCGCCGCCACTATGCGCGAACCCCCGACACAAATCCACCGCCAATCCCCAAGCCCAGCCATTCACGTCTTGCCATTCCGCGTTGCCCATTCCGCGTTTGAATTCCACCCCGGCTTCATGGTTCACTCCCCCCATGTGCCCGTCCGCCATCGCCACGCTCCCATGAAACTCTACCGCACCACCTCGGGCCTGGTGATCGAACACGAAGGCCAGCACCGGCGGATTCCCTCGGTATCCTGGGATGACGCGTTCAACGACCCGGACTCGTGCGCTGCCCTCGGAACCGCCTGCCCGCCCCCTGACCCCGCTACCCTCCTTCCCCCCATCGGACATCAGGAGGTCTGGGCCGCTGGGGTCACCTACTTCCGCAGCCGCGACGCCCGCATGGAAGAAGCCCAAGTCGCCGGCGGCAGCAACTTCTACGCCAAGGTCTACCTGGCCGAACGCCCTGAACTCTTCTTCAAGGCCGCGCCCTTCCGGGTCATCGGCCCCGGCGGCCAAGTCCGCCTCCGCCGCGACGCCCGCTGGACCGTCCCCGAGCCCGAACTCACCCTCGCCCTGGACCGCTCGGGGTCACTCCGCGGGTTCACCATCGGGAACGATATGAGCTCGCGCGATATCGAAGGGGAGAACCCGCTGTACCTGCCCCAGGCCAAGATCTACGACGGCGCCTGCGCCCTCGGCCCGTGCGTGTTGTTCCCCACCACCCCGCTCCCTCCCTCCACCGAGATCCACCTCGCCATCCGCCGCCGCAGCGCCACCGCCTTCGAAGGCATGACCACCCTGGCCCAAATCAAACGCTCCTTCGCCTCCCTCGCCGAGTTCCTCTACCGCGAAACCACGTTCCCCCACGGCGCCTACCTCCTCACCGGCACCGGGATCGTGCCCCCAACCAACTTCAGCCTCGCCCCCGGCGACGAGATCCACATCACGATCCCGCCCATCGGGTGCCTCCTCAACACCGTCGCCCCTCTATGAACCTCCACGGACTCTGCTTCGTCGCGGACCGGCTCACCCCCGGCACCGGCCGCTCTACCCGCGCCGTCAGCCCCCTCGACCGCACCCCCCTCGAACCCCCGTTCCACGAAGGCGGCCCCGGCGAGGTCCAGGACGCGCTCACCGCCGCCGAACAGGCCTTCGCAAGCTACCGCGCCACCTCCCCCGACCAACGCGCCGCCTTCCTCGAGACCATCGCCGACGAGATCCTCGCCCTCGGCGACGACCTCATCGATCGGACCCGCCGCGAGACCGGCCTGGGGGCCGAGCGGCTCGTCGGCGAGCGCGCCCGGACCATGAACCAACTCCGGCTCTTCGCCCAGGTCGTCCGCGAAGGCTCCTGGGTCGACGCCCGGATCGACCCCGCCCTGCCGGACCGCAAACCCCTCCCCCGGCCCGACCTCCGCCGGATGCTCGAACCCCTCGGCCCCATCGTCGTCTTCGGCTCCAGCAACTTCCCCCTCGCGTTCTCCGTCGCCGGAGGCGATACCGCGTCCGCCCTCGCAACCGGCAACCCTGTCGTCGTCAAAGCCCACCGCGGGCACCCCGGCGCCTCGGAAATGGTCGCGACCGCCCTCCGCCGCGCCATCGCCAAGTGCGCCCTGCCGACGGGGGTCTTCTCCATGCTCCATGGACCTGGCGCAACCATGGGCATCGCCCTCGTCCAACACCCCTTCACCCGCGCCGTCGGATTCACCGGCTCGCGGAGCGGGGGACGCGCCCTCTTCGATGCCGCGGCCGCCCGGCCCGAACCCATCCCGGTCTTCGCCGAGATGTCGAGCCTCAACCCGGTCTTCCTGCTCCCCAGCGCCCTCCGCGAACGCGCTGCAACCATCGCCGAAGGCCTCAAAAACTCCGTCACCCTCGGCGTCGGACAATTCTGCACCAAACCCGGGCTGGTCTTCGCCCCCGCCGGCCCCGACTTCACCGCCTTTCAAACCGCCCTCGCCCAACAGTTCCAGGCCGCTCCCCCCGCCACGATGCTCCACCACGGGATCTGCGAGGAATTCCATGCCGGATTAGACCGCGTCGCCACCCTCGACGGGGTGCGCGTCCTGGGCCGGTCCGGCCAACCCGCCGACCCCGCCCAGACCCAGGGCGCCCCCGTGGTGCTCGTCACCGATGCCCCCAACTTCCGGCGCCACCCCGAACTGGCCCATGAGATCTTCGGCCCCTTCACCCTTTGCGTGGAAGCCCCGTCGCCCGACGACCTCGAAAGCCTGGCCCGCGAATTGGAGGGGCAACTGACGGCCACGCTTCATGGCACCTCCGATGACGTCGCTCGGGCGGACAAGCTGGTGACCATCCTCCGCCGCAAAGCCGGGCGCCTCGTCTGGAATGGCTTCCCCACCGGAGTCGAGGTCTGCCACGCCATGAACCATGGCGGCCCTTACCCCGCCACCACGGACACCCGTTTCACCTCCGTCGGCACCGCGGCCCTGCAACGGTTCGTCCGACCGGTCTGCTACCAAAACTGCCCCGCCGACCTGCTCCCCCCGGAACTCCAAAACGCCAACCCCCGCCACCTCTGGCGCCTCCTCGACGGCCGCTGGAGCCAAGACCCCCTCTGATCACCCCGATTCCTTCCCGCGGTCGAATATCTGCCGGATGATGTCCTCGATCGGCACCTCCTGGATGTCGATGTCCGCCACCGGCAATGCGTCGAGCAACTCCTTGCACACCGGGATCACCCGGTCGCGCTTCACCTTGAGCTTCACGGTCCCCCCATCCTGGGTCATGACCTCGCCATAGCGCTCCAGGCCGACCCACGGCCCCGCCGCCGCCTGCGCACAGTGAATGGTGATCACCTTGAAGTCCGCGAACCGATCCAAGACCTCGTCCAGCCGGCCATCGAAGAAGATCGCCCCGTGATCGATGATGATCACCCGCCGGCAGAGCTCCTGGATGTCGGCCATGTAATGGCTCGTCAACAAGATCGTCGTCCGCTGGGTCGCGTTGTGATGCCGCAGAAAGTCGCGCACGGTCTTCTGCGACACCACGTCCAGCCCGATCGTCGGCTCATCCAGGAAAAGCACCTTCGGCCGGTGGAGCAAGGCCGCAATCAGCTCCATCTTCATCCGCTCGCCCAGCGACAATTCGCGCACCATCACGTTGAGCTGGCCGCGGACATTCAAGAGTTCGGTCAACTCCCCCACCGTCTGCTCGAACTGGTCGCGGGGGATCCCGTAGATGCGGGCGTTCAGATCGAGCGATTCCCGGGCCGGCAGGTCCCACCAGAGCTGGTTCTTCTGGCCCAGGAGCAGGGCAAATTGACGCCGATAACCGTCCTTTCGTTCCCAAGGGACATAGCCCAACACGCGCGCCGAGCCGCCGGATGGATAGAGCAGCCCGGCCAACATCTTGAGGGTCGTGGTCTTGCCGGCACCGTTGGGGCCAAGGAAACCCACCAGCTCGCCCTCCTCGATCGCGAACCCGACGTCGCGCACGGCGGGCACGGCCTCGTAGTCCCGCCGGAATAGCCCGCGCAAGGCGCCGCGCAAGCCCGGCTGCTTCTTGTAGGTGCGGAACGTCTTGGTCAGCCCGCGAACTTCGATCAGCGCCATCGGCAACTCCTGGGTCCGCCCTCCTGGTCCGCATGCCCCTCCCGCCCACGGCTCAGGGCAGGCGTGCTGCGGAGCACGGCGGGCGCCGGCCATTCACCGCATCATTTGCTTCTCGAGGTAGTGCACCACCTGGCGCACCGAGGCATCGATCTCCATCCGGTCTTTGACCAGCCGGCAGGCATGCAGGACCGTGCCGTGATCGCGCCCCCCAAAGGCCTCGCCGATGGTGTTGAGCGAGCTCTCGGTCAATTGCCGCGCCAAATACATGGCCACCTGGCGAGGGAAGGCGATGTTCTCCGGCCGACGCTTGCTCGTCATGTCGGCCAACCGGATATCGAAATGCTCCGCCACCTTCTTCTGGATCGCCTCGATGCTGATCGTGTAACGGCCTTCCTCGTGGAGCACATCCCGCAACAGTCCCTCCGCAATCTCCGTGCTGAGCTTCTTGCCCGTCAGGGACGCGAACGACGCCACCCGCGTGAGCGCCCCTTCCAAGCGGCGCACATTGGTCCGAATCCGGTGGGCCAGGAAATTGATCACCTCGTCGGGCAGGTGCAGCCCGAGCGCCTGTTCCTTCTTCCGCAGGATCGCCGTGCGCGTCTCCACGTCCGGCGGCTGCAGATCCGTCATCAATCCCCACTCGAAGCGCGAGACCAAACGCTGTTCCAACCCCTGGATCTCCCCGGCGGGCCGGTCGCAGGTGAGGACGATCTGCTTGTGAGCCTCGTGGAGGGCGTTGAAGGTGTGGAAGAACTCCTCCTGAATCCGCTCCTTGCCCGCCAGAAACTGAATGTCGTCGATCAATAGCACATCGGTCTGCCGGTACTTCTTCCGGAACCGAACCAATTGGTTGTTCTGGATGCCGTCGATGTACTCGTTGGTGAAACGCTCGGACGAGATGTAGGCCACCCGCGCCCCGCGTTTGTGCTCGATCACGTGGTGGCCGATCGCGTGCAGCAAATGCGTCTTGCCGAGTCCCACCCCCCCGTAGAGGAAGAGCGGGTTATAGGACTTGCCCGGGGCCTGGGCCACCGCCAGGGCGGCCGCGTGCGCGAAATTGTTGTTCGTCCCCACCACGAACGTGTCAAACGTGTTCCGAGGATTCAACACGAACTCAGCCTTGGCCGCCGTCCGGTCCAACGATGTCTCCTCGTGATTCCGCCCTTTCGCGGGAGCCGACTCAGGCTTCGCACTCGCCGCCAGCGGCTGCCCAACTTTGAATCGCACCCGCAGCGGCAGCCCCGAAACCTGTCGGACAGCGTCCTGCACCAAACCCAGGTAGTTATCCTTGAGCCACACCTCGCAGAAGTCGTTCGCGACCTCCAACATGAACTGGTCGCCGTCCAAACCCACGGCCCGAATGGGTGCAAACCAGAGGTTGTAAATCTCCGCATTCAGCAGCGTGCGGAGGGTTTCCTGGGCCGCAGCCCAAATGGTTTCAGTAGAGGCCGACATAACCCTTAGAACCCCGCGCCCAGGCCCGATCCTGATTCTTATTCACCTGCCTTGGTGACGCTTCCGTAACAGGCACTCGCAGAAGTCTTTCCGAACGGAATCCCCCCACCCTCCAAACCTCTCTCCGCCCCGCGCCCCACCCCTTCCCCACCCCGCCCAGTCGAGCACTCAAGCCATTGTACATAAAGGAGTTGCGATCCAGTCGACAAGAGGCAGGGGAGTCAAGTGAAGGCGTTGATGGCATCGGGTCCGTCGTGGGTCTGGACATCGGTCTTGTAGGGCAGCCACCGCAGGTTGACGAGGACAACATATTAACTTTTGTCCACCGGTTATTCACAAGCGTTCCCAGTTCCCCAAACTCACCGCGCCACAACGCACTCACACCCAATCCGAAGCCAAAAAAAGGGGCAACCCCGTCCAGGGCTACCCCTTCGCCAAAACCCAATTCTATACGTCGTAATAAAGGAAGAACTCGTAGGGATGCGGGCGCAACCTAACGCCATCGGCCTCGCGGCGCT
>CAZVRY010000170.1:0-15198 GCA_964629545.1 uncultured Verrucomicrobiota bacterium | reverse complement strand
TTGCCCCCTGGGAACCTCCCCCGGGACTGCTCCGCCCCGCCGAATCTCCGGCCCTCCTCGCCGCACTCACCGCCGCCGCCCAAGCGCTCGACCGCCTCGATTGGCCCCAAGCCCTCCACCACTACCAAGAAGCCCGCCAACTCCCCCTCCACGACCCCATCCTCCAAGAGATTCTCCACCAAGCCATCCAACGTCTCCAACCGCTGGCCCAACCCGCTCAAGCTAACCTCGCCGAGTCCCTCAAGACTCGCCGACCCTCCGCCCCGACTGCCTCTCGTGGCTGCTCCTTCTGCATCATCACCAACGGCAAACGCCCCGAGAAACTCAACCGCCTCATCGCCAGCATCCGCGCCCTCCACCTCCCCCACTCCGAAATCCTCGTCGCCGGCGAACCCCCACCCAACCTCGACCCCTCCATCACCGTCCTCCCCGCCCCCGACGCCGCCCGCTCCGGCCGCCTCGGCGCCATGCGCAACCTCCTCGCCGACGCCGCGCACTGCGACCTCCTCGTCATCACCGACGATGACCTCATCCTGCTTCCCGGCTTCGATGCCATCGCCTCCACTCCCGCCGACGACTGGGATGTCCTCTGTCCCCGCCTCCTGAACCCCGACGGCTCCCGCTACTGGGACTGGGCCACGGCCGGCGGCCCCCGTGGGCATGCGCTCCTCGACTATTCCGGAACCGACCCCCACCTCTACGTCACGGGTGGCCTCTGCGTCATCCGCACCAAGGTCGCCCGCGCCATCCGCTGGAATGATGACCTGGGCTTCTACCAAGGGGAGGACCTCGAATTCTCCCGGCGCCTCCATCAAGCCCAGTGCCGCTTCCGCGCCTACCCCCAAGCCGCCGCCGTCCACCACGACACCCGCTATACCCAACTCGATTCCGTCATTGTCCGCCACCAAAACCTCCTCCAACTCGCCGGAGACCAACACACCCAAGGCCATCACGAGCAAGCCGCCCGCCTGGTCCGCCGCGCCCAACTCCTCGATCCCGCCCTCACCCCTCCCCCGGCCTGGCGCCCACGCCAAGTCCATTGCCCCATCCGCTGGATGGGCCCCATCTTCAACCCCAGCGGCTACGCCAGCGAAGCCATCAACTTCCTCGTCCCCCTCGGACGCCGCCTCGATCTCGCCCTCCACCACCACAACAACGTCTACTCCGAGATATTCGTCGACGGCCTTCCCCGGCACGAACGCCAGGAACTCTTCCGCCAACGCGACCGCTTCCCCTCCCTCCATGGCGGTATCGTCATCTCCCATAACCCCGCCAACGGCTTCCTCCGACCCCACGACGCCGCCTACGCCATCGGCCGCACCATGTTCGAAACCGATCGCATCCCCAAAGACTGGGTCGCCCAATGCAACCAAATGGACGAAGTCTGGGTCCCCAGCGAATTCAACGTCGAGACCTTCAGCCGCAGCGGCGTCCAACCCGATAAACTCGTCGTCATCCCCGGCGCCGTCGACGAACGCGAATTCGACCCCGCCCGCTATTCCCCACTCCCACTCCCCAACCGCGCCCGATTCAATTTCCTTTCCATCTTCGAATGGTCCACCCGCAAGGCCTGGGACGTCCTCCTCGCCGCCTACCTCCGCGAATTCTCCGCCGAAGACGACGTCTGCCTCTACCTCCGCACCTACCTCTTCAGCAAACCGGACGGCGACCCCAGCGAAGCCATCTGGAATCTCATCCGCGACTACGCCCAACGCCTCCACCTCGGTTCCAAACCCTGGCCCCGCATCGAACTCCTCGCCCACCAAGTCCCCCAAGCCGACCTCCCCAAACTCTACCTCGCCGCCGATTGCCTGGTCGGCGCCACCCGTGGCGAGGGCTGGGGACGCCCCCAACACGAGGCCATGATGCTCGGCCTCCCGGTCATCGCCACCCGCTGGAGCGCCAACACCGCCTTCATGAACGACGAGAACTCCTACCTCGTCGACTTCACCCTCACCGAGGCTAAACACCTCGAACTCGAACTCCGCCAATACCGCGGCCACCGCTGGGCCAACCCTTCCGAAGCCCACCTCCGCCAAACCCTCCGCCACGTCCAACAACACCCCGAAGAAGCCCGCGCCAAAGGCCGCCTCGCACGCCAACACGTCCTCACCCACTTCAGCCGCGAACCCGTCGCCGACCTCGTCGAGAAACGCCTCGCCGAAATCGAACGCCGCCTCTCGTCCCCCTCCTGCCCAGCCGCCCTCTCCCAACCCCACCCCCTCCCCCCACCACCCCCAACCCCATCCCCCACCCCTCACCCCATCCCCCTCCATATCAACTGGACAGGCTCCTTCCTCGATCGCGGCAGCCTCTCCCACGTCAACCGCGAACTCTCCCGCTGCCTCGCCCAACAACCCGGCCTCGCCCTCACCCGCATCCAACGCGCCGACGCCCCTGCCGCCGCCCCCGAGCACGCCGACCTCGCCCGCCAACTGAAACCCTCCGAACCCCACCACGCCCACATCACCCTCCGCCACGCCTGGCCCCCGGATTGGACCCCTCCCTCCCACGGCGCCTGGATCCTCATCCAACCCTGGGAATACGGCGTCCTCCCCGAATCCTGGGCCAAACACCTGCCCGAAGTCACCGAAGTCTGGGCCTACTCGAATTACGTCCGCCGCATCTACCTCGAATCCGGCCTCCACCCGGACAAGATCAAAGTCGTCCCCCTCGGCATCGACCCCGCCCGCTTCCACCCCGCCGCCACCCCCCTCCCCCTCGCCACCCAAAAACGGTTCAAGTTCCTCTTCGTCGGCGGCACCATCCACCGCAAAGGCCCCGACGTCCTCCTCCAGGCCTACTGCGCGGCCTTCACCGCCCAGGACGACGTCTGCCTCGTCATCAAAGACTTCGGCGGCCAGTCCGTTTACCAAGGCCAAACCCTCACCCAGCAAATCCGCACCCTCCAGGCCAACCCCAATCACCCCGAAATCCTCTACCTCGATTCCGAACTCCCCCCCGAAGCCCTCCCAGGCCTCTACACCGCCTGCCATTGCCTCGTCCACCCCTACCGCGGCGAGGGCTTCGGCCTCCCCGTCCTCGAAGCCATGGCCTGCGGTCTCCCAGTCGTCGTCACCGGCGGCGGCGCCACCGACGACTTCGCCACCGACGACCTCGCCTACCGCCTCCCCGCCCTCCGACGTCCCCTCGACCGCAAGATCGGCGGCCTGACCCTGCTTCGCCCCGGCTGGTTGCTCGAACCCTCCCTCGACGCCCTCACCACCACCCTCCGCCACATCGTCGATCACCCCGAACCCGCCCGCCAACTCGGCCAGCGCGCCAGCAAACACGTGCGCCAACACTGGACCTGGGAACGCGCCGCCGCCATCGCCGCCGCCCACCTCCGAGATCTCGCCCATCGCCTCGAACAGCAACGCGCCCACCTCGCCGCCCGCCGGAACCGCAAACCCGCCCCCATTCCCCTCCCCCCTTGCGCCCAACTCGGGCAACTCCACCAGGCCCGCTCCCTCCTCCAACAAAAACACCTCGCCGATGCCTGGAACCTAACCCTCCGCGCCCTGCAAGAACGCCCCTTCCACCCGGAAGGGGTGTTGTTGCTGGGTGAAATTGCCGGGGCCGCCGGCGATCCCGCCCGGCCCCGGCAATTGGCCGACCGCGCCGCCAAAATGGCCCCGCGCTGGAAACCCGCCCAGCACTTCCTTCGCTCCCTTAAACCTCCGAAAAAAACCACCCTCACCCCACTCCCCCCACTCCCCAGTTTCCTCCTCCCCACTGCCTCACCCCGCCTCTCCGTCTGCCTCATCACAAAAAACGAAGAACGCTTCCTTAGCTCCTGCCTCCAATCCGTAACCCCCATCGCCCACCAAATCGTCGTCGTCGATACAGGCTCCGCCGACCGCACCCTCGACATCGCTCGCGCCCACGGCGCTGAAGTCTATTCCGTCCCCTGGACCGACGACTTCGCCGCCGCCCGCAACGCCGCCCTCGAACACGCCCGCGGTGACTGGATCCTCATGCTCGATGCCGACGAGGAACTGCCCGCCGACCAACACGAAGCTCTCCGGCAACACCTCCGCGACCGCCACGCTCTCGCCTTCCGCCTCCCCATCCTTGATGTCGGCCACGACAGCGAAGGCTGCCACCATGTCCCCCGCCTCTTCCGCAATGCCCCCGGCCTCTTCTACGTGGGACGCATCCATGAACAAGTCTTCAGTAGCGTCGAAGTCCGCCGCCGCGAATGGGGCCTCGATAACCGCATCGGCACCGCCAAACTCCTCCACCACGGCTACCAAAAAGACGTCGTCCGCTCCCGCCAGAAAAACGCCCGCAACCTCCGCCTCCTCGAACAGGCCATCGAGGACATCCCCAATGACCCCAACCTCCTCATGAACCTCGGCCTGGAACTGGTCCGCGCCGGCTACCAGGACGAAGGACTCGACCATTACCTCGAAGCCTACCACCTCCTCTCCGCCCAACCCTCCGCCCAGGTCGTCCCCGAACTCCGCGAATCCCTCCTCACCCAACTCGCCACTCACCTCCTCGCCACCCGCCGACACCAAGATATCCTCGACATCTTTGCCTCCCCGCTCGCCCGCTCCGCCGAACTCACCGCCACCCACCACTTCCTCCTCGGCCTCGCCCACCTCGAACTCCGCCAGTGCCCCGAAGCCATCGCCCACATGCGCCATTGCCTGGCCAAACGCCCCCGCCCCACCCTCACCCCTGCCCACAAGGACGTCCATAAAGCCGGCCCCCATCACTGTATCGGCATGTGCGCCTCCCACCTCCAACAACTCGACCTCGCCGAACAATCCTTCGCCGCCGCCCTCCAGGACGACCCCCACTCCCGCGCCGCCCGCCTCGATTACGCCCGCCTCCTCCTCACCCGCAAACGCCCCCTCGAAGCCCTCCAGCAACTCCACCAACTCGTCTCCCGCCACCCCGACGACGCCTCCGCCTGGGAACTCGGCGCCCGCATCGCCCTCGGCCACCCCGAATTCCTCGAAGTCGCCAGCGACTGGACCGCCGCCGCCTGCCACCAGCTCCCCCATCAACCGAACCTCCAACTCGCCCGCGCCGAGGCCCTTCTCCTGGGCGACCACCCCGACCAGGCGCTCCCCCTCTGGCAACAACACCGTCACCCCGACCATCCCGCTCACACCGCTGCCCTCTTCCTCTGCCAAGCCGCCACCGGCATCCAACCCGCCGCCCCTTCCCCCGCCCTCGCCGCCTCCACCAGTCAGGAGTTCATCAAATGGTGCCACCGCCTCGCCACCACCCGCGCCGCCACCACCCTCCAATCCCTCCAACAATCCCTCGACCGCTGGGCCCGTAGCCTCCCCGCCGCCGCCCGCCTCCTCCGCCAAGCCCTCTCCGAAGCCGCAGCCGGGCCCGAGTCACCCGCTCCCGCAAACCCCCTGGCGCGGTAACACCCGGCTCGAGACGCCGCATCCGCCGGTCGAACCGATAGCACGTCACCTTGATCGAACCCGCGATCGCGTTCGCGCGCATCGCCGGGTCCGCATGCTCACCGACCCTCTGAAAGGTCAGCCACCGCTCCTTCCCGATCCCCGCGCCCCGCTCTGAGAGTCCTTGAAACCCGGGTGAAGAGAGGATCCACATTTGACCTGTCCACCAGGAGTTTCGGCTTTCCAGGAGCAGACTAGAATCCTTGCCGCCCAGAACTTGATCAAGTCGAGTCAAGTTCTCGTCCCGTCCCTCCTGCCGGCAAGGATTCTACAGAGCGAGGCGTGGAAATTGGGGTCCAGACGGCGAAGGCGCGTTGCACGAAAATGGGGGCCGGAGCGGGTCTGAGGTCACGCCTCGCTAGTCCTTCGGATCGGCCTTGAGTCCCGCCCGCACCGGGTTCAGATCGATGTATGCGGCCGCCGCCTCGATCGCGCTGGGTTGGTCCTCGACCAGCAGGCTTTTGAACCGCTCGGCCCAGAGGGTGCCGAACCGGTTGTGCTGCTTGTTGTCATGTGGTTCTCCAGATCCCCCAACAGGAATTCTCTCCCGACGATTCGCGGGATGCAGTGATAGACGGCCCCTCGCCTGTGGATCTTGATACGAGCCATACGCATGGGATCTGAATAGAGCGGAGGGCGACCGAGTCCCGAATGCAGGTCCGCTCGGGCGTCAGACCGGCTGACCTTCAGGCACGAGAAGATCATGGCCGCGAAAGCGCTTCAACTCGGCGATGATCGGCCGCCAGTAGTCGCGATCGGCCTTCTGCAACCGGGCCATGCGACTTTGCAGCCAGCCAGACACAGCCTCCTCAAGCCCCTCCGGCATTTCCACGTCGGCGGCTGCCTGTCGGGCGAACTCGTGGACGGTGGAAGGGAAGTGGGAAGGGACACAATCCAGGACGGCCGGTCGCTGTTCGACGAACGACTGCAGATCGCCCAAGGTGAAAACATTCTCCCACGCCCACCGGTAGTCCTCGGGTTCCTGAGGGCACTCCGGTTGGGCAAACCACAACCGCGCCAGCCGGCTGATGATGGCGTAGTCTTCGAGCCGCTGCGTCTTCTTGAGTTCGACCAGGTGGCGCAGACCGACGACCGGCAGTCGGCCCCAACCCGTGTCCATCCAGCGCCTCGACTGCCTGGCCTCCGGGAACCCGCCCACCCGAGGTGGAGTTCCCATCACGTCCAGAAATACCTCGTCGGCCGTCTCCCGGCCCAGAATATAGTGGAATCCATGCCCGCGCTGGAGATGTTCGACCGTCAAAGGAGGGGTCAGCTTGTAGTGGCAGGCACCGCAGGCTCGGAGCGCGCCCAGGAGGCGGTCGCGGTTTTCGGAGGTGGGGTTGACCCAGAGGTCGATGTCCTCGGAAAAAGTAGCCGCTCCGTAGAGAACGGTGGCTTGGCCACTGATCAGCAAATACTCGACCCCCTGGGTCTCAAAGCTTTGGAAAAAGCTTGCGATCATGCACCGCGCGGAGGTCGGGAAGGCGGGAACGCAGCGCCCAACTCCGACGGAGCCGCTCGGCGGGCGTCAGGCGCAGCCACTCGGCGGCTTTGTAGGGCGACTGGGCTTCCCGGAGCGTAAACGCCCCGCTCTCCATCGGCCGTCGTCTCTCCGAGTTGCCTGCCACAGTCCTCTGGTAACACGCTCCCTCGATTCGAGCAAGTAGTGACTGGAATGGTGACAGAAAGGTGACAGGTTCGAGTACCATTCTAAGAGTCGTTGACCGCCGACGATGCGCGAGATGCAGTGGTCGACGGCACCCTCTCCGTTCAGTTTGATCCGGGCCATGCGCATGGTGGTTCTCCTTTCCGCTCCTTGGTTGTCTTTCTCCTTAGCCCGGCCCGTTCAACCTGCTCGGCGGGTGGCCGTCAATGCGCAACCGCTATGAACCTGTCACCTACGGCTACGACGCGCACGGGCGGCAGGGCACCATGACCGATGCCCGGAATGGCACGACCACCTGCGCCTTCAACGCCGCCGATCAGGTCACCAGCATGACCACCCCCGCCCCCGGCGACGGTTCGGCGCCTCAGGTCAGCGTGACCGATTAGGACGCGATCCGGAGGGAGTAGCGGGCAGGTCGAGGGTGAAGCCGGCACCACCCCATTCGCTCACCGTGGCCTGCAAGGAACCTCCGTGGGCGCGGGCGACGTCGCGGACGATGAGCAAGCCGAGCCCGTTGCCCTCGTTGGCCGTGACTGGGTTCGGGGTGTCGTGGGAGGTGGCCGAGGCGGGGGTGCGGGGGGAGGGGAGGCCGGGGCCGCTGTCCGCGACGCGGAGGAGGAGGCGGGGCGGGGCGGACTGAAGTTCGAGGAGGACGTGGCCCGCGGCTGGGGTGAAGCGGAGGGCGTTGTCGAGGAGATTAGCCAGGGCTTGTTCGAGCAATCGGGGCGCTCCGTGCATTTGCTGTGGGGTGGAGGGAAGGCGAGTCTGGAGGCGGACGTGGGCGGCTTCGAAGGCGGGGCGGAGGTGGTCGGCGAGGTTGCGGGCGAGTTCGGCGAGGTCGAACCACTCGAACGTGCGCTGGAGGTCGGTGCGGGCGAGCCGGGCGAGCAACAACAACTGATCGACCGTGTGCCCGAGGCGGCGGGTTTGTTCGATCACCGCCCCGAGGGCTTCCCGGTATTGGGCGGGAGAACGTTCGCGTTGGAGGCAGACTTCGCTGGCGGTGCGGAGGGCGGCGAGCGGGTTGCGCAACTGGTGGGCGGCATCGAGGCTGAAGCGATCGATGCGTTGGAGGACGCGGCGATAGTTGTCGAAGGCCTCGTTCAGGGTCACCGCCAGTTGGCCCAGTTCATCGGAGGCGACGGGGGTTTCGATGCGCTGGTCGAGGCCGCCCTCGCCGATGGCGCGGGCGGTGCGGAGCATGCCGCGGAGGGGCTGCAGCCAGTGTTCGGTCAGCAGCCAGGCGGTGATGCCGGCTACGGGCAATACGCCGGCCATGAGGCCGTAGATGATAAGCAATTCCTCGGCTTCCTCGACGATTTCATCCGGGTGATGGCGTTGTTCCCAGAGGTTGAAGGCGAACAGGGCGGCCCCGAGGAGGAGGTAGATCACGGCGATAAGGCCGAGCAGCCCGCGCATGAAGCGTTGGCGGAGGGTGAGGTTCATGGTTCCTCCCGCAAGCGGTAGCCGACGCCGCGCACGGTGTGCAGGAGCGGGCGCGCCTGGTGGCGGTCGAGTTTGTCGCGCAGGCGGGAGATGTGGACATCCATGGCGTTGTCGAGGGAAGGCGTCCACGCGTGCTGCCGCCAGACTTCGCGAGCCAGCATCTCCCGCGTGACCACCGCGCCCTGCGCGCGCAAGAGGCGGACGAGGACATCGTACTCGCGGGGTGTGAGGTCGAGGATCTGCTGCGCGCGCGTGACGCGGCGAGCGAGGGGATCTACCTCCAGGTCGCCCAGGCGGAGGCGGCCGGTCGGGCGGGGCTGGCTCCGGCGGTGGAGCGCGCGCACGCGGGCCAGGAGTTCGGCGAAGGCGTAGGGTTTGACCAGATAATCGTCGGCCCCGAGGTCGAGGCCGCGCAGGCGTTGTTCGAGTTCGCCGCGGGCGGTCGTCACAATGACGGGAAGGGCGGGCTCGGATTGGCGCAGGAGGGAGAGGAGCGCGAGGCCATCGCCGTCGGGCAGCCCGAGGTCGAGCACGACCAGGTCGGGGACCTCGTCGGCCAACTCGCGGCGGGCGGCGGAGAGGGTGGCGACGTGGCGGACGAGGCAGTCGTGTTCGCGGAAGCCTTGCTGCAGGCTGGCCGCGAGGTGGGGATCATCTTCCACTAGCAGGATTTTCATGGGCGACAGGGGACCCATCCACGAGGCAAAGGGCCCGGAGATCAACTTACAAAATCTTAAGGCAAGAGGCTTTGAACATTTCGGCGGGCGGCACGCACTAAGGCTGCACGATACGACAAGCGATCTTATGATGACAATCCGCGGGTGTAGAGAAAGAGTGGGGCGCTGGTTGAGCGGGCGGGGGCGGGCGGGCGGTGGGTGGGCGGGTTGTCTCTTTGTGGCAGGCCCTCCCACCGCGGGACGCCGCGGGGGGGGGCCGTCCGGCGGGTTCCGCGGCGCGGCGCACCGGAGGGGCGCCGGGGGGACAGCGCCGGCGAGGGGGTGGCGGCTGTGCGGGTGGGCGATGGTGGCTTGGGCGGTGGCGGGAGTGGCCGGCGGGTCGGCCGGGGCGGCGGACGCGGAGTCCGGGTGGCCGGCGGTCGCCCAGGTGGTGTTTCGGGGAACGTCGACGCTGCACGATTTTGCCGGGCGCGTCGGTGCGCAGCCATTTCTGCTCGTGGTGTCCACGAATACGTGGTCCGCGCAGGCCGAGGTGATCGGCGAGGAGATGGATACGGCCCACGAGCGGCGGGACCGGAACCTCCGGACGATGTTCGAGACTGCGCGCTACCCGCGGTTATCGGGTTGGGTGAAGCAGGCGCGCCGGCCTGGCGCGGAGGGGCAGCGCGTCACCCTGACCCTCAAGATCCGCGACGTCGCGCGGGAGTTGCCGGTGACGGTCTCGTCCTGGGTGGAGACCGTCGACGAGATCAAGTTCCGGGCGGTTTGGGAGGTGTCGTTGAAGGAGTTCCGTTTGAAGCCGCCATCCGTGCTGGGAGTGATCCGGGTGGGGGACAAGGTACGGCTGGAGGCCGAGGTGACGGCGCATCGGCCGGGGGTGGTTTCGGCCGGGGAGGCTCGGCAGGGGGGAGCGGAATCGAGGCCATGAGGGTTTACGTTCACGAGTTGGAGACGTTGCTTCCGCCGTATGAGGCGACGCAGGCAAGCCTGGCTCGCACGCTGGGGGAGTGGGGCGAGGATCCGGTCACGGCCCGACGGGTGCGGCATGTGTTCCAGAAGACGGGGATCGAGTCGCGGCACAGCGTGATTCCGGACTTTACGGCGCGGGGGGAGCCGGAGTTATTTCGGAAGGACGGGGCCGGGCGGTTGGTGGAGCCCTCGACGCAGGAACGCAATCGCTGTTATGCGCGGCACGCGGGTCCGATGGCGGTGGCCCTGGCTCGGCGGTTGTTGGCGAACAGTGCCGGGTTCCGCCGGGAGGACATCACGCATCTGATCACGGTTTCCTGCACGGGCTTCGTCAATCCCGGTCCGGACTTTCGGGTGATTACGGAGTTGGGGCTGCCGGGCACGGTGCAGCGGTACCATTTGGGGTTCATGGGGTGTTACGCGGCCCTGCCGGCCTTGCGGCTCGCGCGACAGTTGTGCCAGGCCGATGCGGAGGCGGTCGTGATGGTGCTCTGCCTGGAGCTCTGCACGCTCCACCTGCAGGTCAAACCCACGGCGGACGCGATCCTGGCGAATGCGTTGTTCGCCGATGGTGGGGCCGGGGCGCTCGTGAGTGCGCGCTCGCCGGCGCCTGGCCGGCCGGCGCTGGCGTTGGATCGTTTTCATTCGGCCTTGGCTGTCGAAGGCGAGGCGGACATGGCGTGGGAGATTGGCGAGAAAGGGTTCAACCTCGTCCTTTCCTCCTACGTGCCCGACGTCATCGCCCTGAACCTCGAGGAGTCGGTCAGCGCGCTGCTGGGGGCGCGCGGCTTGGATCCGGCGGCTGTGCGTTATTGGGCCGTGCATCCGGGAGGGCGGGCCATCCTCGACAAGATCGAAGGCGCCTTGGGGCTGGATCCTGGGCAGATCGCCGCGTCGCGGGAGGTCCTGCGCGAGTGTGGCAACATGAGCAGTGTCACTTTGCTCTTCGTGCTCGAACGCGTCCTCGGTGAGGCGACCGGCGATCCTGCGGAGGTGGCTGCCATGGCGTTTGGGCCTGGGCTGACGATCGAGTCGGGGCTGTTCCAAGTGCTTCCGGCACGGGCGCAGGAGAGCCCGGTGGGCGCCGCGGCGGCGTGGGTGGAGGTGGGCGCGTGAGGGTGCGCTCCGCCCCAGGGCACGCACCCGTCCCGGCGATCCCCCCGCCGGCCCGGGACTCGGCCGAGGTGATCATGGTGGGGGCGGGGCCGGTGGGGTTGCTGCTGGCGAACCTGCTGGGGCAGGCCGGCATTCGCAGCCTGGTGTTCGACCGGCGGGACCGGCCCTTGGACCATTCCATGGCGATTGGCGTGACCCCGCCTTCGCTTGAGATCCTCCGGCGATTGGGACTCGACGGCCGGTTTCGAGCCGAGGGCGTTCCGGTCCAGTGGGCCGAGGTCCACGAGGCTGGGCGGAGGCTGGGCCGGATGACCTTTGCGCACCTGCGGTCGCCCTATCCGTTTTTCCTTTCGATTCCGCAAGCGCGCACGGTCGCGATCCTGCGGGAGAACCTCGAACGGTATCCCTCGGTGACGGTGCACGAAGGGTGGGAGTGTGTGGGTTTGGACCCGAGCGCGGAGCAGGTGACGCTGGGGTTGCGGGAGGTGGGGAGCGGCGGGTGGGCCGAGGCGCGGGCGTCTTTGGTCGTGGGATGTGACGGCTATCGCAGCACGGTGCGCGCGGCCGCCGGGTTGGCGGGGCGGGAGCGGGTGTATCCGCAGCGGTTTGTGATGGCCGATTTCCCCGACGCCTCGGGTTTGGGGGACGAGGCGCGGCTGTTCTTCTCGGCCGAGGCGTCGGTGGAGTCCTTTCCTCTGCCGGGGGGCTGTCGGCGCTGGATCGCGTTAGTGACCCCACACGGGGAGGGGACACCGTTGGACTATTTGATCGCCACGGTTCGCGGCGTGGCGGGGTTCGGCTTGCCGGCGGCGTCGGCGCGGTGCGTGAGTGCGTTCGGGGCCCGGCGGATGGTGGTGGATCGCTATTACGCGGGGCGGGTCGTGCTGGCGGGGGACGCGGCGCACGTGATGAGTTCGATCGGGGGCCAGGGCATGAACACGGGGTTCGCGGATGCCGAGTTGCTGGCGGCGCTGGTGCCGGGGATGCTCCGGGATCCGGCCCGGCGGGCGCCGGCCTTGGCGGCCTACGATCGGATCCGGCGCCGGGCCTATCAGGCGGCGGCGAACCGGGCCGAGCGGGGGATGTGGCTGGGCACCTTGCGTGGGCGGTTCGCCTCCGCCTTGCGGCGGCGCTTCATTCGCCAGGTGTTGTTCCGGTGGCCGCTGGCGCCGCGGTTGGCCCCGCATTTCACGATGTTGACGATTCCGTTTCGGAACCTCCATCACCTCCCTCACGGCCGGGGCACGCCTGCTTCGCGCTCGCTTTTCAGCCTATGACTTTTGCCCATCACATCCGTGCTGCGATCCGGACTCCCGACGCCAAGCGGCTTTACAACGAACAACTCTTCACGCGCGTGGCTCCGGAGTATGACCGCGCCACCTGGGCCATGTCCCTGGGGCGGGACCTGCATTGGAAGCGACAGATGGTGCAGGCGCTGGCGCCCATGACCTCGCCGCGGTGCGTCGATTTGGCCTGTGGCACAGGCGATGTCACGGCGGCGTTGGCGGCGAGGTTTCCGGACGGAGAGGTCCTCGGGGTCGACCTGACGCCCGCCATGGTGGAGCTGGCACGCGCGCGCGGCACCCGCGGGAACGTGCGCTTCGCCGTGGGCGACATGGCGCGGACGGGATTGCCGGACGGATGGGCTGACCTCGTGACGGGCAGCTACGCGCTCCGGAATGCGCCGGTGTTGGACGACGCCTTGCACGAGGTGCATCGGCTGCTCCGGCCCGGAGGGCAGGCCGCTTTCCTCGATTTCGCGAAATCCCCGGTCCGCTGGCGGCAGGCCGTTCAGATGGTCCTCTTGCGTTACTGGGGAGGGATGTGGGGTGTCCTGATCCACGGGCGCCCCGAGCACGTCTACATCGCCGAGAGCTTGCGGCAGTTCCCCGATCGAAGGGCCCTGCGGGCGCGATTCGTCCAGCACGGCTTCGAACTCGGCGGAGCCTGCCCCTGCCTGGGCGGATGGCTGGAAATCCTGGTCGTGAGAAAGCGGTGAGGAAAGGTGACAGGTTCAAAGTATCAGCGTGGCGATGGCTCGATTCGCCTTTCCGACCTACGCCATCAGCGTGAGCAGGTCCAGGTCGCTTGGCGGAAGTGGTTCTGGCTCAAAAGGCTTCATAACGGTCTTGTTGTATTAAACAGACTTACCACGACCGGTTTTTGTGTAAAGCAAAACGTGTTTTGGTTAAAGCAAATTAGCTTTTAACAGGCACGGTTAACACAAACGACGGGTGATGATCATTCTGACACTCCTTTCGTGATTTCGGTGATCAGGCCTTCGGTCTCCTGTTCCAACTAGCGGGGGGGCTTGCTGGCAGAGGCTGACTGGCGAATCCGGCTGGAGTAGTTGACGAACGCGAGGGTCGCTTTGCTCTGAGAGACGGTCTGGTTCAGGGGAAGAAGTACTGGACTTGGGCGCGGACGCGGGAATTCCAGGCGTCGCCGGCGGTGAGTTCGCCGGCGCTGCGGGCGACGGGGTTACGGGCGCCGCCGGCGATGTTGGGATAGAACCGACGGTCGCCTTTGACGGCGCCGGGGCCAGCGACGATCACGGCGACGTGGCCGCTGGGTTCCTGGCGGAGGCCGGCGATGCCGAATTCGCCGCGGTTGGCGCGGGTTTGGGCGGTGCGGGCATCGACGGCTTTCCAGTGGCGTTGGAGGAAGTCGACCTGGTCGTTGGCTTTCCAGTCGGGAAGGTCGGTGCGGCCCTGGCGGCGGGCGGCAACGAGAACCGACTTGTTGCAGGCGTCAGGGTATTGTCTGGCGCCGGTAATGGCGTGGAGGAGGACACGGTCGGCCTTGGCGCGTTCGTCGGCGAGGCGTTTCTCGCGGCGGAGGCGTTCCCGTTCGGAGAGGGAGGGGGCGGTTTTGAGGCGTTGGGCGGCGTCGATGGCGTGTTGGAGGGATTGCGCGTAGCGTCGGAAGACTTCGCTTTCTTTGGTTTCAAAGAAGGCTCGGGATTTGGCGGGTGGGGCGGGGGGCGGGGTTTGGGCGGGTAGGCTGGGGGGAGGTGCGAACAGCAGGCAGGCTACGGTGCAGGGCAGGGCGAGGGAAGAGAGGGGTTTCATGCCACTCCACCGAGTCGGCCAGGGTGGGGAGTTTGTCAATGGCCGGGGCGGGGGGGCGAAGAGAGTTAAGGGACCGCCGAGCCTGAAGGGAATGGAGCGATGGGCAGGAGTGGCCTGGGTGATAGGGCGCGGCTATTTTGCGGATCGGAAGTTAAGGATGTCGCCGTCTTGGACGACGTAATCTTTTTGTTCGAGCCGCATTTTGCCGGCGCGTTTGGCTTGGGTTTCGCCGCCGCAGGCGACGAGGTCGGCGAAGCTGATGACCTCGGCGCGGATGAAGCCCTTTTGGAGGTCGGTGTGGATGGCGCTGGCGGCTTCGACGGCGGGGGTGCCGACGCGGATGAGCCAGGCGCGGTTTTCCTTGCCGCCGACGGTGAGGAAGCAGTGGAAGCCACAGGCCCGCACGGCGCGGACGAGGAGGGCATCGAAGTCGGCGAGTTCCTCGGGGGTGGCGCTGACGACGGGCTTAAGGGTCAACAATTTGTAGGGGGCGAGGAGTTGGTGGTCGGCTGGCGTGAGGGGGGCGGTGCGGATGAGGCCGCCGGATTCGAGGTGGGTGCGGACCTTTTCGAGGAGGACGCGTTCGGCGTTGGCGGGGTCGCGGCTGAGTCGGGTTTCGACAAATTCGAGGTCGGCGAGGATGAGGTCGGGGAGGGTATCGACGTGGGAGAGGATGCCATCGGCGTCGGCGAGGTCGTTCTGGCCGACGAGGTCGACTTGCGCGTAGGTCTTCTTGTCGGCGTCAACGAGTTGGTGGGCTTGGTCGAGTTGGGGGTCTTTGAGGTTGCGTTTGCCGAGGGGGATCCCGGAGACACCGATCA
>CAZVRY010000169.1:0-15520 GCA_964629545.1 uncultured Verrucomicrobiota bacterium | reverse complement strand
CTGTCGAGCCTCGGATGGGACATTTGACCTATGCGGGATGGGACAAATGACACGCTGCCGTGGGACATCTGCCACTTACCGAAGTCAGTGGCCTTCGCGTAATCTTTGCGGGTTATGCTACTCCCGGCAAATTACCAAGGGCGTTCAGGCTTCCCCTCCACGTCGCGCGGCTCTTCCCGTATGACACCCAACGGTTCTGCACTCTGCCGAGGCACCTCCTGCGCTCTTTCCTGGTTGTTCCTCGTCTTTTTGGCTTCACGCGTCGGACTCCATGCTGCCGAACCAATGACCAGGGCTTGGTTAGGTAATTCTGGCGATTGGTTGGCCGCCGAGAATTGGGCTCCTCTCGGAGTGCCTGATCCAGCAGACACGGTGACGATCAACAGCGGCACGGTCTCCGCATCCCAGCCAATTATCCATCGGGGGACCATCAACTTGGCCGGGGGAACGCTGACCGCCAATCTTTCTCTCAGCGGCGAATTGGTCATGACGGCCGGAACCCTCTCGGGGGCGTTGACCGTGGAGACCAACGGAGTGTTGCGCTTCCGCTCAGGCGGCGGTTCGTCCTTGTACAAGTATTTGGGCCAGAACTTCGTGCTGACCAACTACGGATCTGTGATCATCGAATCCGATGTTGGAAGCTACCTTGGACACTCCGACAACACCCGGTTGGTGAACATGCCTGGGGCTTTGCTGCAGATTGAGAACTCCAGCGGGATTCATGATTCCTCGGGCTCGATGGAGGTTCTCAACCTGGGCACCATTCGCAAGAGCACCACCTCAGGCACGCTCAATTGGGCCAGCCGTGTCAACCTCATCAACCAGGGCCTGGTCGAAGTTGCCGGCGGGACCCTCCAATTCCCGGTCGGGGCCAACTTGGGAGGCGGGCGCTGGAGGTCGGAGGTGCGAAGCGCCGCGCAATACGGGAAGTTTTCCTTCGGCGGTCCGGTGACGCTGGGAGGTGAGTTCGACCTGAGCCTTGTCGGTGGCTTCGTTCCGGTCACCGAGGGATTTCCCCCGCCACCACCGGCATCCTTCTTGGTCCTGACGGCCCAATCGCGGGCCGGTGTGTTTGATGCCGCGCTCCTCCCGCCAACCCATGAATGGATGGCGCTCTACAACGCGACCAGCGTGCGGTTCACCTTGCAGGGTCCATCCATTGCGCCCGTCATCGCCCGGCAGCCGGTTTCTCAATCGTTCGCCTCTGGGTCGGAGGTAACACTGAACGTGCTTGTCACCAACTCAACCGGGGTGGCCTATCAATGGCACCGCGACGACCTCGAACTGCCCGGCGCCACCAGGCCGACACTCCTCCTCCGGCCCGCCACCGCGGAGGCGGCAGGGGATTACAGCGTGGTCGTCTCGAACGCGGCGGGCTCTGTCGTCAGCGACACCGCCACGCTCACCCTCGCCGAGGCGAACCAGCCGCCCGAGGTCGTCGTCCCGCTGGCTGACCGCCAAGGGGTGACCGGCTCGGCCTTTGACCTCGACTTGAGCGGCACGTTTCGCGATTCGGACTCCGCGATCCCGCTCGCCCTCGTGGCCGAGGGATTGCCAGCCGGTCTGACCCTGAGCGGCAGCCGCATCGTTGGAACTCTGGGGGCTCTCGGCACGCATCCCATTACCATCACGGCGACCGATTCCGGGTCACCACCGCTCAGCGTTACCGCCAGTTTCGTCCTGCGGATTCTGTCGCCGCCGCCTCTGCCGGTGGCCCACGCCGGAGGACCCTACGAGTTGGTCCTGGGTCGAACACTCACGCTCGACGCCAGTTCCTCCGCACAACCCGATCCCGCCTTGAACCTGGTCCTCTATCGTTGGGACCTCGCGGACGATGGGACCGTCGATGTGGAGGCCAACGCGCCAACCTTGACTGTGAATTCCGTTGCCTTGGCGTCGGCAGGCATCGGCGCGCCAGGAACCTACACCGTGCGCGTTACGGTCATCGACTCTATCGGCCAGACCGCGAGCGCCACCTCCAGCCTCACGGCGTCGGCACCGATCCTAAAGACGTGGAACGGCGGTTCAGGGGACTGGTTCGCTGCGGCGAATTGGACACCAGCCGGAGTCCCAGAGCCCACGGATCCGGTTCTCATCGGCACGGGTTCGGTTAATCCGTCACGGCATGTCGTCCACTATGGAGAGATCTCTTGGACCGGCGGAGCTTTGGCGGGAGAAGGGCTGACCGTAGGCACTGGGAGCGTGTTGACCATCAGCGGATCGGCCGAGAAGACTCTAAGCACGGTCTTGACCAACGTGGGCACGATCCTGGGTTCTGGGTCCGGCTGGCTCTGCTTCAACGACTCCGGACCCCACGCTCCCACGCTCGTGAACACGACGCAGGGCATGGTGGATGAGGTTGGCGATTGGGTGCTCTGTTACTACACCGGAGGCGCGCGGCCGCTGACATTCGAAAACAACGGCACATTCACAAAAAGCGCGGGCACCGGAGTCTCGAGCGTGCCCGGGGCGTATGGGAATTTCCACTTCGTCAACCGCGGCACCGTGGAGGCGCTCAGCGGCCAACTCATTCTCCGTGGCCGAGACCTCGGAGGCTCCTTCCTGGCTGCTTCTGGCGCCAGCATCGTCTTCGAACGGCAATCCACGATCCGTGCGGGAACCCGATTCCTGGGAAGCGGCACCAACCTCCTGAACGGTGAGTCCTTCACCGCCGAGGGCACGCTGATCAGCTCCAACCTTGTGCTCGCGGCGGGCCAAATCGTCGGCTCACACTTGAGCCTCGAAGGGAAACTCCTGTGGCTCGGAGGCACGCTGTCCGGCACGGTCTCGATTCCCGCCGGCTCCGTCCTGGAGGCGGGCGGGTCGGCGGACAAAGTGACTTCGGAAGACAACCAACTGTCCGTGGGTGGGCTTCTCAAAGCCACGGACGGGGTCTGCAGCCTCCGCGGAACAGGGCACATCAACGAAGTGCGGATCACTGGGGGGCAGCTTCAATTGGCGGGGCGGATCATGGTTGGGGGCGGCTCACTCTCCCAGGGGCACCTGCGTGGAACGGGAGGCACGCTGACGGGAACACTCCGCTGGACGGGCGGTCAGATCGGCGGAAACTCCGACAGCCGTTTCCAAATCGCCGCGAATGCCACCCTGACCGCCGCGGAAAACTCCACCAAGAATTGGTACGGCATCGTGACCAACGGGGGGATCATTCGCATCGAGGACGGCTCGGGGATCGTGTTCAACGACAGCGGAACCACCAATGACAACGTGGCCCTGGTAAACCTGCCAGGAGCCGCGCTGGAGTTCGTTGGCGAAGACGGAGGCGCGCCGATGCTCTCGGTAGCCAGCGGACAGAGCGTGATCGAGAATCACGGGTTGCTCCGCAAGTCTGCGGGTGTCGGAACCGCAACGTTGACCAGTGGGATCTCCGTATGGAACCACGGCCTGCTGCAAAGTCTGCAGGGCACCCTCGCACTCGCCGGAGACCGTTACACTGCGGCGGGTGGGTCGATCGACGTAGGCCTGCGTAGCCCGACCGATTTCGGCCGCATCGCGTTCAGCGGCACCGTCTCACTGGCTGGCAACCTGGGGCTGCAGTTGTTGGAGGGTTATATGCCGGCGTTGGGGGCCGCGTTCCCGGTTGTCACATTTGCCGGGCGAAACGGCACGTTCGACTCGGTAACCCTTCCGGCCGTGCGCGAGTGGCAGACCACGCATGACGTTGGTGACGTGACCTTGACCGTCACGGGCGAATCCATCGCCCCCTCCATTGCACGCCAGCCCGCCTCCCAGAACGTGACCCGCGACAACAGCGTGACACTGAGCGTGCTGGTCAACAACACCAGCGCGGTCGCTTACCAATGGCGCAAGGACGGCAGCGACCTGGCAGGCCAGACCGCCGCAATCCTCACGCTCTGGGATGTACAACCGTCCCAGGCGGGGACTTACTCCGTGGTCGTGAGCAACGCCGCAGGAAGCGTGGCCAGCGACGGCGCTGTGTTGACGGTGATCGAGCCCGTGTGCGCGCCGGTTCCTCCGGGCTTGGTTTCGTGGTGGCGCGGAGAGAACGACGGACACGATGCTATTGGCTCCAACCACGGCAACTTGACCGGTACGGCCGCCTTCCATCCCGGCAAGGTCGGTCAGGCCTTCCGGTTCCATGGCGGCGTCGATTCGCTCCAAATCGGCGATCCCACAGATCTTGCGCTGACTAATGCGTTTACGTTTGCGGGGTGGGTGTCGGTGGCCAGTCTGCCTAGTCGAGACCAGTTCTGGAGCGACATTCTCTTCCGTGGAGATGAGCGCAACGGGTATAATCCCTACTTCCTCGGGGTCGATGCTCGGAGTCAAGTCGTCTTCCTACTCACGTCTGAAGCTAACGAATCGGCGCGTGTTTCGGCGCACATCCCGCTTTCTCGTTTCGTCCACGTGGCGACTTCCTTCGACGCCGCCTCAGGCGCGATGAAGCTCTACCTGAACGGCCAATTGGCCTCTGAAACAGTCACCAGCGTCCGCCCGTTTGCCGAACTTCAGCCGGACCAGTTTCCGGGCGTCACCATCGGCAACCATGCTGGCGTGCCTTCTTCCGCTTTCCGCTATGGGCTCGATGGAGCGGTCGATGAAATCGCCATCTTCAACCGAGCCCTTTCCGACGTCGAAGTCCGCGCTCTCTACGACGCCGGCACCGCGGGAATGTGCGAGCTGATCGCCCCGCGAATCGTGACACACCCGCATTCAGTCGACGCGACCACCGGGCAAACCGTGATCCTGAGTGTGACGGCCTCGGGAACGGCGCCACTTACTTACCAATGGTACAAGGATGGAGCGACGCTGGCCGGAGAATCGGCTTCTACCCTCATCCTGAGCGAACTCCGACCGTCGGACGCTGGCACTTACAGCGTGGCGGTCTCCAATGCCCATGGCACTGTGACGAGCACAGCGGCGGTTTTGGCCGTTCAGGAACTTCTGACCCTCGCAGCCTCACTCGATCAACCGGGCTGGACTTGGACAATCTTGGGCAATCAGCCTTGGGTGCCTGTTACCGACATCACCCATGACGGGGCCGACGCCGCCCGCGGAGGGGCCATCAGCCATAGCCAGGTCACGCGGCTCAACACCACCATCGCGGGGCCAGGCGTGCTCAGGTTTTGGTGGAAAGTCTCTTCGGAGTCAGGCTACGACTTTCTCCGGTTCAGCGTGGATGGCTCGCAGCGGGACGCGATCTCCGGCCCGGTGGATTGGCAACTGAAGGCCTACGACATTCCCGAGGGCCTTCACCAGTTGGAATGGTCCTACGCCAAAGACAGCAGCGTAAACGTGGGCTCGGATTGCGGTTGGCTGGACCAGGTTTCTTTCGCGGGGCAAACAGATCCGCCAATGATCGCCGTTCAACCGCAGAGCCAGACCTTGGGAATAGACGAGACCATTATCCTGGCCGTCACCGCCTACAGCATGTCGCCGCTCACCTACCAGTGGATGAAGGACGGAGAGGCATTGCCGGAGCGCACGGCAAGCACCTTGACCCTGCCCAACGCCCAACTGTCCGACTCCGGGATTTACACCGTCTCGGTTTCCAACTCGTTTGGTTCGAGCACCAGCGCACCTGCAGCCGTGGCCGTCCTGGACATCGTCACGCTCGGTCGCGGAGTCGATCATCCAACCGGCACCTGGACGACCTCGGGTAATCAGCCCTGGGTGCCTGTCACCGACATCACCCATGACCTGGCCGACGCCGCCCGCAGCGGGGCCATCAGCCATAGCCAGGTCTCCCGGCTCAACACCAGCATCGTGGGGCCAGGCGTGCTCACGTTTTGGTGGAAAGTCTCCTCGGAGTCAGGCTACGACTTTCTCCGGTTCAGCGTGGAGGGCTCGCAGCGGGACGCGATCTCCGGCGCGGTGGATTGGCAGCTGAAGGCCTACGACATTCCCGAGGGCGTCCACCAGTTGGAGTGGTCCTACGCCAAAGACGGCAGCGCCAGTCATGACTCCGATTGCGGTTGGCTGGACCAGGTTTCTTTCGCGGGGCAAACAGATCCGCCAATGATCGCCGTTCAACCGCAGAGCCAGACCTTGGGAATAGACGAGACCATTATCCTGGCCGTCACCGCCTACAGCATGTCGCCGCTCACCTACCAGTGGATGAAGGACGGAGAGGCATTGCCGGAGCGCACGGCAAGCACCTTGACCCTGCCCAACGCCCAACTGTCCGACTCCGGGATTTACACCGTCTCGGTTTCCAACTCGTTTGGTTCGAGCACCAGCGCACCTGCAGCCGTGGCCGTCCTGGACATCGTCACGCTCGGTCGCGGAGTCGATCATCCAACCGGCACCTGGACGACCTCGGGTAATCAGCCCTGGGTGCCTGTCACCGACATCACCCATGACCTGGCCGACGCCGCCCGCAGCGGGGCCATCAGCCATAGCCAGGTCTCCCGGCTCAACACCAGCATCGTGGGGCCAGGCGTGCTCACGTTTTGGTGGAAAGTCTCCTCGGAGTCAGGCTACGACTTTCTCCGGTTCAGCGTGGAGGGCTCGCAGCGGGACGCGATCTCCGGCGCGGTGGATTGGCAGCTGAAGGCCTACGACATTCCCGAGGGCGTCCACCAGTTGGAGTGGTCCTACGCCAAAGACGGCAGCGCCAGTCATGACTCCGATTGCGGTTGGCTGGACCAAGTCACTTTTTCCGGCGAGCAAAGGCCTCCTATCATCGTGAGGCAGCCTCAGAATCAAACCCAGCCGGCAGGTGCCTCGGCAGTACTCTGGGTGGGTGCGGAAGGCTCCGAACCGCTCTTCTTCCAGTGGCGGAAGGACGGAGTGGACCTCCCAGGTGCCACGGAGTCTAGCCTGACCTTGACGCGCGTCGAAGTTCTCGACGCCGGCAGTTATTCCGTTGTTGTGACCAACGCGGTGGGGAGCGTGGAGAGCGCTGCCGCCACCCTGACGGTGACCACTCCACCATGCTGGACTCCACCCACGGGCCTGGTGGCCTGGTGGACCGGGCAGGCCGATGCGCGCGACGCAATGGGTCTGGCCCACGGCGTCACGTCCGGCGATGTCGGCATTCTACCAGGACGAGTTGGCAACGCCTGGGCCTTCGGTCCAACCGCAGGCTTTGTGCGAATTCCTGCCGTCCCCTCGCTGGATGTGAATCGCTTCACCCTCTGCCTGTGGGTCAGGCCGGAGACGCCAACGGGGAGTTACGCCTGGCTTTGGAGCAAGACCTCTTCGGTCGACGGCTTCGACGATCCGATTGCCCTCGTCCTGCACCAGGATGGCCGGCTGGAGGGCCGCGTGGCTCACAGCAATGGACCGCGGGAGATCGTCTCCATCCTCACCGACAGATCCCTCGTCGACGGCGGTTTCCACCACGTGGCCTTGCGGCTCGGCAGTGCGGGCCTCAGCTTGTTTCTCGACGGCCGTTCGGTCGGCGCCGCCCCCGTCTCCTTCGATCTCGAAACGAATCCCCACGACCTCATCCTCGGCCAATACGGGTCCACGGCCGGGACCTCCGTTCTTCATCCCTACCGCGGGTTCATGGACGAGGTGGCGTTGTTCGACCGCTCCCTCTCGGATGGCGAAATCGCGGGCATCTATGCGGCTTGGAGCAGTGGATTCTGTCAATCGGCGCCACCGGCGATCACGCGCCAACCGGCCAGCCGGGAGGTGCTCTTGGGGCAACCGGTTTCGTTCAGCGTCGAAGCCACGGGGCCAGGCCAACTCACGTTTCAATGGGAGAAGTCGGGCACGCCCCTACCCGGCCAGACCGCGCCAACGCTGACCCTGCCAGCCGTCGCGGTGAGTGACGAAGGCGAGTATCGCGTTACCGTGACTGGCCCGTTGGGCGCCGTGACGAGCGAGGCCGTGGTGTTAAGCGTGCTGGTGCTTCCCAACTTAACTGTGGGCGACGTGGAAGCTCCAGCCGAGGCGCGGCCAGGGCAGGCATTTTCGGTGCGCTGGGAGGTCCGCAACCTGGGGGACACGGACGCCGGTGGAAGCTGGGCCGAAACGGTCCGGCTCGTCCCGGAGGGGCAACCCGAACGCGCGCTCACGGTTGCTGCCCTCCGGCCCCACGAAATGTTGGCGGCAGGCCAATCCACAAACCGGAGCGTGAACATTGTTCTTCCGCCTCACGGGCCGGCCGGGAGGTTCCAGGTCGTCGTCGAGGTAGATGCCGGCCACGAGTTGCGGGAACGCGACGAAAGTGACAACAGCAGCAGTGCACCCAGCGCGGTCGTCATCCCGACCGTGCTCACCTTGATTACCGACGCTGACCGCGTGTGGGAATCGAACACCAACGGGATTCGCCTGACGGTTACGCGCAACGGTTCTCAGGAATCGCCCCTGACCGTAACGCTCACCTCTTCCGAACCAACCCAATTGACCGTACCAGGCACCGTAGAAATCGCGCCGGGCCAATCGACGGCGAGCCTGGTCGCTCTTCCTTTGGCCGATCACGTCATCGACCCCGACGCGGTGGTGAGCGTAACCGCAGCCGCTGCTGGCTTCGACGCGGCTTCCCGCGCGGTTACCGTCGTGAATGTCGACTACCCGCACATCACCCTGACCCTGGACAGCACCAATGTGGTCGAAGGGCAAACGCTCGGAGGCACCGCGAGCCGTGACTGGGTTACGCTCGAACCTGTCGTCGTGCACGTGGCCAGCAGCCGCCCCACCGAGTTGCTCACGCCCGCGCCCGTCACGATCCCGGGCAACGCGGCCTCGGTTCGTTTCCAGGTATTGGCGGCGGACAACCCGGTGATCGAGCCGTCCCGCGCTTACGAAATCGTTGCGTCCGCGACGGGGCACTGGGGCGCGCAGACGGCCTTGCGGGTTACCGACGACGACACGCCGACCGTGACGCTGAGTTTCGGCGCGGAGACGTTCAGCGAAGGTGCGGGACCGAACGCCACGATGGGACTTGTGACCCGGGCGCCAGTTTCCAGTCAGCGCCTCCGTGTCGAGCTTGTATCGACTAACCCCGCGGCCGCAGTTGTCCCAAGCGAGATCATCCTCGAGCCTGGCCAGGCGGAGGCATCGTTCCCGGTTGGAGCCATCGACGACGACCTCGTGGACGGGCCGCAGACGAACGAGGTGACGGCCCACCTCCTTGCCCCAGCCGATGGGCAGAGAGTCGCCTCCAGCCAACCCGTTGTATTGCTGATCACCGACGATGACGGCCCAACCCTGAGCTTGACGGTTACGGAACTTCTGATGGCGGAAGGGCGCGACCCCGCCACGACGGGAACCGTACGGCGCAACACCGCGACCGACCTTCCACTCGTGGTTACGCTGCGATCCAGTGAGCCTGGCGAGATCTTAGTGTCCTCGACCGTCACCATTCCGGCGGGCCAGGCCGAAGCGACCTTCCCTATCGCGAGCCTCAACGACGGAGTGTCGGATGGCAGCCGGTTGGTGGGCGTAATCGCTGAGGCGGACGGTTTCACCGGCGGTCACCAGGTCCTCACCGTTACGGATATCAATCGGCCAGACCTGAGGGTCTCGCGAATCGTGGCGCCGTCCAGCCTCGAAAGCGGGGGCGCAGGCAGCCTGGAGTACGAAATAAGCAACGCCGGCCTGGACGTCGCGCATGGACCTTGGCGGCAGCGCGTGTTCCTCTCGCGTCAACCCAACCTCCACCAAGCCATTCCGATGGCGCAGTTCGTGTTCGATGGCTCCTTGCCGCCTGGAGGCTCGTTCCGCGTGACCTCCACCTTCATCGTCCCTGAAACCACCGGCGCATGGTGGGCCGTGGTGACCGCGGACGACGGAGACGCACTCCTCGAGCTGTCCGAGTTAAACAACACCCGGATTGCCGAGGAACCTCTGCAAGTGCAGGCCGCGTATGAGGCGAGCGTGCAAGCGACGCCGGAGATCGTTGCCCCAGGGGCCGCCATCCGCCTGGAGGGCCGCGCGTTCCGTCCCGGCGGGTCCACCCCGGTTCCCTTTGTGCCTGTGCGCCTGCATCTCGTGTCTGCTGCCGGGCGCCGGGTGATAGTGGCGATCACTGACGCCGATGGCCGCTACGCCGCGACCTTCCAACCGCTGGAAGGAGAAGCGGGTGCCCTCGAGGTGGCGGCGGCCCATCCGGGAGTCGCAACTCCCGCTGCCCAGGTTACCCTCGCCATCCTGGGGCTGCGGATCTCTCAACCCGCAAGCCTTGTCGTGCCCGAGGGTGGATCGAGCACGGCCGTGTTCGAGCTGCGAAACCTCAGCGTCGTGCCTCTCCACATCCTGGGAGTCACGCCTGTATCCGGCCCGGCCGGCGTCAGCCTCCAGGCAACGCCAGCCGACGCGCTTGTGCCCGGCAGCGGCACACTGAACGTCGGCCTGATGGCCACCGCTCCCGTCGGAACGAGACTGGGCGGCCTCTCGCGCTGGCGTCTGACCACGGAGGAAGGGGTTTCGATGGAGTTCGAAGTGCCCATTCGGATTCAAACCCTCCACCCGGTCTTGGTGGCCGAGCCCGGCCTCCTCGACGCCAACATGCGGCGGGCCGAGCAGGGCCTGGTCAGTTTCCGCATCTCCAACCAAGGCGGCGTACCATCGGGTCCGCTCGACGTCGTCCTGCCGGAGACCCGTTGGATGCGCCTTGCTTCCGCCACGCCGCTTCCCTCATTGGCTCCCGGCGAAAGCCACGAAATCAACCTCCTGCTCCAGGCCCCGGCGGACCTGGCGCTCGGCCCCTACGAAGGAACCCTCGCGGTGAGGAGCGATTTGGCCGCCACCTCCATCCCCTTCCGGTTCCTTTGCCTGTCCGATTTGGTCGGCGACCTCGAACTCTCGGTGGTGGATCAACTCACTTTCTACGCCGCCAATGCTCCCAAGGTCACGAATGCGGTCGTGCGAGTCTTCGATGCCTTCACCGGGGCGCTGGTCACGGAAACCAACACCGCGAATCAAGGCTCGGTTCTCCTTTCCGGATTGCGGGAGGGCAATTACCGCATCGAGCTGGAGGCAGAGAAGCACGACCCCGCCAGGCAGACTGTCGCAGTGCGGGCCGGCCGGCTGAACGCCGCCGAGGTCTTCATGGTGTACCAGGCCGTTCGTTACACGTGGACCGTCGTCCCCACCGAAGTCGAGGAGCGCACGCGCTTGCAGATCACCTCCACCTTCGAAACGGACGTGCCTACTCCCGTGGTGACCATCGAACCGTCGGTCATCGACCTGCAACGGATGCAAGGCGATGTCATGCAGGTCGACTTGACGGTGCGCAACCACGGCTTGATCGCAGCCCAAAACACGCGCCTCACCTTCCAGGAACACCCGTGCTTCAGCCTGCAACCCGCGGTCGAGACCATCGGCGAGCTTCCTGCCAAAACGACGCTGGTCGTTCCATTGCTGGTGCGAAGACTGGATTGTGGCGGCACTGGTGGTGGCGGCAGCGAGCCCGACCCTAATCCCGGGGTGACGACGCGGTTACCCTGGACCGAGAACGGGCCGGCCGACCCGACCCTCGACGAGTTCCAACCTCCATCCGCCGGCTATTTGGGAGGCGCACCTGGCGGTGCCACTGGCGGCGGTGGGGCTGGCGGCGGCGGTGGGGCTGGCGGCGGCGGTGGGGCTGGCGGCGGCGGTGGGACTGGCGGCGGTGGTGGGACTGGCGGCGGTGGTGGGACTGGCGGCGGCGGTGGGACTGGCGGCGGCGGAAGTTCCGGAACCACCGGAGGCGCCAATCGCGACTGCTTCGACATTTACGGCGGCATCACCTATGAACTCAAATGCGGTCTGATCGATCTTTCGTTCACCTCACCGGTGACGGCCATTCGGCGGGTGGATTGTGACAGTCCAGATGTGTGGCGCCTGCCGTGGCCCTATGGCACAAGTGGGTTCGGCGGGGGAGTCGGCGGTGGTGGCGGGTCGGAGCCAGCCACGACACCGGTCACCGTCAAGCCACCCATTGACAACTTCGAGGAGGTCCTCTGCGATCCATGCTTCCAAAAGAGAGCTCTCGCACTGGCGGGATGCGCTTTGGATTCAATTCTTCCGGATATTCCTCTGCCTGACTTTATCGAAGCCTACAAGTGTGGACAGGCGACCGCAAAATGCGTGGTCGGGACGGTGGGGAGCATCCGAAACGGCACCGCGGACGACGAGACCTGGGATAATGTCCGTCGGTGCGGTGAGGCGGTCCACTCCTGCGGCGATCTTGCGGTCGACGGGGCCAAGAAACTCGGCAAGCTGGTGAGTGGCCTCGGCTCGGCGATCAATGTCCTCGAATGCCTGGAGGATCTCTTGAAGGCTTGTGACGGGCTGCCGGGCCACCCGGCGGCCGAGCCTGACAACGAGATCCCTGATCCGGAAACCCTCCTATTCAATGCCTTGGGTGATCGCGTGCGCGCGGCTGTTGCCCCCAAGGTCCACCAATTCGGGAGTCTCAATTGGTTCATGGATGCGGACACCAATCGAGTTGAAGGGTTCGCCGCCACCTTGATCCAGGTAACGGATTCTGCCAGCGACGAAGGCGCGCGGATCTCCGTGACCGAAGGATCCGTGTTCCTCTCGTCGCCTCGCCCCAACACCGTGGACGACGCCGAAGCGGAACGCTTCGTGGCGCGATGGAACCGATCGCTCGACTACTGGGATCGTCGCATTATCAGCGTGCGGGACGTGCCGGCTGGCGAGAGCACCGATTTCATCGACCTCGAAGAGCTGGCGGACCTGTATGTCGCTGCGGAGACGGCGGACGCCGCCAGCGTGGCGGAGGGTTACCGCGACCCATTCGATGCCCTCTATCAAAACGTCATCCAACTCCAAACGCAGTTGTCCCAACCAGGCGGCGGGACGTGCGCGAAAGTCAAACTGCAATTGGACCAGGAAGCCGTCCTGACGCGGGATGCTTTCCGGGCCACCCTCGAACTGGCGAACACCACCGGGGTGCCGCTGGAACATGTCTCGGTCGTATTGCAGGTCCACGATGCCGATGGGAACGAGACGACCACCCAGTTCACCTTGGACGGACCCGAGTTGGATGGGCTCGGCGCGACAGATGGGACCGGCCTGGTGCCGGATGGAACTACGGCGCGGGCGACGTGGACTCTCTTGCCCACCCCGGAGGCCGCTCCTCAACGCATGACCGAGCACTTCGTCAGCGGCACGCTGCAATACGATCAATCGGGCGTCACCATGACGGTCCCCCTGGCGCCTTCGCTAATCCAGGTTCTGCCCAGCCCCGTGCTGGCGATCAAGTATTTCCACCAGCGCGACGTGCTCGGGGACGATCCATTCACCGAGGTGGTCGAACCGAGCGTGCCTTATTCGCTGGCCGTTATGGTCCAGAACCTCGGCTTCGGAACGGCGCGCCGATTCCGCATCGAATCGAGCGAACCGCGCATCATCGAAAACGAGAAGGGACTGTTGAACGATTTCCGCGTCATCGCCACCGAGGTGGCGGGCCGCAACCTGACCCCTTCGCTAACAGCGGATTTCGGGGATATTCGCCCGGGCTACATCGTCATCGGGCGCTGGCTTTTCACCTCGACTCTCCAAGGCCTTTTCTCCGATTACCGGGCCACCGTGCAGCTCCGCGACGCCCTGAACCGGGAACGCTCATCCGCCATCGAAAGCGTGACCATCCACGAGATGATCCGCCCCATCTACGCGGACAGGTTGCTCGACGATGGATTGCCCGACTTCCTTGCCAATGACGTGCCCGATCCACGAGATCTCGCCGACACCATTCACTTCAGCAACGGCACGACCCAAGCCGTGGCGGTGGTGGAAAGCGCCTCGCACGCCTTGGCTTCAGGTCCGGATGCCCAGACCATCACGGTGTCGTTTGTCGCTCCACCCGATTGGCTCTATCTGAGGATCCCCGATCCAGCCCGCGGGACACTTCGTTTGAACCGGGTCGTCCGTTCTGATGGCCACGAGCTAATGGTCGGCACCAATGCTTGGACGACTGACCGCACGTTCATCGGGTTGGGCAAGCCTCCCGTCCTCGAGTCGATTCTGCACCTGGTGGACCGCAACAGCTCCGGTGGCTACACCCTCCATTACGAACCCCGGCCGGCCGTCGACCAGACGGCACCTGAGAGCCGCGTCAGTCTTTTGGCCACGCGCAGTCCGATTGACGTTCCCGTGCGCTGGAGCGGCACGGATGGCACGGGAGGTTCGGGCGTCGCGTTCTATGACGTGTACGTGGCCGAGGACGCAGGCGCCTATCGTTTGTGGTTGAACCGAACGACGCTAACCAGCGCCTTGTTCGCCGGCACCGTCGGACACAGTTACCGATTCTACTGCGTTGCCACGGACGTGGCTGGCAACCGGGAAGAGCCCCCCAATGTTCCGGACACCGAGACCCTCGTGGCTTTCGTCAGCAGCTCACCTACCCTGGGCAGTGTGCCACATCAGGCCACCCAGGAGGACACTCCCCTCCGGGACATCGCCCTGTTCGTCTCGGACCCAGACACGCCACTCGAGGACCTCACGTTTTCAGTGACCACGTCGAACCCTGGCGTTGTGCCGTCCTCCGGCGTGCAGATCACGGGTGAGGGAGCCAACCGACTCATCCAGATCACCCCTGCCGCCCGCTTCAGCGGCAGTTCCCGTATCACGATCAGAGTCACCGATGGTTCACAGACAGCGAGCGTCCAATTCGGCGTGGTGGTGCAACCTGTCAATGAGCCTCCAACCATCGAGCCCGTTTTGGCTCGCGAAGTAGGGGAGTTGAGCCTCGTGGATCTGACCGTCGCCGCTTCGGACCCTGACCTGCCCGTCAACCAACTGACTTACCGCCTGATCCAGGGTGCGCCCGGAGCGTTTCTGCATCCGTTGACGGGCGTCTTTCGCTGGGTGCCCTCCGAATCCGAAGGGCCTGGAACTAATACCTTCGGCGTCGTCGTGACGGACGATGGCGTACCAAACCTGAGCGCCACCAACTTCTTCGAGGTCGTGGTGCGCGAGGTCAATGTCGTCCCCGTCTTGGCCGCGATTCCGGACCAGGACATCGCCGAACTCACCACTCTCGATCTCACCCTGGCCGCGACCGACGCAGATCTCCCCGCCAACCAGCTCACCTTCGGTCTGGTCGAAGGTCCCGAAGGGTTGACCGTCGACCCCACCACCGGGCGACTCCTGTGGACTCCTTCCGAAGCGCAGGGACCGGGCACTAACATCGTGCGGGTCCGCGTGGCCGATAACGGCATCCCGGCCCTCAGTGCGACCAACCAGTTCGAAGTCGTGGTGCGCGAAGTCAATGTTGCCCCCGTTCTGGCCGCGATCCCGGACCAGGACATCGCCGAACTCGCCACCCTCGATTTCACCCTGGCCGCGACCGATGCGGATCTGCCCGCCAACCGGCTCACCTTCGTCCTGGTTGAAGGCCCCGAGGGGTTGACCGTCGATCCCACCACCGGAGGACTCCTGTGGACCCCTTCTGAAGCTCAGGGACCGGGCACTAACATCGTGCGGGTCCGCGTGACCGATGACGGCATCCCAACCCTCAGCGCAACCAACCAGTTCGAGGTCGTGGTGCGCGAGGTCAATGTCGTCCCCGTCTTGGCCGCGATCCCGGACCAGGACATCGCCGAACTCACCACTCTCGATCTCACCCTGGCCGCGACCG
>CAZVRY010000168.1:0-15742 GCA_964629545.1 uncultured Verrucomicrobiota bacterium | reverse complement strand
CGCTGATGGGGGGAACCGTGGTGCCTGGCCGTCACCTCTCCGCCGTTATCAGCGTTCATCAGCGTTCATCAGCGGTGAGGAAAGACCGGGACGATTTCTGAGCGGTTGACCTTCCTGCGGAGTGGGCAGCCGTGGTGGGGGGAGAACCGCTGATAGGCGCTAATAGACGCTGATGGGGGGAACCGTGGTGCCTGGCCGTCACCTCTCCGCCGTTATCAGCGTCGATCAGCGTTTATCAGCGGTGAGGAAAGACCGGGATGATTCCTGTGCGGTTGGCCTTCTGCGGTGTGGGCAGCTGTGGTGGAAGAGGCCTCGCTGGAGTGGGATCCACCGGTGCCGGCGGCCATCTGGCGAAGCGACAACAGCGAGCGTTCCCTCACGAAGTTGGAGGGACCGATCGAGGTGCCGCCGCAGACCAGCGTGACGTTGCGGGCGGAGGTCGCGGAATAGCTGCCTCCCGGGGTTCCTTCGTGCTCGAAGTCCCCGATCATTCAATCGTGATCGCGAAGACAAGCGGAGCCCCGGCCGGCGATGGAGCTCGAAGTTCCAAGCTCGCGACGACTCGATGCCCATGCTCCTCCGGCAGGGTCCAGGTTGTTCGGTTCAGGAACAGGGTCTCGCCGTCGGATTCGGCTTCCGGATTCGTTCCGGCCCAGGCTCGGGCGTGTTTCAGGGCCGTTGAACTGCTTCGCTTGGCCGGATCGGCGCCTTCGTGAAAGGCGCACGTGCGATAGAATGGCAGATCGATCGGGGTGAGCCACTCGGCGCGGGCGGATTCCCCCGTGGCGTACGTGACCTCGTAGACACCGGTGATTGCCAGAAAGGCGTCCCGGTTTGCCGCGTGCAGGAAATGAATGCGGCGGCAGGGCCGGTTCAATGGAATCCTGACGGACTTCATCTGCTCGAGGTTGATCAAGCCGCGCACGTCGAAGGCAATGCCGCTCAGGGTCTGGACGCCGCCCGGCATGCGCCGGAACGAGTTTTCGTGCCAGGCCGACACCACATCTTCGTCGAGGGACTGGGTGTAGTACGGACTCAGATCCAACATCGCCGCGGTCGCCCGTTCCGGCCGCGGGGCGATCACCGACCTCCGCGAGCGGCCGGCGAGAACGGCTGCCTGCTCCTGTGCCGCGGCCCGGCGCGCGTAGGTCAGGCGAGAGGACAACGACTCCTCCTCTCGCAGGGGGCCCGGTCGCGAGACTTGTGTTGGCGGCGGGACTGGCGCCTCCCCATCGGCGCGTTGCTTGAATTGCAGGTTGAGCAGGTGTTCCCAGTGAAACACGGCCGCGTCCCATTCCCGCGCCTGTTCGCACTGTTGGGCTTGGGCTGCATGCCACCGGCTTCGCGCCTCGCGGTGCGTGGCGAACTCCATGGGATCGGCTCGGGCGAGTTCGCGAAACAGTTGCTCCCGCACTTCGGGTCTGACCGGTTCCAACACGCCTTTTCGATCGAATCGCTGGCCGCCGAGCAGGGTCGCCAGCCGGGAGAGGGTCTCGAGATCGCGATCCTCGGCCGGTAGAAGCACCTCGGCATACCGGCTGGCCTCGACATCGTAGCGAATGGGGCGCGCGGGTGCCACGAGCGTGCCGGACTGCGGATCCCAAATCCAGCAACGCAGGTCGCTGGTTTCCGTGAGCACGTAGCGTTGGTCGGCGCTGAACAAGGCCCGCCGCAGGGGCAACGAGTGCTCGAGGACGCCGCAATGGAAACCTGACACCTCGACGCTGGCCTGCTTGCCGCGCAGCGAAACGCTCAGCGTGCCGTCGGGCGAATCGGCGGCGGTTTCCAGGCTCGCGACTGGCCGGAGTCGGATCTCCTCGGACATCACTCGGGTCAGGTCCCAGAGCCAGGCGCCGCCCCCGGGCCCCACGAGCAGCAGTTGACTGCCATCGCCATTGAACCTCCCCAAGACACCCGGCAACGGCGGTCCGACCATCCGGCCGGTCGTCACTTTCCAGACCCGGATTTGCTCCTGCTCGTCTTGGGCGGCGAGATACTGGCCGTCGGGGCTGAAGAGGAGTCGCTGGGGGGCGTCTCCGATCTCGAGGATTGCGGGTGGCTGCTGCGGATTGCTCAGATCCCATAGGCCTACCGATCCATTCTCCTCAATGGCCACCAACCGTTGTCCCATGGGACTGAAAGCCAGGCCCGAGACGATCCACCTGGCGAATGTGACCGGGACCTTTTGCCATTCGGCCACCCGCACGAAACGGAGTCCGTGCACCCCAGCGAGTACCAGCCAACGCCCGTCGGGGCTGAAATCCGCCTCGGTGAACGCTTCCGCCGGGGACGCCTCGATCCGCACCTGGGTGCCGTTGTTCAAATCCCAGACAAACAGCTCGCCGGTGCCGTAGACGACGGTTGCCAAATACCGGGCGTCCGGGCTGAACCGGGCACTGCGCACTTGAGCCGGATGCCGCAATTCCAGTCTTGGCTCAGACGCTGCCTCCGGCAGGGCGCCTGGGCGCGTCTTCCTGAGGTCTAGGACTTGGATCGTGCCGTCTGGAGAAGCCAGCGCCAACAGGTTGCCGTCCGCGCTCGGCACAGGGTCCCACGAGCCCGGCGGGTGTCGATAAATCGGCCGGGACACGAGCAGGCTGACGAAGCCGAAACATCCGCTGACCGACATCACGTCCACCTCCACTTGAAGCGTGTGATCCGCCTTGATCTCCAGCGGCGTGGTATAGGTCGCCATGGGACCGCGGAAGGGTGAGTTGTAGTTCCTGACGCGAAACACCAAGCGCCCGGCTTCGGTCCGGACCTCGGTCATCCCCGCCTCGCCAAAAACCAGCCAGTCCCCCAACGCTTCGCCCTCGAAATCCTCGAGGACCCGCCAAGCGGGTGGCGTCGGTTCCCCGGTGCGAAACGTGGCCAGGCGCAGGTTATCCCACAGCACCTGCCCGTCTTGACCGCGGTCTTCCTCGGCAATCCCACCAAACAGCGTCAATGCCACCCGGCCCCGGACAGGCGCGGTGAGGCCGGTTTCGTATCCGGCCGGCAGTGCGTCCGCTCCGGGGGTGTCCAGGAACTCTTGGTCCATCAACAAGGCCCCGGGCGCGGATTGCGCCCAGACTTGCTGGCGCACCCGGACCGCGGTCGCCTCGGCGGTGTAAGTAACGCGCAAGGTGAGCCCCTCGAGTCGCCCGGGCGGACCTTCGAGTTCCTCGATCATCGCCGGACTAAACGCGGTCTTGGTGAGAATGACCTGAACCGGGTTCACTCTTCGGTTGAAGGTCGATTCATACCATGGCTCCGATTGGGTGATCACCCAGTGGGGCAAGGTCAACGATTCGCCCGGCGCCGGCGGCAGGCGCCAAATGCGCGCCTGCTGTTTGAAGATGCAGGTGAGCAGCAGGTCCGGCGAGGCCAGGAAGCGGCAGTGGTGAACCGGGAAACCATGCGGGATGGTCTCGACCAGCCGGCCGGTCGCCACGTCCCACAACCGCACCAGGTCATCCTCGTGGGCCGTTGCCAGATGTCTCCCGTCCGTGCTCAGGTCTGCTCCCAGCACGATCCCGTTTGGCGCCGAGTACATGCCGACCGGCCGCGGGCATTCGCGCAGCAGAGCCGCCAGCCGCGCCCGATGCAGGGATGCGGCACCTGAATTGCCCTGCTCGAGTTGCAGGGCCCCCACCAGCCAGGGCAACGCCGCAAAATGGTCACCCTGCATCAGGTGTTGGGTGGCTTCTTTGGCATGCAATCGGGCCAGGTGCTGGTTTGCCTGCCGGTGCGACCGCCAGGTTTGCCACCAGCCGCCGGCAACGACGAGCGCCACAACCAACACGCCGGCCGCCACTCGCCTGGCCACGGCGAGATGATGTTCCAGGCGGTGCAGTCGCTTGACCGATCGGCCGCTGCGAATCAGGGCCAGGTCGGCATGCATCTCCGCGGCGGTGCGGTAACGCTGCGCCGGGTCGCCGTGGCCGGCCTTCACCAGCACGGCATTCAGCTCGAGCAACAAATGACGGTTCGGCAGCGTGACGAGTTCGGGAGGCAGCTTGGGAAACTCGCTGCGGTCCCGGCCCATGCTCATTTCGTACAGCACCTTGGCCAGGCTGTAGATGTCGGCGTGCGGCGTGCCGGAACCTTCCGGCGCAATATAGCCGGGCGTGCCCGAGATCGACATGGTCGCATCGAGCGTGGCGATCAACCCGATGTCGGCCAGCTTGGGCACGCCTTCGACGAAGATGATATTCGAGGGTTTGATGTCGCGGTGGATCAGGCCGTGTCCGTGCAGGTGCTCGAGCGCGGTGGTGAGGTTGAGGGCGATGCGCAGGCATTCTTCGACGGGCAATCGGCCGCGTTGGAGGAGTTCGTGCTTGAGGGTGCGGGGGACGTAAGCGTCCGGATTCAGCGCCGCTGCGGGGGCAACTGGTTCGCCGCTGGCCGCCCCGGCGTCGTCGGCGAGTTCCATGACGTAATAGAAATAACCGGCTTCGTCGTTCCGACCCACGTGGAGCACCGCGAGCTGCGATTCGTGCCGGCGCGAAACCGGCTCGAATCGCCGGATCCCCTCGAACTCGCGTTCGTAGGGCTTCGGGTGATCGAACGTATGGCGGTGCACGATCTTGACCGCCCGATGACTGCCCATGATTGTCCGCGCCAGCCACACCTCGCCGAAACTCCCGTGCCCGATGCACTTGAGCAGTTCGTGGTCGGGAACAAAGGGCGGCTCCCCCCGGAAAGGCGCATACGGGCTGTGGAAGGAGGGTTGCGCGGGCGTGGTCGAGCCACCCGTGCCTGGCCGAAGGGCGGATGGCTCAGGCGCATTCACGGCTTAGTGCATCCTACCTCTCTTCCCCGCCGTGGAAAGCACATTGCGCAGGTCGGAGCTCGAACGTCGCACCTCGGCCCAGGACGAGGGCTTGCCCCCTGCGGCCGGATACTCCGCCCGGGCGGCCCAAAGCGCCCGATCCAATTGGGATTGCGGGTTGCGGGATGACGTCGATGCCCGGGCGCGTTTCTCGACGAGCGCGTCGCGGATGAAGGCGCTGAGGCTGCCCGGGGGGATACCAGCTATTCATCAGTGCAGAAGTAAGCATACACCCCCATCCCTCTCCCCAACCCTTGAAGGCGAAGCGATGGAACGGGGTTGGGGAGAGGGAGAAAGGGAGAGGGGAGCCATCCTGTGTCTGCCTACTTATGCACTCATCAATATGTCCTCGGCGGGCACGCCGCCGGTGACACTCACGAGGTCTGTCCTACTCACGCGGTAAGATTTCGTGCGCGGCTCAGCCGCGCAAGCCATGGCTGGAGCGCTCTTTCCGCTCGATCTCCCGCTTCAGTCGGGCCAGCTCGGCTTTCAGCACGGCCGCCACCCGGTGACGGGCCACGTAGACCCGAGGCAGGCTGACTTCCAGGGTCCGGGCCACCTCGAAGGCCGGCTTCTGCTCGTGCACGCACAAGTCGTAGATCTGGTACTGAGCTGGGTTGACCCGCTGCTTGGTCCGCTCGAGGGCCGTCTCGAGGATGTTCTGCTCCCATTCGCGGTCCCAGGTCTCATCGGGGCCCTCGCTCGCGAGGTCGGGCACACGTTCAATGGTTGGGGTGCGGGTGGCTTCCCCGGACGGAAGCGATTGATGCCGGTGGGCGGCGTCGCGTTGCCTGGCCTCCAGCCGGTTGCCGATGCGCCAGCGGGTCAAGCGCAGCATCCAGGTCTTGAACGAACAGACCTGGGGATCATAGACGAAGCCCTCGATTCGTTGCGCCACGGAGATCACCGTCTCCTGGACCACATCCTGGGCCTCGGCATCGGAGAGCCCGGCCCGGCGCGCGACCCGGTAGATCAGGTTCCAGTAGGTGTCGAAGAACTCGCGCCAACTGGTCTCGTCGGCCCTGTCTTGCAACCGGCAGAGCAGGCTTTGCCGGGTGGCAATCGAATCGTCGCTCGGCTTCGGCGCGTTCGCTGCTGAGTCCGTCGGGGTCATGGCATGCCGGGGGCCTCGAGCTGGCTGGCCGGAGGGCAGCGCTTCGCCGCCGGGGCCGCCCCAGCCCAAGGGGCTCCGTTCCTACAAACAACGCGCGCCCCGGAGTCTTGCAAGAAAATTGTCTGAAAGATCCCGGCCGCCCGGCTGTTTGTAGTCTTGTCACAGCAACCGAAACCCATTGGACACCAGATAGAACTCTGAACCGTCCGCGCGCGACGAGCGTGAGATGGCTCTTCGCTGTTAACAAAGCGATCACCAACCTATGAAAGCAAAACCAATCTCCTCGGCGCGCAACCTGTTCCGATGCCGCGGCCTCCGCAGCCGGACTGCAGCTTGGATCGCCAGCGCGGCGATCAGCGTATGCACAGCGGTTCGGCTTGACGCAGCGGTCATTGATGACTTCGAGGACGGAGTGAAGTTTCTTCCCGGAGGTGGAGGCATGGATTATCTCCAGGCCGACGTGACCGGCGGGCAAATGGTGTGGTCGGGGCAGTTCTCCGGTCCCTTTGACCCCGTTCAGTCGTGGGTAAACTACGACCAGGTGTATTGGCCCAATTCCCTGCCGGCGGTCAGCCTGCAAGGCCGCACGCTCGAGATCCGAGTCGATCTGATTCACGCTGACGCCGATGACGTGATCCTCAGTTTTGGGGCGGGCGGACGGTCGGTTGGGGGGCGCGATTCATGGTATTACATCTCCATGGATCAGAACGAAATTGGCTTATCAAAGGGTGAGTATGGCGTGGGCGAAACCGTGTGTTTCTATACGGCTGCGGCGATCACGAATCGGGATGCAACCGTCTCCCTCGCGTTCACGCTCACCGGTGACACCCTGCGGCTGACCACGAGGGTGCTGGCCGCAAGCACGGGTGAGGTTCTGTTCCAGAGATCGTTCGAGGACGGTCCGGGCAGTGATTGCCCGGTTCCCGTGCCTCCGCCCAAGGGGATGCCGGGCTATCGAGCGGATTGGGGTGCGCCTTTGACCAACCTGACCTACGTGTGGGCCGGGGTGTCTGACACGCGCACGACCCTGCCGGGTCCGCCGGCTTTGGAGGTGGTATTGGACAACCTCGAGTATGACCTCTACGAGGCGCCCTTGCTGCAGATCGCAAAGTCCGTGCTGCTCTCCTGGCCGGCGGATACGCTCGAGGAACAGATCGTCGTGGGCGCCGACGCGATCGAGGGCCCCTGGCGGCCGTGGCCGGCGCCGATCTACCAGCAGTCCGGTCGGTGGTGCATGGCAGCGCCGATCACGACCGCCCAACAATGGACCCAGCCGGCGCAGTACTTCAAGCTGGTCCCGGGCACGCAGTCTAGCGATGATTTCGATCCGCCCCGGTGGCCGTACACCCGCAAGGGGGATTGGGTGCCCGGATTCTATGATCCCGCCGGCGCCACCCAGTGGTCGATCACCGCTTCCGCGGGCGCGCTGCGGGTTCGGACTCTGGGGACCCTGCAATCCCAGTATCTCGCCCTCAGACCTCCCGGGCCCGGCGTGTCCGTAAAGGACTTCTGGATGTCGGTGGATATTGTCGATCTCGCGGCGACACACCAAGGCGCGGGGATCGCTCTGGTGGCGCGGCTTATGACTGATTTCAGTGAGTATCCCAGGGGGGCCACGAACGGTTACCTCGCAAACCTTTGGCCGAACTGGAGCGGACCCAACCAAGCGGCCCTCACGTTATATGATTACGAGGCGCAGAGCGCACCCAGCGCGGGGTTCGAATTCAAGCCGGGTACGCCGTATCGGTTCATCTTCTCGGGTGTCGGCACGCGACTATCTCTGGAACTCATTGACCTGGAGTCTGGACAACGAAAGGCGGAGCTCGTGGTAACCGACAACTCCGCACAGGCCTCCAGCCAAGGCTTTGTGGGCCTGTTCCTGTCGACCGGCGCCAACCCCAGCCCCTGCGACCTGACGATCGACAACTTCTTCGTGACCGGAACGAGGTAACTGCCTGTGCGGGGCACTGGCCTTCCAGTTGAGCCCCGCCTTTCCCACGATGGCTGACGCAGCAACGCGTCAGCCATCGTGGGCACAAAGCACTACGACCGCTGTGAACCTGTCCCCGTAACCATGAAGAGCCCAACGCGCGCACCCCTGAGGTCCGGACGCTGGCGGAGGACCTGTTCTTTCCTCGGCTGTGCGCGCGGGGAATCCCGGCAAATCGTGGGCAGGTTTGAGGAGACTCGACCCGCCAAGCCGGCGAGGGAACCCGCTACCGCGCCTGGAGTGCGCAGACGTCGACCTCCACGGGCTTTTTCAGGTCGAGCGTCGATTGGAGTTGGTGCATGGTCGCGGCCGGAGTCGTTGCGAGGCGTCCGGCCCAGGTGACGAAATGCCCCGCAGGGGGGCCGCCTTCGATGCCCACCCCGCCTGCGCTGGAGCCGGGTGCGATGTGGTGCGTGGCTTGGGCGCCCGGGGTGATCAACCCGAGGGCCAGCCTGTCGGCGTTGAACTTGATGCCCCAGAGAGTCTGCGGCGCTTTGACCTGCGCCGGCACGCCCTCGGATTCCCGGCCGACCGGACCCGACTGGCCGTTGGAGAAGAGCCAGGCGCCGGGCGTCGGTCCGTCGGCGGCGAAGTTCTTCGGATCGTCGAAATCCCAGTACAGGGAGGTGGGTTCGCTCAGCATGACTTCCATCCAACTGGCGCCGCCGCAGACGCGGAAGACCTTGGTGTGGCCCGAAGGGTCGATGGCCTGAAATTCGACCAGGGCCGGTCCGCGCGCCGTGCACTCGAGGTGGTAGGTGGGATGACGGTGGGATCCGAGATCGGCAAAACCGGCCCAGCCGGACTCGCCGGGCATGGTCAGGTCGCGCCCCCCGAGGGCTTTCACTTCCCACCGGTAGACGTGGGCCCCTTCCGGACCCAGGAGCAAGCGGAGGCGATCGTTCTCGATGGTGTGCGTCCCGTTCTCACCCGGGCGAGTGGTGACGGCCGCCGGGGAGTCCGAAGCGCGCACGGAGGGCCCGAGGTACACGTGGACGTTCGCTGCTTCACGCCGCGGCAGCGATCCGGGCAGGAGCAGGACCAGGCGTCGGAGGCCGGGTTGCGGCAGCGGGTCTAGTTGGGCCAGCCCTGCCACCGGCTCTCCCTGGTCGTGGAGACGAAACGCGCGCACCGCCGGGGAGGCCAGATCCGCGGGCAGCGCCAGCTCCACGTCCACCGGCAGATCGAAACGGTCAAGGTCCCCGGCGCGAATGACCAGGCCCAGCCGGTGCGTGGCCCGTGGCTCCGCCCAGGGCACGTCAGGGTGCAGGGCGGTAGGGAGCACCTCCCGGGGACGAAGGCGGCGGGACCGCGGTTTGGGCAGCGCCAGGCCGAGGTCCTCCGCCGGAGGCCAGGCCCGGCCGGCGCGAACGTCCATCCGGGCGGCCGCGCAGCGGGCCAGCGTGGCGTCGAAGGCGGCCACCGTGTTGGTGTAGCGGCGCAGGGTCCAGTCGAGCGCGTAGGGTTTGCTCTCGGCGAGCCACAAGGCCGCGAACTCCCGGCCGAGCGCCTCGTGCGCCTGACGGTGGGTCCGCAGGATGGACTCGATCCGGTCGAGTCGTTCCAGGGGCGCGGCGCCGGCGCTGAGATCCTCGCAGAGGCGGGCGGCTTCCAGGCCGTCAAGCATGCGCTGGCCGATCAACTCGAGGCGACGCGCTCCGAACAGAAAGGCATCCAAGATCCGCTGATTGCAGCGGGCCTCCGCCTGCGCGGTCCGCAGGTGGGCCAGCGCGGGGCGAACGACGGCCAGGAGGTTCGAAGCGGTCGCGGAGGTCGCCGCCGCCCCGGTCCGCGGCGGGAAGTCGCGTTCCCAGAAGCGGGCGTTGAGCAAGCCGTTCAAGCCGGGCAGGCGATGGGCCCGTGCCAGCAGCGTGACGGCCTGGCCAAAGCGGTCGCCGGTTTCGCCGAAGAGCACCGCGCCGACCCGGCGGTTGAAGGCGTCGAAAGGGGTGGCGGAAGCGTTCCAGGCGCATTCGGCCGCCCAGGCGTCGGCGTGCCATTTGACCGCGTTGAGCGCCTCGCCGTCGTCTTCCCAATCGGTGTTGATCATGCCCAGGGCGCCGTGCTGGGCGCCGTCGCGGACGAAGTGCTGGATGTTGGTCACGGCCACGCCGAAGTCGGGGAGGATGCGGCTCCAGTTGGCCACCCCGGGGCAGACGAAGAATTCATAGCCCGAGCGGGCAAATGGGAGGATCTGGTCCTCGAAGCTGGGGCGCGCCTCGTAGCCCCAGGTTAGCATGAGGGTGTCCCGAGGCACCTCGGCTAGGTGGTCCGGGTGTTGGAGGATGATGTCGCCCCACATCATCATGCGCTTCTGGTGCTTGTCACGGAGCAGGTCGTGCACGCGCCGGAGGTGGCGCACGTAGACCCCGCCCACGCCGATCTCTTCCGCCCACGGCCGCGACGGCCCGGTCCCCAGCCCGTAGGTCTCGTCGCAACAGACGTTGAACCAGGGAAAGGGCAGCAGCGGGCAAACCTCGGCGTAAAGGTCGTCCAGCAGTTGGTAGGTCTCCTCGCGGACCGGCGTGAGGACGTCGCCGGTCTCGCGCAGGGCGGCGTATTCCGGATGCTTGAGAATGTGCGCGAAGTGCCCGAACGACTGTTGGTTGCCGAGGATGTCGACGTGGAAGTCCTTGGCGTAGGCGACGAGGGCGGACAAGTCGGCCGGAGTGAGCGAGCCGTCGGGCGGACCGATCTTCGGGTGCTTGCGGAAGGCGTACTGGTATTCCATGTAGTACGTCATCAGGTTCAGTTTCAGGTAGGAACCGAGCGAAGCCTCGAACTGGAGGGTGGCCAGCGTGGAGCTGGGCCCCCGGGTCATGTCGTCCTGGAAGCAGCGCCAGCGCAGCGAGGACCAGTCCCGGATGCTCAGACCAGGCAGGGCCCCGCCCTGAAGATTGGCGCGCACCAACTGGCGGAGGGTCTGCAGCCCATGCCACAGCCCGGCCGGTTCGGCCGCGGCGCAAAGGACTTCGTGTTCCCTAACCTCCAGGGCGTAGGCTTCCGGTCCGCGCGATGCGGGCGTCGCGGGGAACGCCCACGCGCCACCGCCCGCGGACAGGCGGAAGGCGGGGCCGGGCTCTTGCACTCGGCGGACCTGGACGGCCGGGAGACCCGCCCGTTCCAGTTCCTCGTTGAGCAACCGCCCCAGCCCGTGCGCGCCGGCGTCGGCCACTTCCAAGACCAGCGGCTGGCGGAGCGAACACGCGCCGGCCAGGTCACGGACCTCCTTCGGGAACGGGACGAGGCGCAACCGGTCCACCTCGGCGGCCTGCCCCCCCAGCACCCACCCGCACAACAACCCGATCTTGAGCCAACGAGCTGGGAGCATGATGGTGCTATCGTGCAGAACGAAGGCCGGCTTGGCAACGCTGGGGATCGGGGATCGAGAAGCAGACCCTTAAGGGAGGATTCTGGGGCCTCGCACGGGGTTGCGCTCGCGCGGGTGTTCCGTTACATAGACCCCATGCACCTCGGTCCCCGGTTCCGAACCGTCGGCAGGATACTGCCAACCCCGCACCGGCTCCGCGCCGCAGGTGCCCGGCCGCTCCGGCACTGGATTATTGGTGAGTGCGGAAATAAGCAGACACCCATCCCCCCTCTCTCTCCCCAACCCCTGAAAGCGAAGTGCTACAGCGGGGTTTGGGGGGAGGGAGATCGGGAGTGGGGAGCCGTTGCATGTCTGCTTACCTATGAACTCTGCAAAAATCCCGAGGACCGAACCCCCATGGCAACGAAAGCTCGTCCTCGTTGACCGGTTGGGGTTCGCGGTGCCCGCCGCCCGCTGTTCCCACCACAACTCGCCAGATCATGAACCCTCTTGCTCTGCCCCTCACGCGCCGCGAATTCACGTCCACGTCCTTGCTGGCCGGCTTGGCCCTGGCCGCCGGCGGCCCATCAAGTCTGGCCGCAGCCGCCGCGGAACGACGCATCCGGACCGGGGTCATCGGCTGCGGGAGCGTGTCCAATGCCTACCTGCCCGTGCTGACGGAGTGCCCGTTCGTCGAGGTGGTCAGCGTGTGCGACATCAAACCCGAGCGTGCGCGCCGCCAGGCCGAGCGTTTCAAGATCGCGCAGCATTATCCCCATGTTGACGCGATGCTGGCGGGCGAGCCGTTCGAGTTCCTGGTCGACCTTACGGACATGCAACAGCACGAGGCGATCAACCGCCGCGCGCTCGAGGCTGGCAAGCATGTGTGGAGCGAGAAACCCATCGCCAACACCCTCGCGGCCGGACAGGAGCTGCTGCGCCTGGCCAAGGCTCGCAACCTCCGGCTCTGGGGCGCCCCTATCACGGTCCAAAGCCCCCAGTTCGCCTTCATGGCCCGGCAACTCGCGGCGGGCAAGCTGGGACGAGTAGCGGCGGCCCACGCCGATTACGGGCACGAAGGACCGAATTGGTCGGCGTTTTTCTACGAGAAACTCGGCGGCTCCATGCCCGATCTGGCCGTTTACAACTTCACCTCCCTCACCGGCCTGCTCGGCCCCGCCCGGCACGTCAGCGCCATGCTCAGCATCGTCACCCCCGAACGCACCGTCGAGGACAAGGGGCGGATCCGGGTGGGCGAGGAGGACAACGCCATGGTGCTGCTCGACCACGGTCAGGGGATCCTCTCGCACGTCCAATCGGGGTTCAACTACTTCAACCCGCATGGGCATGACGGCAGCCAGGAGACGCGCCACACGATCTCCGTGGTGGGCTCGCAGGGCTACATGGGGTTGGTCGGATACGACTGGGCTCCGTTGGGGGTGGATCTCGCCACCCAGCAGGCGCCGCAACTGGAGCGTCACGCGACGGATGCGCGCGGTTATGTGTGGCAGCAGGGCGCGGCCCTGGCCGCCGAGTGCCTGGCCACCGGGAAGGAGTTGCTGGTGACGCCGGAACATGCCCTTCATGTGCTGGAGATCATCACGGCAGCGCGCGAGTCGGCGGCGACGGGCCGGCGCGTGGCCCTGACTTCGACCTTCAAGTGGCCGGTGGTCGGGTGACCCTGCGGGTGGGCTGGGGAAGGCGGGTGCCCAAAGTGCTGCTGGACGGGAAACTGCTGGGCGTCATCGCCACGGGCGCTTTCCGCCATGGCGAACAGGAACCGGTCCTCGAACAGATACAGACGGCCATGCTCTGCTTCGGGATCTTCCAGGTCGGCGGACGCCCGCCCCCCTTCCGAGGGGGTACGCCGCGCTCGGCGAAGGACGACATCGGCACGGACGAGCTTGGCCTGACCACCGCTCGCCAAACGGGATTGCGCGTGGCTGAGTGGGCGCTCCGCCCGGCGCCCTGCCCGACGCCCGCTCCGCTCCGATGCCGCATCGCCGCGGTTCGGATGACGGTCGAGCAGGCGCGACCGATTCGGCGGTCTGGACGCGGTTAACGGGGGGGGAAAGGCCTTGAGCAATTCGTTGCGGGCCCGGTTCAGCTCGTGGAGGTTCGGATCCAGGCAGACCTCGATCCCCAACTCCGCAGCCAGCCTGGCCAGCATCCGACCGACACTTTCACGCTGGCCCCGGCTTCGACCTTGCCTTTGCCTGGCCGCTCCCTGATCTTCTCCGCGACATTTCATTATGCCCAAGAAAGCACTCATCACCGGCATCACGGGCCAGGACGGTTCCTATCTGGCCGAACTCCTCCTCGCCAAAGGCTACGAGGTACACGGCATCATCCGTCGCGCTAGCACCTTCAACACGGGCCGTCTCGATCCCATTTACGAAGACCCCCACTCCGGGCGCAACCGTCTTTTCCTGCATTACGGGGACCTCAGCGATGCCAGCGGGCTGGCCCGGCTGATCGGCAAGATCCAACCCGAGGAAATCTACAACCTCGCCGCGCAGAGCCACGTCCGGGTCAGTTTCGACAGCCCCGAGTACACCAGCGACGTGACCGCCACCGGGACGGTCCGACTGCTCGAGGCGATCCGCGAGACCGGGATTCAGCCCCGGTTCTACCAGGCCTCTTCGAGCGAGATGTACGGGAAAGTGGTCGAAGTCCCCCAGACGGAGACCACGCCCTTCTACCCACGCAGCCCCTACGCCTGCGCCAAGGTCTATTCCTATTGGATCACCGTCAACTACCGCGAGTCCTACAACCTCTTTGCCTGCAATGGCATTCTCTTCAACCACGAATCCCCGCGCCGCGGCGAGACGTTCGTGACCCGCAAGATCACCCGCGCCGTGGCGCACATCCACGCCGGCCTCCAGCAGAAGGTCTTTCTCGGGAACCTCGACGCCAAACGGGATTGGGGCTTTGCCAAGGAGTACGTCGAAGCGATGTGGCTCATGCTTCAACAACCCGCCCCCGACGACTACGTCATTGCCACCGGCGAGACGCATTCCGTCCGCGAGTTCCTGGAGATCGCCTTTGCCCACGTTGGCCTCGACTGGCAGCAGCACGTGGACATCGACGCGCGCTACTATCGTCCCGCCGAGGTCGACCTTCTCATCGGCGACCCTTCCAAGGCCCGCCAGAAACTGGGCTGGGAACCGAAGACGAAGTTCCGCGACCTCGTCACCCTCATGGTCGATGCCGATGTGGCGCTCCTGAAAGCGCACCGCGAAGGCCGCGGCCGCCTTGCCGGCTAGGCACAGTCCCAACCTACCCTCACGCCGCCGGCACCCCCCAACGGAAGGCCGTCCCCACCTCCTATGCCTCGCGCCTTGATCACCGGTATCACTGGGCAGGACGGTTCCTACCTGGCCGAACTTCTCCTCGATCAAGGCTACGAGGTCCACGGGACCATCCGGCCCGGTCGCCCGCCGCAGCAAACCCGCCTCCGCCATCGCCTCGCCCCACCGCAAACGTCTCCGCCCCGCCTCCTCTTCCACCCGGCGGATCTCCAGGACCCCGCCTCCCTTCGAGCTGCCCTGCTCGAGGCCCAACCCGACGAGATCTATCACCTCGCCAGCCCCACCCACGTCGGCGCCAGCTACCAAGACCCCGAACGCACGTGCGCGGACGCGGCCCTGGGCACGCTGCGCCTCCTCGAGCTCGTCCGCCACCATCTCCCCAGCGCCCGCTTCTTCCACGCCTCCTCGAGTGAGATCTTCGGCCATCCGCTCTCGAGCCCGCAGGACGAATCGACGCCCTTCACCCCCTTGAGCCCCTACGGCTGCGCCAAAACCTTCGCCACCCACCTCGTCGCGACCTACCGCCGCGCCTACCGCCTGTTCGCGTGCAACGGCATCCTCTTCAACCACGAATCCCCGCGTCGCGGCGAGAGCTTCGTCACCCGCAAGATCACTCGCGCCGCGGCCGCCATCCAGCTTGGGCGCCAGACCCACCTCACCCTCGGCGATACCTCTGCCCAACGCGACTGGGGGGACGCCCGCGACTTCGTGCGCGGCATGTGGCTCGCCCTCCAACACCCCACCCCTGAAGACTTTGTCTTCGCAACCGGCGCCCTCCACTCCGTGCAGGACGTCGTCGAGATCGCCTTTGCGACCGTGGGCCTGGACTGGCGCCACTTTGTCCGCCAAGACCCTGCACTCTTCCGGCCCGCCGAGCCCGCCCGCCTCGTGGGCCAATCGGCGAAGGCCCAGCGCCTGCTCGGTTGGACCGCGCGAACAGCCTTCCGCGATCTCATCGCCGAGATGACCCGGGCCGATCTCGCCGAGCTCGAGCAACGCCCCTCCGGATCTTGATCGTCACCGGCGCCCATCGCATTCGCCCCCTTTGACGACAGGGCTCATGGGGAGTCGAGGTTTCCGAATCTTGGGCACTGATGGGGACCATGATCTGTAGACGTTTCCCCTCTCCCTGACTCCCTGCCCATGCACCTCTCCATGAACCGGAACATGCGTTCGTTGATTTCCAAGCCCTTGCGCATTTCAG
>CAZVRY010000167.1:0-15755 GCA_964629545.1 uncultured Verrucomicrobiota bacterium | reverse complement strand
CTCTCCTGGAAGATCCTCATCCCCTTCTCGCTGGGCATCCTGATCCTGTCCGCGGCCATGCTTAAACTCTTCCCCTCCCGATGAAACGCGCCTTCCTCGAACTGATCCGTGGGTTTGCCAGTCTGCTGACCGGCATGAAGATCACCTTGCAGCAGTTCTTCAAGCCGCAGGTCACCGTGCATTACCCGCATCAAACCCTCAAGATGGCCAAGCGCTACCGCGGCCATATCGTGCTGGTGCGGGATACGGAGACCGGCAAGTCGCTGTGCATCGCCTGCAAGTCCTGCGAAAAGGCCTGCCCGAGCGATTGCATCGTGGTGGACGGCCTCAAGCGGGAAGGGGAGAAGAAGAAGTCGGTGACGGACTTCAAGTTGGACTTCACGAAGTGCAGCCTGTGCGGTTCGTGCGTGGAGGTGTGCCCGGTCGAGGCCTTGGACTTTTCCAAGGACTACAACCTGGCCAGCACGAGCAAGGAGGCGTTCTACCAGATCGACCTGGTCAAGCGGGTGGAGGGCCGGGAATGAACGGGTTCCCTGGGGCCTCCTGGTTGACGAATCTGGTCTTTGCGGTGGCGGTGCTCGCCACCGTCGGCGGAGCGCTCCTGGCGGTGTTCACCACCCGGATCATCCGCAGTGTCTGCGGCCTGGCCATCTGCTGCTTCGGCCTGGCCGGCCTCTACTACTTTCTGCACAGCCCGTTCCTGGCCCTGATGGAGATCCTGATCTATGTGGGGGCGATCTGCGTCACCATTATTTTCGCGGTGATGCTGGCCGAACCGGACGAGGCGCCGCGCCGGGAGTCGGTGGCCGGCCTGGTGTTCTGGGGAGGCTCGGCCCTGCTGGTCAGTGCGGCGGTAGGGGCCGGGGTGGCCCTGGTGGGGTTGCGACATCCCTGGGCGGCGCCCGCGGCGCGGACCGGACAGGGGACGGTCTGGGACCTGGGGGTGGCGCTGCTCGGCACGTATAGCCTGGCTTTCGAGCTGATCTCCCTCGTGCTGCTGGTGGCCATCCTGGGCGCCCTCGTCGTGGCCCGTTACGGAAGGACCAAACCATGACCCTCAGCTTCAGTCCCCAAGAGCCGGATCTCTACCTGGTCCTGGCGGCGTTCCTCTTCGCCACCGGGGTCTTCGGCATGATCCGGCGGCGCACGCTGATCGGCATGTTGATCGCGGGCGAACTCATCTTCTCCGCCGCCTCCTTGAATTTCATGACGGTCAACCGGTTCTTCGTGCCCGACCCGGCGGTGGGGCAGATTGTGGTTCTCTTCATCATGGCCTTGGCCGCCGCCGAGGTTTCCATCGCCTTGAGCATCATCATCGCGGTCTATCGGAATTACCGCTCGATCACGAGCCGGGAGCTTTCCGAGTTGCAGGGGTAGCCATGGAGACCGTCACCGACATCCGCTTGTTGCTGGCCATCCTGGCGCCCCTGCTCGGGGCCGGCTTGGTCATGGCCACGGGCCGCCGGCCCAACGTGCGCGAGGCCAGCTCGTTCCTGGCCGCCGTCACCCTCTTTGCCCTGGTGGCCTCGCTCGTCCCCGCGGTGCGGGCCGGCCACACCCTGCACTACACGATCTTCACCCTGCTCCCCGGGCTCACGATCTCGTTGCGGGCCGACGCCCTCTCCATGATGTTTGCCGTCGCCGCCTCGTTCCTCTGGATTCTCACCGTGTTCTACTCGGCCGGTTACATGCGCGGGCTGGAGGAACACGCCCAGACCCGCTTCAGCGCCTGCTTCGCCCTCGCCCTCTTCGGGGCCATCGGCTGCGCCTTTGCCGACAACCTGCTGACCCTCTACCTGTTTTATGAGGTCGTCAGTGTCACCACCTACCCGCTGGTGGCTCATCACCAGGATGAGGAGGGTTACGAAGGCGGGAAGAAGTACCTGATCTACCTCACCACCACCGCCAAGGGCTTAATTCTGCCGGCCATGGTGATGATGTTCGTTCTGGTCGGTCACCTGGACTTCGCCCACAACATCCGCACCGGCATCCTCCCCGCCGAGGCCAACCGGTGGCTGGTCACCGCCCTCTATGTGGCCTGCCTGTTCGGGTTCGCCAAGAACGGCATCATGCCCTTCCACCACTGGCTGCCCGGGGCCATGGTGGCCCCCACCCCGGTCAGCGCCCTGCTCCACGCCGTCGCCGTCGTCAAGGTGGGCGTGTTTTCCACCGTGCGGACCATGCTCTACGTGTTTGGCGTCGACCGGATGGACGCATTCAACCTCGGCCTGCCCACCGCCTACTTCGTCTCCATCACGATCCTGGTCGCGTCCGTCATCGCTCTCAGCAAGGATAACCTCAAGCTCCGGCTGGCCTACTCCACCGTCAGCCAGCTCTCCTACATCATCCTCGGCGTCGCCCTCCTCACCCCCGCCGGCATCGAGGGCGGGGTCATCCACATCGCCAACCACGCCTTCTCGAAGATCACCCTGTTCTTCTGCGCGGGCGCCATCTATGTCGCCACCCACAAGAAGAACATTTCCGAGATGGGCGGCCTGGGCCGCGCGATGCCGTTCACCTTCGGGGCCTTCGCCTTGGCGTCCCTGAGCATGATCGGCGCCCCGCCGGTGGCCGGGTTTGTCTCGAAGTGGTATTTGCTGCTGGGCGCGCTGGATGCGAAATCGCTGGGCATCATCGGCGTGCTGATTGCGAGCACGCTCCTCAACGCCGCCTACTTCGCTCCCGTGGTCTACCACGGCTTTTTCGGTCAACCGCCCGCCGCCGATGCCCATCACCCGCCGCGCGAGGCTCATCCTGCGATGGTGGTCCCGCTCAGCATCACGGCCGTCATCTCGGTGTTGATCGGGATCTACCCGGATTTCTTCATGCAATTCGCCAAGGCCCTCCTGCCATGAAACTGGTTCAGCTCATCGAATTCCTCCGCGCCCGTCTGAAGACGGTCATCCGGATCTCCTACGCGGTGCTGGCCCTGCTGGTGGTGATCGACGCCCTGCCGTTCCTGGTCGACAAGCACCACGCCCACACCAAGGCCGAGCACCTCCCCGGCTTCTGGTCCCTCTTCGGCTTCGTCGCCTGCACCCTGATCATCTTCCTCTCGAAGTGGTATGGGCACGCCGGGATCATGACGCGGGAGGATTACTACGATGAGTGAGCTCTGGCGTCATCCGGGATTGATCATGCTGGTCGGAGCGGCCCTGCTGCCGCTGATCCCCGCCCGCGTGCGCCAGGGTTGGCTGCTCCTGGTCCCGGTGCTGGCCTTCTGGCGGACGGTCAGCCTGAGCGAGGACTTCGGCGCGGTGCGGTTCCTCGACTGGACCCTTCAGTTCGGCCGGGTGGACGCATTGAGCCTGGTCTTCGGTTACATCATGGCCCTCATGGCCGTCATCGGCACCCTCTACGGCCTGCACGTCAAGAAGGTGGCCGAGCACATGGCCGCCTGGATCTACGTGGGCGGCTCGATGGGCGCGATTTACGCGGGCGACCTGCTGACGCTGTTCGTGTTCTGGGAACTGATGGCGTTGTCGTCGGTGTTCCTCATTTGGTTCCGCGGGCGGGCGGAGTCGCTGCCGGCCGGCTATCGCTACCTGCTGGTGCACATGGCCGGGGGCGTGGCCTTGCTGGCGGGGATCCTGTTGCACTACCAGGCCACCGGCAGCCTGGCCTTCGAACCCTTCGACGTCGATCGACCGACGGCGGCGACCTACCTGGTGATGATCGGGTTCATCCTCAACGCCGCGGTGCCGCCGCTGCATGCCTGGCTGCCGGACGCTTACGGCGAGGCGACGTTCAATGGTTCGGTCTTCCTCTGCGCCTTCACCACCAAAACCGCCGTCTACGCCTTGTGCCGCGGGCTGCCGGGACTGGATCTGTTGATTCCCCTGGGAGTGATCATGGCGCTCTATGGGGTCGTCTACGCCGTGTTGGAGAACGACAGCCGGCGGCTGTTGGCCTATCACATCATCAGCCAGGTGGGCTACATGGTGGCGGGGGTCGGCCTGGCCGATCTCGACACCGAGGTGGGCCGGTTGGCCTTGAACGGGGCCTGCGCTCACGCCTTCGCCCACATCCTCTACAAGGGCCTCTTGTTCATGGGCTGCGGGACGGTGCTGCACATGACCGGGGAAAGCCGCTTCACCAAGCTGGGCGGGCTGTATCCGCGCATGCCCTGGACCTTCGTGTTCACCCTCATCGGCGGGCTCTCCATCTCGGCCTTCCCGTTGTTCAGCGGGTTCGTCAGCAAATCGATGATCGTGGCCGCGGGGTTCGAGAGCCACCGGTTATGGGTGGGGTTTCTCCTCATGATGGCCTCGGCGGGGACCTTCCTGCACACCGGGTTGAAGGTGCCGTATTTCATCTGGTTCGGGAAAAACAACTGCGCCAAGGAAGTGTGGGAGAAGGCGAAGGACCCGGGTTGGAACATGAACGTGGCCATGGCCATCACGTCGGTCCTCTGCATCTTCATCGGCTGCTACACGCCCTACCTCTATGACATGCTCCCCTACCCGGTGGAGTATCATCCCTACACCTCGTATCACCTCTCCGAAACCATGCAGGTGCTCCTGTTCACCGCCCTCGGCTTCTTCCTGTTCCTCGACAAGCTGACGCCCGAACCGAAGATCAGCCTGGACATGGACTGGTTCTACCGCATGGGCGGACGGGCCTTCCGGTGGTTCGCGCGGCGGCCCGTGCAGGGGGCCGATGACGCCGTGGGCGAGGCCTATCGGGTGGGAGGATTGCTGCCCCTGATGGGGTCGGCGCGGCGGGTGGGGTGGTTTGACCACCGCGTGATCGATGGCGTGGTGGACGGGGTGGCGTCGGCGGTCCGCGGCGTGGGGGGCCGGCTGCGTCTGGCCCAACGGGGGGCTATGCAGGAGAGCCTGACCCTGGTGTTCCTGGTCGTGGCCGGACTGGCGGCGGCGTTCCTGTTCTTCTTCTGATCTGCGCCCGATGAACCTCCCCTCCAATCCGGAAGCCTTCCCCTTGCTGAGCGTGCTGATCTTCAGCCCGCTGGCGGCGGCCGCGGTGGCGGCCTGCCTGCCCACCGACCGTGCCCTGCGCTGGTGGACCCTGCTCTTCACCCTGGCCGCGGCGGGGATCTCCCTGCCGCTCTACAGCGGGTTCAACCCGGCCACCGCCGAGTTCCAGTTCGTCGAGCATCGCCCCTGGATCCCCTGGCTCAAGATCCACTACACGCTGGGCGTGGATGGAATCAGCCTGTTGCTGGTGCTGTTGACCACCCTGATCATGCCCCTGTGCGTGCTCTGCTCGTGGCGCTACATCGAGAAGCGCGTGAAGGAGTTCATGATCTGCCTGCTGGTCATGGAAAGCGCCATGGTGGGCGTGTTCTGCGCCCTCGACTTCGTCCTCTTCTTCGTCTTCTGGGAGACCATGCTCATCCCCATGGCGCTCCTGATCGGCGTGTGGGGCGGTCCCCGGAAGGTCTACGCCGCCCTCAAGTTCTTCATCTACACGATGGCGGGCTCCGTCCTCCTCCTCGTGGCCATCATCGCCCTCTTCCTGCAGGTGGGCAGCTTCCATATCCCCGACATGATGGGGCGTCCCTATGGGGAGAGCTTCCAGTGCTGGATCTTCCTGGCCTTCGCGCTCTCGTTCGCCATCAAGGTGCCGATGTTCCCCTTCCACACCTGGCTGCCGGCCGCCCACGTGGAGGCGCCCACGGCCGGAAGCGTGCTGCTGGCCAGCGTGCTGCTGAAGATGGGGACCTACGGGTTTCTGCGCTTCTGCCTCCCGATCACGCCGGCCGCCACCCAGATCTTCATGCCCTGGATGCTGGGCCTCTCGGTGATCGGCATCCTCTATGGCGGACTGGCCGCCCTGGCCCAGACGGACCTCAAGAAGTTGGTCGCCTATTCCAGCGTCGGCCACATGGGCTTCGCCACCCTCGGCATCTTCGTGCTCAACCAGGCCGGACTGGAAGGCTCGCTGCTGGTCATGATCAACCACGGGGTGACCACCGGCGCCCTCTTCATCGCCGTGGGCATCCTCTACGAACGCCTCCACACCCGCGACCTCGACCAGACGGCCGGCGCCGGCAAACGCATGCCGGCCTACGCTGGGTTCCTCGGCGTCTTCGCCCTCTCCTCGCTCGCCTTCCCCGGCACCAACAGCTTCATCGGCGAGTTCCTGGTCATGACCGGCGGGTTCGCCTGGGCCCACCGCCTGACCGAATCCTGGGCCATCACCCTCATGGTCCTGGTGTTGCCGGGCGTGGTGCTGGCGGCGGCCTACAATCTGCGCATGCTGCAACGCGTGGCCTACGGGGGGACGCGCAACCCGAAACACCACGACCTGCGCGACCTCGATCTGCGCGAAGTGATCACCCTGGTGCCCTTGCTGGTCTTTGTCCTGTGGATTGGACTGAAGCCGGAACCCTTCACCCGCGTGCTCCACGCCAGCGTGCAGAACCTCCTCGAACAGGTGGCTCGGTCGTCCACCCTCGCCGCGGTTCCCTGATTTGCTATGGCCTTCCTTCCCGAACTGATCCTGCTGGCCGGCGCGTTGGGCCTGTTCGTGCTCTGTCTTGACGAGCCACACGCTCGCTGGGCCCGCCCCGCCGCCCTCGCCTCCGCCCTGGCCACCCTCCTGGCCGCGGCGGGCTGCCTGGGCCAGGAAGCCGTCCTGTTCAACGGCGCCTACCGCGTGGACGCGTTCTCCCAGTGGCTCAAGGTCGTGCTCGCGGGCGGCTTCCTCCTCGTGGCGGCCCTCAGCGGCGACCTGCCGGACGTCCGCCCCGACGTGAAGCCGGAGTACTACCTGTTCCTGAACCTGAGCGTGACCGGCCTGGTCATGCTGGTGAGTTGCGTCGATCTGATCACGCTGGTGGTGGCCCTGGAGCTGAGTTCCTTTCCGCTCTTTTTCCTCGTCGCCATGCGGCGGGAACGCGAGGGGCAACGCGTGCAAATGGAGTCGGCCATCAAATACATCGTCTTTGGCATCACCGCCACCGGCATCATGCTCTTCGGCCTGAGCTACGTCTTCGCCCTCTCCGGCAGCACCTCGCTCCCGGTGGTCATGGCCAGCCTGGCCCCAGTGATCCATACCCCGCTGGCGTTGGTCGGCCTGGGCATGATGCTGGCCGGGTTGCTCTACAAGCTGGCCGTGTTCCCCTTCCATTTCTGGACGCCGGATGTCTACCAGGGGGCTTCCAACCAAACCACCAGCCTGATTGCCTCCCTGCCCAAGGTGGGCGCCGTGGCCGTCCTGGTCCGCTTCGTGGCCCTGGCCACGCCGGAAAACACCACCATGGCAATCCTCCTGACCTGCCTGGCGGTCGGTTCCATGTTCTACGGGAATCTCATCGCCCTGCAGCAAAACGACCTCAAACGCCTGCTCGGCTTCTCCGGCATCGCCCACGCCGGCTACGCGGTCATCGGCCTGGTCAGCCTCGATCAGGCGGGCTTTACGGCCGCCCTCTACTATGTGGTGGCCTACCTGTTCATGGTCCTCGCCTGTTTCGTGGTCGTGTGCGGCGTGTCCCGCGACGGCGCCAACGTCGCCCTCGAAGACTTGGCGGGGCTGCATCGGCGGTCGCCCTGGTTGGCGGTGACCTTGGTCATCGGGGTATTCGGGCTGGCCGGGTTGCCGCCGCTGGCGGGCTTCATGGGCAAGCTGGCGTTGCTCAAGGCCGCCTTGACTCGCGGCCACCTCGCCTTGGTCATCCTGGCCGTCCTCAACAGCGCCATCGCCATCTACTACTACCTCTGCATCGTGCGCGAAGCGTGCTTCCGCGATCCTGAGGGCCGGCCCGCCATCCCCCTCACCGGAACCACCCGCGCGCTCTGCGCGGTCCTCGTCGCGGCCGTCCTCCTCCTCGGGATCGCGCCGGGCCGCGTCCTCGAGGCCATCTCCGCCTCCACCCTCGCCACCCTCGCCGCCCCCACCGCTCCGGCCCTCACGATCCATCCCTGACCGGTTCGGCCCGGCCCGGCATCCCGCCGCGGCGTTGGGAAATCAGGCGGTCCAACCCGGTTCGAGACTACCCGGCAAAACGCTCCCCCACGCCGCGGCAGGAAATGCCCCTGGCCGGCGGGTCCCTTCGTCCATCCCCTGTGAATGAACGGGTTCCGCATGCTGGCACGGCCGCTGCTCGCCCTAGCCGCGATGAACATCAGCCTCTACCAGGCGGCCGCCGCAATGGACAACGCCACCCGCTGGCAGGAGGTCACCGCCGAAAACCTGGCCGCCAGCTCCATCCCCGGGTTCAAGCGCCAGGAACTCTCCTTCGAAGCCATCCAGTCCGGACTCTACCCCGTCGGCCGCAGCCCCGATGGACGCGTGCCGCAAATGCTGCTCCCGTCCGCCACGCCCGTCACCAGCTTCCAACAAGGTGACCTCCGCCGCACCGACGTTCCCTCCAACCTCGCCCTCCAAGGCCCCGGCTTCTTCCAGGTTCAGTTCCCAAACGGTCAGGTCGCCTATACCCGCGACGGCGAGTTCACCACCGACGCCGAAGGCCGCCTCGTCACCAAGGAAGGCTACGCCGTGCTCGGCGAAAGCGGTCCCATCCAAATCGACCCGAACCTCGGCCCGTTCGCAGTCGGCGCCAATGGCGACGTCACCCAAGGCACCGCCCGACGCGGGCGGCTGATGGTCGCCGAGTTCCCAGATCCCGGACAACTCGCCCGCCTCAGCGCCGGCTACTTCGCCCCCGCCGATCCCGCCACCCAACCCGCCGCCGCCGCCACCACGACCGTCCGCCAAGGCTTCCTCGAAGGCGCGAATACTTCCTCCGTCCTCGAGATGGCCAACCTGCTGGCGGCCATGCGGACCTTCGAATCCAACCAGCGGCTGATCCAACTCCACGACGAACGCGCCTCGCGCGCCATCCACGAACTCGGCAGCCCGTCCTAAAACCTATGCTGCGCGCCCTCTACTCCGCCGCCTCCGGGATGCAATCCCAGCAGATGAACCTGGACGTCATCTCCAACAACCTCGCCAACGTCAACACCACCGGCTACAAGAAGAGCAAAATCGAGTTCCAGGATCTCCTCTACCAAACCACCAAGGCCGCCGGCGCCGAGCAGGGCGCCGGCAACCTCCTCCCCACCGGCCTCCACATCGGCCATGGCTCCCGCCCCGTCGCCACCCTCAAACTCTTCTCCATGGGCGAACTCTCCCAAACAGGCGCCGACCTCGATGTCGCGATCCAAGGCGACGGCTTCTTCGAAGTCCAACTGCCCGATGGCACCACCGCCTTCACCCGCGACGGCGCCCTCAAACGCGCCAGCGACGGACGGGTCGTCACCAGCGAAGGCCTCCCCGTGCAGGGCTTCCAAGCCATCCCCGCCGGCACCACCTCCATCACCATCTCCCCCGACGGCCAAGTCACCACCATGGGAGACGGCGGCGCCCAGAACTTCCGCCTCAGCCTCGTCCGCTTCGCCAACCCCGGCGGCCTCGAACCCATCGGACGCAACCTCTACCTCCGGTCCGAATCCTCCGGCGACGCCGAAACCGGCAGCCCGGGCGAGAACGGCTTCGGCACCATCCAGCAAGGCTACCTCGAAATGTCCAACGTCAAGGTCGTCGAGGAAATGGTCAACCTCATCGTCGCCCAGCGCGCCTACGAGATCAATTCGCGGGCCGTCCAGGCGGCCGACGAAATGATGCAAATGAGCAACAACCTCCGCCGCTAATGCCCCGCCTCCCGCTCATCGCCCTCCTCCTGCACGCGCTCCTCCTCGTGCCCGGCAGCGCGGACGACCTCGCCCCACTGCCGGCTCCCGCCTGGAAGCTCCGCCCCGAAGTCCAGGTCGACAGCGCCGGCCTCTTCCAGGATCAACTCTTCGCCCTCGAGACCACCTCCACGCCCCTCCAACGCACGCGCCTCGCCGATCCCCCCAGCCCAGGCCAGGTCCTCACCCTCAGCGGCGACCAGATCCTCTCCCTCCTCCGCCAGCACAATCCCGATTTCGCCGGTCCCCTCACCGGCGCCCCCCAGGTGCGCATCACCCGCCGCACCCGCACCCTCCCGGAACCGGAATTGCTCGAACTCCTCACCGCCACCCTCCAGCGCGACCACGTCCGTGACCGCGGCGACCTCGAACTCCGCCTCGCCCGCCCCTGGCCCCCCACGCCCATCCCCGACGAACCGTTCGTGCTCAAAGTCACCGACCTCCCCACCCTCGGCGTCACCCCCCACTTCGTCGTCCGCTTCGAACTCCTCGGCTCCAGGGAACGCTTCGCCGATTGTCAGGCCGTGGTCCAGGCCCGCGTCTACCGCGAGGTCCTGATCGCTCGCTCCTCCCTCAAACGCGGCCTGCCCCTCGCCCGCGCAGACCTCCTCCTCGACCGCCGCGACGTCCTCCCCCTCCGCGAACCCCTCGAGGCGGCCGCCCGCTTCGACGATTCCCTCGAACTCACCGAGAATGTCTCCCCAGGTTCACCGCTCACGACCCGATCGGTCCGGTCCCGCCCCGTCGTCCGGCGCGGCCAACTGCTCGATGCCGTGATCCAGGACGGCGCGTTGAACATCACCCTCAAGGTCGAGGTGCTCGAGGACGGCCAGGCCGGCCAGACGGTGCGCGTGCGCAATCCGCTCTCCCGGCGCGAGCTGTCCGGAAAGGTGATGAATGAAACAACGCTCCTGCTCAGCCTCTAAACCCGCCCTCCTCACCCTCGCCCTCCTCAGCGGACTCCTCGCCGCCCACGGCGCCGAATCCCTCTGGAAACAAGACAGCGCCCGCTCCATGTTCTCCGACCGCCGAGCCGGCGCCATCGGCGATATCGTCACCATCGTCGTCCAGGAGAACCAGGCTGCCACCAAGGCCAACACCACCAAAACCGCCCGCAAATCAAGCACCGACGCCAGCATCAGCTCCTTCCTCTACGCCCCCGGCGCCAGCGGCATGCTCACCCACAACGGACAAATGCCCGCCATGAAGTTCGGCGCCAACAACTCCTTCGACGGCGGCGGCCAAATCAATAACTCCGAAACCATCACCGCCCGCATCGCCGTCAAAATCATCGACGTCCTCCCCAACCGCCAGTTCCTCATCGAAGGCCGCCGCCAAACCTCCTTCAGCGGCGAACAACAAGAAGCCATCCTCCGCGGCTCCATCCGCGCCGACGACATCACCTCCGGCAACACCGTCTTCAGCTACCACGTCGCCGACGCCACCATCCAATACATCTCCAAAGGCACCGTCACCGACAGCCAACGCAAAGGCTGGTTCACCCGCGCCTGGGAAAAAGTGTCGCCCTTCTAACCTCGGCCCCGCACGACCATGCTCGCCTCGCCGCTCCTCGCCCCCCGCCCGCCGCTGCTCGCCCTCGCCGCGGCCCTCCTCCTGGCCCCCTCCGCCCAGGCCGCCTCCCGCATCAAGGACCTCGCCATGTTCGCCGGCGCCCGCGATAACCAACTCGTCGGCTACGGCCTCGTCGTCGGCCTCGCCGGCGACGGCGACAAGAACCCCATCTTCACCCTGCAAAGCCTGGCCAATGTCTTCCAGAAGCATGGGCTGAATATGCCCGCCGTCGCCATCAGCTCCAAGAACGTCGCCGCCGTCATGGTCACGGCGGACATCCCCGCCTTCAAACGGATCGGCGCGCGGATCGATGTCACCGTGGCCGCCATCGGCGACGCCAAGAGCCTCCAGGGCGGGATCCTGCTCCAAACCCCGCTCTTCGGCGCCAATGGCACCGTCTACGCCGTCGCCCAGGGCCCCCTCGTCATCGGGGGCCTCTCCGCCGGCACCGAAGGCGGAGGCGGAGCCACCGTCCAGAAAAACCACCCCACCGTGGGCCAAATCATCGGCGGCGCCCTGGTCGAAGAGGAGATCCCCGCGGATATCGTCCAGGACCAACAACTGGCCATCCTCCTCCGCGAACCCGACTTCACCTCCTGCGCCCGCATCGCCGCCACCATCAACCAGACGTTCCCCGGCCTGGCCGAAGCCCTCGATTCCCTCAGCATCCGGGTCCAGGTTCCCCCCAACCTCGACGGCAGCATCGTGGACTTCATCGCCCGCCTCGAGAGCATCGAGGTCGTCCCCGACACCGTCGCCCGCATCGTCATCAACGAACGAACCGGCACCATCGTCGCCACCTCCCGCATCCGCATCTCCGCCTGCGCCGTCTCCCACGGCAACGTCACCATCAGCATCGCCTCCTCCCTCGACGTCTCCCAACCCAACGCCTTCAGCCAAACCGGCACCACCCAGGTCACCCCCCGCACCGACACCTCCCTCAGCGAACAGCAATCCGGCCTCGTCCCCCTGCCCGAAATGCCCACCATCGAGAAGGTCGCCACCGCCCTCAACTCCCTCGGCGTCACCCCCCGCGACATGATGGCGATCTTCCAAGCCATGAAACAGGCCGGCGCCCTCCACGCCGAACTCCTCCTGCGCTGAGCCCCCCATGACCCTCTCCCCGCTCACCGCCCTCCCCAGGTCCCCGGACCCCTCCCCACGCGAGCCCGACGAGCAGGCGAAACTCGCCGAGGCCACCCGCCAGTTCGAGGCCGTCCTCCTCCGCCAAATCCTCCAACAAGCCCGACAGACCGTCATCCGCTCCAAGATCACCGAGCCCTCCCCCGGCTCCGATATCTACCAGGACCTGGTCAATACGCAGATGGCCGACGCCATGAGCCGGTCCGGCGGGTTGGGCCTGGCGGCCACCCTCCAACGCCAGCTTTCCCGTGCCCCCGCCTCCCGGCCCCCCCCAACCTCCACCCCCGCCCCCCAGCCGCCTGCCTCCCATGACTGAGCCCCTCACACTCCTGATCACCGCGCTGCGCGAAGAGCTCAAGCAATACGGCGAAATGCTCGCCCTCCTCGACCAGCAGCAGGAACACCTCATGGCCCGCGCCACCGAAGATCTCTTCCAGTCCGTGGCCGCCATCCAAGCCCAATCCAACGCCATCCAGGCCGCCCGCCGCGTCCGCGAAGGGCGCCAACACGACCTCGCCCGGCAGCACGGTCTCCCCCTCTCCACCCCCTTCCTCGAGATCCTCCCACGCCTTCCCGCCGATTACCGCCCTCTCCTCCAGGCCCTCGTCCAGGAGAACAACCAACTCCTGGCCCGCGTCCAACATCGCGCCCGCCAGAACCACCTCCTCCTCAGCCGCTCCTGCGAACTCATGCAAAGCCTCATCGGCACCCTCATCCCCTCGCGCGAAACCAATACCTACACCGACCGGGGCGGCCGCCTGGCCCATACCCTCCCCCTCACCAACCTCTACGAAGCCGTCGGCTGACCCTCCATGCTCGGCCTCTTCGGAACCCTCACCCTCGCCCACCGCTCCCTGCAAGCCCACCGGCAGGCCGCCGAGGTCACCGGCCATAACCTCGCCAACGTCAATAACCCCGCCTACGCCCGCCAACGCGTCCTCCTCCGCACCGCCCCCACCGTCACCGATTACCAACTCGGCCAGCAAGGCACCGGCGTCGACGCCGTCGCCATCACCCAGATCCGCCACGCCCTCCTCGACCGCCAAATCCAAACCGAAACCAGCGTCCGCGGCTCCCTCGAAGCCCGCCGCTCCGCCCTCCAACTCGCCCAGGCCGCGGTCGGTCAACAGATCGACCGCGGCGCCTCCGGCGCCACCGGCACCGCCGCCGCCGGCGGCGCCGGCGCCCAACGCGCCCTCGCCGATAACCTCTCCGAGTTCTTTAACGGCTTCCAAAGCCTCAGCAATAGCCCCACCTCCATCGCCGAACGCCAAGTCCTCCTCATCCGCGTCCAGGACCTCACCACCCAGTTCCGCCAGGTCGCCAGCCGACTCGACCAACTCCGCGAATCCCTCAACACCCAACTCGACACCGACCTCGCCACCGTCAACGAACGCCTCCAGCAAATCGCCACCCTCAACCAGCAAATCACCACCGCCGAACTCGGCTCCGACACCCAAGCCAACGACCTCCGCGACCTCCGCCAACAAAAACTCGAAGAACTCGCCACCCTCGTCCGCGTCGAGGCCACCCCCCAACCCGACGGCTCCCTTAACCTCGCCCTCGGCGGCCAGGAACTCGTCCGAGGCCAAGTCCTCGTCGAACGCCTCGAACTCTACGACGCCGGCCAAGGTCAACTCCTCGTCCGCACCCGCGACTCCGCCCAACCCCTCACCCTCACCGGCGGCGCCCTCCACGGCACGATCGAAGTCCGCGACGGCGAGCTCGCCGCCCAACGCGCCGACCTCGATCTCCTCGCCGCCCGCCTCATCCAGGAGGTCAACGACCTCCACGCCCCGGGCTACGGCCTCCACGGCACCACCGGCGAACCCTTCTTCCTCGGCACCAACGCCACCACCATCCAGATCAACCCCACCCTCGCCAACGACCCCGCCCGCATCCAAGCCGCCCACGCCCCGAACGCCGTCGGCAATAACCAGGTCGCCCTCGCCATCGCCCAACTCGCCGACCGCCGCCTCGACGCCCTCGGCCAACAGACCTTCCACGAACGCTACAGCCAGTCCGTCGCCCGCCTCGGCGAAGCCCTCGCCTCCGCCGAGGGCCAGCTCGCCGACCAGCAAATCGTCGAACAAATGCTCCTCGCCCAACGCGAATCCGTCAGCGGCGTCTCCCTCGACGAGGAAATGACCGACCTCATCCGCTTCCAAAAGGCCTTCGACGCCTCCGCTCGCCTCCTCACCACCATCGACGAAATGCTGGAAACTGTCCTCAACCTGAAGCGCTGACCCTCCCCATGCGCGTCACCCCCAGCACCTACGCCAACGAACTCCGGCTCCAGTTGACCCGGCTCGGCCAACGCCAAAGCCGCCTCCAACAACAAGCCGCCACCGGCCAACGCGTCCAGGTCGCCTCCGACGACCCCGTCGCCATGCGCCGCATCATGGACCTCCAAACCGAGTCCCGCAAACTCGGCCAATACCAGGAGAACATCGCCCGCCAGCAAGAGTCCGCCTCCGCCTCCTACCACGCCATCCGCGCCCTCCAACGCCTCGTCGAACGCGCCAGCGAAATCGCCATCGCCGCCGACGACCTCCGTTCCCCCGAAGAACTCGCCATCTACGCCAAAGAAATCACCGAACTCATCAAACAAGCCGTCCACGAAGCCAACACCCGCCACCACGGCGACGCCCTCTTCGGCGGCACCCGCAAAGACCAACCCCCCTTCCAACTCGCCCTCGACCCCGATGGCCGCGTCACCGGCGTCACCTACCAGGGCAACACCGAATCCCCCGCGGTCGAAGTCGCCGCAGGCGTCACCCTCACCACCGAACACCTCGGCGCCAACCCCGCCGGCTCCGGGCCCCGCGGCCTCCTCGCCGACCCCCGCGACGGCGTCGATGTCTTCGGTCACCTGATCGACCTCCAAAACCGCCTCCTCGCCGGCGACACCGCCGCCATCCAGCAATCCTCCCGCGCCGCCCTGGTGTCCGATAGCGATCATCTCATCGTCCAAATCGGCACCAACGGCGCCCTCCAGGCCCGCCTCGAGGCCCTGACCTCCGTCGCCGAACAACGCTCGCTCGCCATCGACAACCGCGTCTCCGCCGAAGCCGATGTGGATCTCGCCGAAACCCTGGTCCGCCTGACCCAAACCCAGACCGCCTACCAGGCCGCCCTCCAAAGCGCCAGCCGCCTCCTCAACCAGTCCCTCCTCGATTACATCCGGTAAACAGCGTCACCCCTCTCGCTCTCCTCCTAATCCCAACCAGGAGTTCGCACCTGGAACCCCTGAACCGAAGTGATTTCCCCTCTCCCTGTCTCCCTCCCCCCAACCTGAGTCATCGCTGCGCTGGATACGGTTGGGGGGTGGGACGGGCCTTCGCCGCGCCGAAGCGGCTTCGGCCGCGCAGGCGGGGTGAGGGG
>CAZVRY010000166.1:0-15822 GCA_964629545.1 uncultured Verrucomicrobiota bacterium | reverse complement strand
CGTCATTGGCGATCTTATGCGTAAAACCCCTCAGAATGGGGGAACATCAGCCTGAACCGTCTGCGTTCCCCCTCTCCCTTTCACCCTCTCCCCAACCTGGGCGAACGCTTCGCTGGCATCGGTTGGGGAGAGGGATGGGGTGGGCACGGTTCAGGGGCAGGGGGGCCGGCTTGTCCGCCGAAGCCAGGGCGAAGGCGGAAGGCCGGGTGAGGGGCCGTCCAACTTCCGAAGTGAAAATGGCTGACGCTCACCGCCCCAGGCGGGTCCGGTAAAGCGGGTAGCCCACCGCCCGCACCGCCGCGATCGTCTCCGCATACGGGGTGTCCGCAATGTCCACCAGGCCAATCTGGTAGTTCTCCTCGTCAAAGCTCCGCCCGGTCGTGGGCTGGTCCTGGAACTGAAACCAATGACACCCCACCACCTGCGGGTGCCGCAAAGCCCCCAGCACATACTCCTCATAGGCCCTCGCGCGCTCAGCCTGGCTCGTCGTCGGCACCAAACCAGGATGGAACATCCCACGGTCCAACGCCCCAAAGTGAAACTCGCCAATCATCAGCGGCACATCCGCTCCCCCGTTAAACCGGAAATCCGCCACGCTCCGACGGTAAAGATTATACGTCACTACGTCGCAATGACGCGCCGCCGCCGCCGCCGCCCGCGCGTTCACCCACGCAAACCGGCAGCCCAGATAAAGCTGCTGCGGAGCCACCTCCTTAATCGCCTCGCGGGCGGTCCTGAAGTAGGCCTCGGCCACCTCGTCGTAAAACGCCTCCCAATCCGCGCGCGCCCGCTCCTTGAACGGCACCCCCCGCGACTCGAGCAACGCCCCCCAATCGCGATGCGCCGTCCCCCACGCCGCGTTCAATGCCTCCACGGTCCCGTGCCTCGCGCGTAACCGGTCCACCAATACCCGCTTCGCCGGTTGATCGGCCGGCGACCGCAACGCCGCCTCCGCCAGCGAGGTCTCGTCCCCCCACGCGATCTCGTTGTCGCTGAAAAACCCCAGGCACCACGGATCCCCCGCCTCCCGCCCCCGCTTCCCCTTCATGGCCCCCTGCAGCGACTCCCGAAAACTCGCGTCAAACGGATCCGGGAACTTGCCCCAATACCCCTCGCTCCCCTCAATCCGCCGCGCCGCCCCCGAGGTGATCGTATCCACATAGGCCGTCCGCCCCATCCGCCGCAAGCCGTCCTCCGACCAGTTCCCAATCGTGTTCAGCCCCCAACTGCGCAGCCGCCGGTGGGCCAAACCGCGAGCCTCCTCCCGCCACTCCGGACCGTGCTTCCGCAGAAGATTGGCCCCGGCAAACGAGAACCCCGACGGCGTTTGACCGGCGTAATGCCCCTTGATCACCCGCATCCCCGGCACCAGGAACCCCTCAAACCCAGCCCGCTCCCCCGGGAACTCCTCGAACCATCCCTCCCGCCCCGTCACCGTCGTGAACTCCTGCATCCGCACACAATCCACCCCATGCGACCAGAACAGCCGCCCCGCGGGATCCACCAGCCACCAGCGACCTGCGTGCTTCTCCGTGCGGAAAAAACCCGTCGCCTTCAGCGCAGGACCCGCCTCATAGCCGCCCCACCGGTTCCAACCCTCCGGCCCCGGCCGCGCCGACAACTCCTGAACCTCCGCCCGCGCCCGCGCCCGCAACTCGTCCACCGACCTCACCTTCCCCGGCCAGTCCCGATGCCGATACTGCCCAAACGTGTCGACCAACGGCCAGTAAGGATCCGCGTCCGAAGTCCGAGCCGTCGGCGCCACATACTGCCCCGTCACCCGCACCTCGCGCAGCTCGAACGTGTGCTTTCGTTTGGGCTCGTGCAGAAACACCAAAACCTGGGTGACCCGCCCCGGATCAATCGTCCGTTCCCCCCCCACCCGCACCGGATACCCCCGCATCCCAAACAACTTCCCGTCCAGCCTATCCTCCCCAAACCGGCGCAAAGCCACCCGCAACGTCCCCTGCTCGCGCGGGCCCAACGTCACCGATCCCGTCACACAATGCCACGTTCCATCCGCCCCCGCGTTGTCCACCCGCCCCTCCAGCGTCACACTTGCATCCTCGAGATTGCGCGCCTCCACCGTCACGTAGGCAAACGCACTCACATCCCAAAACTGACCCTGAGCCACCAACGTCACCCCAGGCCACCGCTGGTCCTGCCCCGTCTCCACCCGCAACGCATACCCCCGACCGGACCGAACCCGGGTCGCGCGCGCGTCCGCCGTCCTCACATACTCCATCTGCGCCGCGTCCTCGAAGTCGAACAGACTCCGCGTGTCCGCCGCTTCCACCACCGGCCACGCCCCCCACGCCCACCACCCCAACCCAAGGCCCAGCCCCAGCCGCCTCCACCCTCGACCGGCCGGCGCTCGCACCCGGCCAGGGCGACCTCGCCATGCCCAGGCGGCAACCACGCCCGCCGCCCTCCACCACCGCCTCCTCATGGCGCGCCTCCGACCACCAACCGCCGCAGCTCAAACGGGGCAAACAACCCGTAGCCGACGGTGCTGTAACTCGACCCCGGCGGCGGCCCCTCCGGCGGCCCCTGCTGGAACATGCTCGGCCACGCGCTCCCCAACGCATGCCCGCCATGATGCGGCCCCAGCGTGTTCTTGAGCGTCCCCACCACCACCACCTCCACCCGATTGTCGCCCGCGCGAATCTGCCCGGTGACATCGCACTCCCAAGGCGGCGCGGTGATGTAGCCCGCCAGAGCCCCATTCACCGTCACCCGCGCCACACTCCCATACCACTGGGGCAACGCCACCACGTGGCGCTCCCCCGCACGCTCCACCCGAAACCGCTGCCGATACGCCACCCCCTCCGCGTAAAACGGCAACCCCTGATCGTTCCACCCTAACCCCGCCTGACGCACCAGGCCGCGCCCATCCACCAGGTGCGCCGCCACCCGCTGGTGCGAGGCCAACTCGCTCGAACACCCTCGCACCGTCACCCCCTCAATCCCCCGACCCTCGGCATCCACAAACCGCACCTTCCCCAACCCCACAAACCCGTGGTCCGACACCGCGTCCCCACACGGAAAACTCACCCCATGCCAGTTCTTTAACAGGTCCAACCGCACCCACCGCACCGGACCCGACGATGAAACCGCCAACGTCTCCGCCGTCAACGCCCGCGCGTTGCCCCGTCGCAACGCAAACGTGCCCAGCTCTGCCACCCCCTCCGCCCCCCCGTCCCACCCCCCCGCCCTCGTCGCCCCCCGCACCCGCACCCTCGCCGCACCCCGCCCCGTCAAATCACGCACGTGACCCTCGTTGTAATTCCAAATCCGCACCCCGCTCAACGTCACCTCCCGCCCCAAATCAAACTCCACCCAGGGCTGTCGATCCTCAACCCCAGCCCCAAACCCCACCCCCCCGCTCAACCACATCGTCCCATCCGGATGATTCCCCACCGCCGGCTCTCCCTCCGCCGTCGCCATCCGCAACGGCTGCGGCGGCCCCACCACAAACCCCCGCTCGCCCGGCACCAACGAGAAGTCGCCCAACAGATAGGCCGGCTCCAGTTCGTGATGCATCGTGAACGGACGCGCCTCGATCCTAACCTCATTCTCCCCCACCCGCGCCACCCCCGCCGCCCCCAGCCCGGAAAACGCCTTGTCCAACCACCAGTCCCCCGGCCGCACCGTCAGCGCCCGGCCGTTGCACGCCACCGCATAGAGATCCGCCCGCTCGATCACCACCGCCAAATCCTTCGGCACCGCCCCCACCACCGTGAACCGATACGTCGCCGTGAACCCGCTCTCCGCCCCAAACGTCCTCGTGATCAGCTCGTCCTTGAATTGCACCGCGCTATCCCACGGGTTCCGTTCCATCCCGTGCCGCCGCCACACCCGCTGGTTGGCCGCATAATAATACTCATTCGACCGCGTCTCCCCACCCACCGCCACGTCCACATAATCCAACGTCAGCACGTTCGGCGCTAACCGCTCGATCTCCGTCCCCCCTTCCCCAGCCACCCCCACCGCCTCCACCCGCACCACCTCCACCGCCGGCCGCCGCGCCGCCGACAAGAACAACAGCAGACTCCCCGACGGCGGCAACTCGAACCGCGCCCGCACGCCCTCCCCCACCCGCTCGAACGCATACGCCTCCGCCTTCCCCGTCGCCGGATCCCATCGCTCCACCCCGCCCAACTCCGACTCCACCACGCCCGCCGACGCCGCCTCGATGCTCGTGTTCACCAAAAACAACACCTGCCCATCGGCCAACTGGCGGCGATGATGGAAGAGGATCCCACGGTCGCCCGCCGCCCGCACGAGGCGAAAACCCGCCGGCTGCCGAGACGGCTCCTCCAACGCCCGGACCAACTCGTCCGGCCGATACAGCGCCAGCCGCGAACCCCAGGCCGCGGCCGCATCCCCACCCGCCGGCAACACCCCATCCCGCCGCGCCGGCGCCCCGCAGGCCAGCACATCGCCCCCCGCCGCCACCAGCCCCTGCAGCATCTCCCACGTCCTCCCCGTCAGGTTCTCCGTGCCGGGCGGAATCACGACCGTCCGGTAGCGACGTTCGCCCACCCGCAGCTCCTTCCCCTCCAGCGCCCCCGCCCGGTTCATCACGTCCTCACAGCCAAGATCGTATTCGACCTGCGCCCCCTCCAGCGCCATCAGCAATTTGAAAAATCCGTCCCCCACCTCCCGCAACCGCGCCTCCTCGCCCTGATACATCCACGCCGTCGTCGTCGGCTCGATCACCAACACCCGGTTCACCTGCTGCCCCTGCGACAACACCGCACACAGGCGCGTCAAATACCGCGCCGACACGTGATATGCCTCCCACCACGGCTCGTGGTAGCTGAAGCTCTGCGGATGATCCCGCTTGCGGGCGCCCCGCAGCGTCACGTAGCTGAGATGCTCGTTCATCGTGTTCACCCCCAGCACCAGCAGCCAGTCCCCAATCCGCTTCATGTCCTCAAACCGCAGATCCCACCCGCCCGCCCCGTAAATCTCCACCAGCGTCCGCCCCCGCCCCAGCTGGTTCGCCACGCTCGCCACCTCGCGGACGTAGCGCACATTGCCGAACTGGGCGTGGGTGTGCTCCGCGTACTGGTTCATCAAGGTGTCCACCCCGGGCCGATGTTGCCACGCCGCCATCGCCATGTTGTCCGGCACCCCAGCACAATGCGGCCACTCGTGATCCCAATAATGCCCCGTCGACTCCAACCCCAACCGCTCGCACCGCTCGTAAAAGGGCTTCGCCCAACGCTCGATGAACAACTCGCTGATCGTGCTGAAATAGTGAAACCGCACTTTCCGCCAGTCCCCCACCGGATGACTCAGACTCGGCAGATGGTCCAGCAACGAATAACCCCATCGCCGCTCAAATTGCTCCGGCAAATCCTCGCACCAGGGAAAGCCCCCGGCCGGCCGGATGTTGGGCTCGTCGGTAAACACCCCGGGCACCCGCTTGCCTAAATGAGCGCCGATCTCCCGCTCGTAAGCCCCCAGCGTCACATCGAGAAACGTCTCCGTCACCCCCGGCGTCAGCAGGTTCACGTAGCTGCGATTGCCGTGCCACGGCGAATTCCCCGACCGCACCTCGCTGGCCACCAGGTAGCGCCCCTCCGGCATCGCCGCACCCGCACGCACCCGGGCCGTCACCGGTTCCGCCTCCTCGCCCTCCAGGCGGTAAACCCCCACCACCGCCCCGCTCCAGGCCGGGACCGTCTTGCTCTCCTTCAGCACCAGACCGCGTCCGCGCGACGACGGCATCAACTCCGGCACCCACCCGCCCGCAAACCCGCTCGGATACGAGTTCTCATCGTAAATCCACACGTTCATGTCGAGCTTCGCCGCCTCGTCGAGCGCCACCCGCCACAAGCGAAACCAGTCCTCCCCCAAGTAGGGCGTCATTAAGCCCGGCCGCGGATGCACCATCACCTGCAGCACCTTCTGCCCCGCCAGATCGCGGAGGGTCTCCCGAATCTGCGCCTCCGTCAGCAGATCGTTCCACACCCACAGCGGCGCCGTCGCATACTCGCGCGGCGGGTCCGCCAGCAGCCTGCGCACCGCCGCCGACTCGCTGGCTCCGCCCGAGAGAGGCGCCAGACCAGGCAGCAGCAAAGCAAGCAGAGAGTAGAAAACGCGGACGGGAAGTGAGTTCATGGTAAGACGGTGGGATCCAAGTGTCGAGGGGCCCACCACCAAGGTCAAGCCTCCTCGCAACGCACGTTGCATTCCCCAACCCAATCCTCCACACTCATCCCCATCCGCACGCGGGCCCAGGGACGGCCGCACCAACCCTTATGAACCGGACCAGCAACTACCTCCGCGAAATCGCCGGCGGCGATGAACCCGATATCATCCGTCTCGTCAACCTCATCGTCCTCGACGGCGTCAGCGCCCTCGCCAGCGATATCCATATCGAAGGCTGGGACGAGTCTGTCGCCGTCCGCATCCGCATCGACGGCGTCCTCACCGAATTAGTCCACCTCCCGCTCGAATGGATGGAACGGATCCAACAGCGCTTCAAAGTCATGGCCAGCCTGGTCTCCTACCAAAGCGATCTCCCCCAGGAAGGCCAGGTGCCCGCCGACCCCGAGATCGGCGGGGTCGAACTGCGCGTCTCCATCTTCCCCACCGTCCGCGGCGGCAAAATCGTCGTCCGCATCTTTGACCCGCGCAGCCGGAAATTCGACCTCGAAACCCTCGGTCTGGACGCCGACGTTCTCGAGGATTTCCGACTCCTCCTGGCCCAGCCCAACGGCCTCATGCTCCTCACCGGCCCCACCGGCTCCGGCAAAACCACCCTCATCTACAGCGCCCTCCAAAACATCGTCCAACGCGAAGGCCCCAGCGTCAGCATCAGCACCGTCGAAGACCCCGTCGAAGCCCGCCTCGCCATGGTCAGCCAAGCCCAAATCAACCCCGCCAAAGACTTCACCTACCCCGTCGCCCTCCGCTCCCTCCTCCGCCAAGACCCCCAAGTCATCATGATCGGCGAAATCCGCGATCCCGAAACCGCCATGATCGCCCTCCGCGCCAGCCTCACCGGCCACCTCGTCATCAGCACCATCCACAGCGGAAGCTGTGCCGGCGTCTTCGCCCGCCTCATCAACATGCAAATCGAACCCTTCCTCCTCGCCTCCAGCATCATCGGGATCATCGGCCTCCGCCTCCTCCGCCAAAACTGCGAGTTCTGCGCCCGCCCCTACGAACCCGCCCCCGCCCTCCTCGCCCTGCTCGGCCAGGGCCAGCACGAACACGCCTACTTCCGCAAGGCGGACGGCTGCGATGAATGCCACCATACCGGCTTCGGCGGCCGCGTGGCCGTCGCCGAACTGCTCCGCTCCACCGAACGACTGCGCGAGGCCGTCCTCCGCCACATGACCACCACCACCCTCGAACAAATCGCCGTCGAAGAAGGCTTCGTCACCCTCTGGCGCCGGGGCCTGCGCCGCGCCCTCGACGGACAAACCCCCCTCGAAGAAGTCGTCCGCGTCATCCCCATGGACTCCGCCGTGCGCGTCGCCGAGTAAGCCCCCACCGCGCCAATCCCCCCCTTTGGGTCGATGCAAAAGCCCGAGTTCACCTCTTTGGCCTACGCCCCGATCAAGTGCACCACCACCCGCCGCGCGTGCGGATCCACCCGGTGCTCCCATACGTAAATCCCCTGCCACGTCCCCAACACCAACGCCCCCTCCTGGATCGGAATGCTCACATTGACCGCCGTCAACGCCGTCCGCACATGGGCCGGCATGTCATCCTCCCCCTCGCACGTGTGCCGAAACAACCCATCCCCATCCGGCACCAACCGCGCAAAGAATCGCTCCAAATCCCGCCGCACCTCCGGGTCGGCGTTCTCCTGAATCACCAGGGACGCCGACGTATGTTGGATATGTAACGTCGCCAAACCCTCCGTCAACCCCGCCGCCCGCACCCTCCCCTGCACCTCGCGCGTGATCTCGTAGAAGCCGCGACCGCGCGTCGCGACCCGCACCTCCTGGACCGTTTGCCGCAGCGCGGAAGTCACGGGGCCACGTTCATCAACTGCTCCAGCGCCGCGTCCTTCGCGTGGCCCGCGGCGACCGCCTTGCGGTAATGGAAACGGGCCAATTCCAGGTAGGGCGGCTCCTGGTTGGCGTAGATGACGGCCAGGTTGTAATGGGCATCCTCAAAGTCCGGCAACAGTTGCAGGGCCTTCCGAAAGGCCGTCTCCGCCGGCCCCGGCTGACCCAGCTTGCTCAGCGTGATGCCAAGGTTGTTCTGAATGTTGGGATTCTTGGGATCTTGCTGGGCGGCGCGGCTGAGGGTGTCGAGGGCCTCGTCGTACTTCTCCTGCAACAGCGTCAGGTAGCCCAGCATCGCCAGGCTGAACGGATGCTCGGGATCCTCCGCCAACGCCTTGCGCAAATTCGCCTCCGCCTCCTCCGGCCGTTTCAACTCCATCTGCGCCGCCGCCAAAAAAGCGAGCGCGCCCGGATTGGTGCTGTCGATGCGGAGAACGTCCTTGAACTTCTGCTCGGCCTCCGCGTAGCGCCGGGCCACGAAGGCGGCTTGAGCCTCCGCCAACAGCGGCCCCACGCCGGGTGGCAGCGGACGCGGCGGCCGCGCCGTCCGAACCTCCTTGACCGGCTCCTTCGCCGCCACGGCCGTCGCCGGAGAGGCCGGCTTGAAGAAGGCGAGTTCCTCCGCGGTGTAGGGGACCTTGGCCGCCTCGAACACGGCCAACCGGGCGCGCAAGGCGTTCAGCTCCTCCTCCGCGCTCACCGCATCCTTGCCGCGTCGCCCGCTCAACTCCGCCACCCGCTTCTTCAGGCCAGCCACCTCGCGGTCCAATCGCTGGTTGTCCTTCTCGAGATCAGCCGCCTCGCGCTGAACCGCGCCCAGCCGCTTCTTCAACTCGACCACGCTCGCCGCATCGGCCGGGCTGCCGGGCTCCGCCTTGGCCTGCTCCAGACTGGCCTTGAGCAGGCTGTTCTCCTTCTCCAGCGCGGTCACACGCTCCTCCGCGCGGGCCAGTTCCCGGGGATCCAACGGACCCGGTTGGGCCGCCAGCGCCTCGCGCAGCTTGGCCTGCAGGAGGTCCCGCTCGCCCACCACCTGGCGGAGGACCTGCTCCAATTCCGCCACCCGCGCGCTCGTGGCCGTCACCACCGGTGCCGTCGGCGCGGTGGGTTTGGCCGGACCCTCCACCTTCGGCGGCACCCCTGGCCGCTGGAGCTTGGCCAACGGCGCCATCTTCTCCCGCACGTAGTTGATGCGGTAGCTCACCACCTTCTCGTTCCAGCTCGGGTACTTGCCCTGCAGTTCAAGCAGGGCGGCCTCCGCAGCCTGGAATCGTTCCAGCGCCAAACCCGCTTGGCCACTCTGCAAAAAGCTCTCCGCCTGCTCGATGTAGCTGTAGGCCATGACGAACCGGTCGTCCGGCGCATCGGACGCGCGGCCCGTCGGAATACTCAGGAACAGCGCCACCAGAAGCGGTGCGAGTCGTTTCATGGTGGCGATACTACCGGAGCCCGCCCCTGCTTGGCAACGGCGCCCTGGCGGAAGGCAGGCCTGGCCGCGAAACCCCGATCGCCCATGCCCCGTCCCGCCCTCCCATGGTTCCGAGCCGGATCATGGAACAGCCAACCTCCCCTTCATGCTCGCCCTGAATTCATGGGGCTCACCCCATCCGCAACCAGCCTTCATGACCATCGTCGCCCTCCCGTTGCCGGCACCCCCGCTCAGTGCTCCAGCACCCGTTCGTAGAGCCGATAGGTTTTGTAAGCCCTCCCCTCGAAGATCTCGATCAACCGGTGCACCCCCGTGTTGTCCTCCAAGGTCCACGACGCCTCGCACGACTTGAACCCCACCTGCAACGAGAACCGCAGACTCTCAGCGAATAACACCGCCTCAATCCCCCGCCCGCGAAAACTCCGCTTAATCCCGAAGGCAATGAGACGCACTACTGCGGGCCGCCTCCAGCCGAGCAAATAGGGCACCACCCCCAACACCCGCGGCGTCAATAACCGGCCCCGCAGCGGCTTGATCGCCTCGTTGAAGTCGGGTAGCGCTAACAAGAACGCGGCCGGCTCCGACGGCGTCTCTGCGATCCACACCAACCCCTCCATCAACAGCGGCTTCAACCGGCCCGCCAAAAAGTCCACTTCCCCATCCGTCATCGGCACAAAACCCCAGTTCCGCTCCCACGCCGCGTTGTAGACTTCCTTGATCTTCGGCAGGTCGGCCGCCAACGACCGGCGCGTCACCCGCCGCACCCGCATCTCCGGATGTCGCTTCGCGAAGAGTGCGGACAACCGGTCCAACCGCTCCCGGGGCCGTTCTGTCACCTCGAACTGGAAGGCGAGCAGGTCTTTGGCTTTGTGGTAGCCCTCGGCCACCACTAACCGCTCGTAGTAGGGCGGGTTGTAGGTCATCATCAGCACCGCGGGCGTGCCAAACCCCTCCACCAACAACCCGCACTCGTTGTTCGTGCTCGGATTCAGCGGCCCCAACAGCCGACGCATCCCCCGGGCTCGACTCCATCCCTCCACCGCCCCGAACAACGCCCGGCTGACGGTCAGATCGTCGACGCTTTCGAAATAGCCAAAGGACGCCGCCGCTTCCTGGTGCACCTCGTTGTATTTGCGATCAACCATCCCGGCAATCCGGCCCACGTCCCGCCCCCCGCGTTCCGCCACCCACAACTGCATCTCCGCATGCGCAAAAAAGGGGTTCCGATCGCTGAACTGATCCCGCAAGTCCACCAGCAACTGCGCCACCCAGTTCGGATCGCCGTCGTAGATCCCCTCCCCCACCCGCAAAAACCGCTCCAAATCGCGACCGCGACGTTCCAAGGGGATGACCCGGACCTCACCGCTCATACGTGGCTCGAAGCGGTCCTGGCGCCGCGGGGGGGCTTCAACATCATCGCGTGATTGTTACGAGGCCGCGTCGATTCGTCAATCGGCCAGCACGGCCTTGCCCCAATCCTCCAACCCGCGGCCCTCGCTGATGTTCGACACCCCGGCCTGCCGCGCCACCTCCAAGAACCGCCGCGCCAGCGCCCGCTTCTCCTCCCCCGCCACCCGCCCCTGCGCAATCTTCGAATACCACATCGGCAACCGCGCCACCTGCACGCGAAACCGCGTCTCCTCGGTCGCCGCCAATCCCTCCGCCTCGTCATACAAGCGCTCCGCCGCATCCAGGACTCCCGGGTCCAAATAACACGCCTTCGGCCCATCGAAAATGTGCGCGTGACAATCCGGTCCCCGCACCGGCTCATGCACCTTGTCCAAGGCTTCCCGCACCTTCCCCGCCGCCCGCCCATAATACGCCTCCGTGAACTCCCGCACATGGCGCGCCACCTCCGTCTCCGGGTCCCACAGGAGCTTCGCCAGCACATACGCCCGCAACGGCCCCATCTCCCCGTTCCCTCCGCTCGAATAGTTCCCCTGCTCGAACAACCCCTTCACCCCGTGCCGCACGAAACCCTGCACGTTCGCCTGCAAGACATCGAAGTTGGGAAACGTTTGCAGGTAATGCGCGAAGTTCGGCGTGTAATCCCACACATACAGCAACGGCGCCACCGGCCCCCACGCCACGATGTCCCCCCGAAACTCGCGGTTCGCCCGCGAGCCACACCCCTCCAGGCTGTGCGCAAAACAACACTCGATCGAACACAACCGAATGATCACGTTCCGATGTGGCCGCAACGTCCTCGGCGGACGCCGCGTATACTGGTAAGCCAACGTGTCGATCCGCACCCGCGGGTGGTCCTTCTCCAGGTCCGCCGCGATCGCATTCACATAGGTCAACAGCGACCCCATCGGCGTCCCCTCCGCCTCATCAATCGCCTTGCACCCCGGGCACTCGCAGTTGCTGATACAGTCGTTCTGCGACACGCTGATGATCGTCGCCTCCGGATGCTCCCGAATCCACTGCCGCACCCGCTCGATCGAGATCCGCAGCACCTCCGGATTCGTCAGGCACCGCTGGACATACCCGCCTTTCCGCTCCCCTTTGATCATTGGCCAATACTCCGGATGCTCCTTGCAGAGCTCCGGCGGCACCAACGCGTCGAAGCTGTGCACGAACGGATGATACACCGTAAACGGCCCCCCGTGCCGCCCCTGCAACCCGTAGTGCTGCCCGTTCAATCGATGCCGCGCCGCAAAATCCGCATCCCGCATCATCTCCCGCCAAAACACGTCGCGGTTCTCCAACGCCGGCACCACCACGCGATCCAACGACCCGACGCTCAACCGCTCCGCCCGCGGCACCACCTCCACCTCCGGCGTAAACCAGCGCACCCCCCACTCCTCCTCCAACAGCGTATACACCCCATTCAGCGTGCCCCGCGGACGCCCCCCAGCCACCACCACGTTCCGGCCCACCGTCCGTAACACGAACCCGTCCGGCCCCAGCCGCCCCATCTCCTCCGCCACCCCCAACGCCCGCGTGTGCCGGGTGTCCCCCAACACCACGTCCGCCGCCCCCAGGGCCACCGTGTCCGCCACAATCTCCAACGCCACCCCAGCCATCCGCTCCACATACCGGCGCAACTCCGCCGCCGCGTACCGCTCCGATTCCACCGCGTCCGCCGGGATCACAATCCGGGCCTCGCTCTGGCCGCCCTCCGCCACCGTCACCCGCGCCCCGGCCCGAGAGGCCGCCTCCCCCTCGGCCAGATCCAACACCACCACGCTCGCCACCGCATCCGGCGCCCCCGCCGTCAACGCCACCGTCACCCCACCCTCACCCACCCCCACTCCCAACGGCGCCCCGGTCGCCAACAGGAACGCCCTCACCGGCCTCCCCTTCTTCCACGGCACCACCAACCTCCCTTCCGACGGCCACTCGAACACATGCAAATACAGACGCGTCCGCCCCTCCCCCCCGTCCTTCCGCGTGCACCGCCCCCACGACGGCGCCTCGAACGGACTCGCCCCCGTCCCGTAGATCGACTCCCCATTCACCTTCATCCACGCCCCAATCGCCTGCAACGACCGCACGCTCGGCTCCGGCACGCTCCCGTCCCCCTTCGGTCCCATGTTGAGCAGGTAGTTCCCCCCCTTGCTGGCAATGTCGATCAGATTCCGAATCAACGTCGCGTCCGACTTCCAGGCGTGATCGTGATCGCTGTAGCCCCAGGTCGTGTTCATCGTCATGCACGTCTCCCAATCCACCCCCGGCATCCCCGTCGCCGGAATGTGCTGCTCCGGCGTGATGAAATCCCCATACTTCGCCTCCAACTGCGGCAAATACCCCTCCGTCCCCATGCTCGCCCACCCCGCTTCCCGACTCCGAAACAGCCGGTTGTTCATCACGATCCCCGGTTGCCGCGCCCGCACCAGCGCCATCAAGTCGAAGGCCCGCCAAGCCTCCTGCCCCTGGAAATCCTGCGCACTGTAATCCCACCACAGCACGTCCACCGTCCCATACCTCGAGACCAACTCCGTCACCTGCGCCGCCAAAAACTCCTGATACTTCCCATGATCGCGCGTCCCCGCCGGATACTCCCTGCCCTTGAGCGGATGCGGCAATTGCTTCGACCGCCCATACTCATATTGGTCGTGATGCCAATCGATCACCGAATGGTAGAACCCCACCCGCAGCCCCTCGGCCCGGCACGCCTCCACAATCTCCTTCACCAGGTCACGCTGCAGCACCGAACCCGCGTCGTAGTCCGTCACCTGCGAATCGTGCAACGCAAACCCCTCGTGATGCTTCGTCGTAAAGACCAAATACCGACACCCCGCCTGCCGCGCCAACCGCGCCCACTCCACCGCAAACCCGGGCTTCGGCTTGAATAACGGCAACGCCGCCCGCGCATAACTCTCCGCGTCCGCCCGCACCGAATTCTGAATCCACTCCATCCCGCCCCGCGTCCCCACCGCCTTCCCCTCCCACGTCCCCGCCAACCCCGAATACAACCCCCAATGCACGAACAGCCCAAACCGAGCCTCCCGCCACCACCCCATCCGCGCCTCCCGCTCCGCCCACGCGTCCCCCCCACCCCCCGCCCCCCACACCGCACCCGCCGCCATCGCCCACGCCACACCCCAACCCAAACGCCAACTCGAGATTCTCATCCCCTATTCCTATCAGCCCGCCTCCCACCCGCAAGCGCAGACTCCACCCCACCACCACTCCCACCGGGTCCGCACGCGCGCGGCCCGGTTGGCGGCCGCCGTCCCAGCCCCCAACCCCCTCCCAGAGCACCGGTCCACTCCCAGCCCCGCGCGGCTGCGCCGCTCCCCCCGCACCTCCCCGCCAACCCGGAGGCTGGGGACTCGGGACCTCACCCGCGCCCGCACGGGCTCAAGCCCCCTCGCGCCCTAACACCGCTTCCGCGATCAGCCGCGCACTGAGGTCCAAGCCCAGCAACCCCGTGTTCAGCACCATGTGATACTGCGACGGCTCCTCGATGTCCCGGCCGAAGAACTTCTTCACGTAACCCCGGCGTCCCCGATCCTGCTCCTCGATATACTTGCGCGCCGCCCCCGCCTCCAACTGGTAATACTCGCTCGCCACCTTCACCCGGTCCTCCATCGGCGCCACCAGCCGCACGTGCAGCACATTGGTCAGCCGCGCCGTGATCACATTCGCCCCACGCCCCACAATGATCACATTCCCCAACTCCGCCAAATGCAGAATCGTCTCCGCCGACTGCCGCACCAGCGTCCAAGCGTCCGGATGCAGCCCCAGCACCTCCTCCAGCATGTTCTGCAACTCCGAAATCCGCGCCTCCGGCATATACTGCGCCACCCGGCTGGGCAAATGGTGCTCCTCCAAAACCCGCTCCACCAGGTTCCGATCAAACACCGTCCACGGTACCTTCTGCTCCGGCCGCGCCCGCTGTAACAAATCCGCCACCCGCTCCCCAATCCTCATCGCCCCAGCCCCCGTCTCGCGGGAAATCGTCACCGCCGGCGGACGCCGCAACGCGTCCACATGCCGCGCCTTGGGAGTCTGCAACTGACAGTCAACGAAGCTCTTGTAACGATCGTAGGTAACATCGGCACTCATGCGTTGTTTCCGGTTGGCCTGGCCCCGTCCACCCGACCGCCCCCGGGCCGCGGAGACTGGACTGCCGATGTGCGGAGCCGGGCTTTGTCCTCACTATAAGGGTGCCCCTGGATTAGTCGAAGGGATTTTTGACCGCTGACTCAGCCGCACCCGGTAATAATCCACAATCACCGCCGCCACGATCACCAACCCTGTCACCAGCCGCTTGGTCTCCTCCCGCGCCCCCGCCGATGCCAACCCGGAATTCAACACCGCAATGATCAATACCCCCAAAAACGTCCGCACCACCGAACCCCGCCCCCCCATCAAACTCGTCCCCCCAATCACCGCCGCCGCAATCGCCTGCAACTCATACCCAATCCCCGCATTCGGATTCGCGGACTGAAACCGCGCCGTGTCGATCACCGCCCCCACCGCCACCATCGCCCCCGCCAACACAAACACCGCCACCTTCACCGGCCGAGGATCGATCCCCGACAACCGCACCGCCTCCTCGTTCGTCCCGATCGCCACCAAATACCGCCCAAATACCGTCCGACTCAACACCACCTGCATCCCCACCACCAAGCCCAACGCCACCCAAAAGGGCAGCGATAACCCCAGCCACGAACTGCCCACCACAAACTCCAACGAGGACCCAATATACTGCGTCCGCGAACCCGTCACGAAATGCGCCCCCCCCCGCGCCATCTCCAGCATTCCGAGCGTGACAATGAACGTCGGCAACCGCCAACGCAACGCCACCAACCCGTTAAATGCCCCACACAACACCCCCGGCCCCCCCCGCCCCCCCCCCCCCCCCCGCGCGCGCCCCCCCCCCCCCCGCCCGCCCCCCCCCCC
>CAZVRY010000165.1:0-15899 GCA_964629545.1 uncultured Verrucomicrobiota bacterium | reverse complement strand
GGGGGGGTGTCCTGGGGCGACGGCTCGGAGGTAAGGGCATCGAGGCGGTGGTGGAGGTGGCGGAGAATGGCGTCTGCGGGTGCGGTGCGAGCGCCTTCGACGACGATGTTCCCGCAGCGGTAGCGGGGACCTTCTGTGATGGAGACGACGAGGCCGGGGTTGGGGGGGTTGGGTTTGGCTTCCACGCGGGCTTCGAGGAAGCCGGCTTGTTGGTAGCCGGCGAGGAGGAGCGAGGGAACGAGGGTGGCGAGCGTGTCGTTCGGGGCGGTTTGCTGGGTAGCGAGGAGGTAATCGAGGTCGTGATCGAGGGCGTGCCGGAGGCGGGGGGTGGGGATGGCGGCATTGCCTTGGAAGGTCAGGTCGACACCGGGTTGGGCGGCCGAGGCGGCCAGTGGGGTGGCCAGCAGGAGCAGGATGCTCAGGAGGAGACTCGCGGGCGGGGCCGGGCAGCGAGGGCGGCGTCCGGGTTGAGGAGGATTCATAGGAGGGCGCCTCCTGGGATAAGGGTGGATAAGGGCGGTCAACAGACTGGCCTGTTCTCCAGGGGCGTCAAGCCTGGATCAGCCTGGATCAGCCAATCTACGTTTCAGAACTGGAGAGCCGGTCTGGGTGGACGAGCTTGCGGTTTGGCGGCAGCCATGGCCCCACCGAGGGCGACTGGGAACAGGTTCAGGGGCAGAGCTGGGTTCGGGAGCGAGGGAAGGCTTGACACACATACTACTACGGTAGTATTACCTCAGTCGTTTCACATATCCCTATGGCTCCTCCGAAACTCCATCGACTGGGCGACCTGCAGCTCCGCATCATGAAGGCGCTTTGGGCTCGCGGTGAATTGGCCGTGGCGGGCATTCAGGCGGCCATCCCGGGCGGTTCTGACCTGGCCTACACCACCATGGCGACGATGCTGCGGAAGATGGAGGTTCGGGGTTTGGTGGAGCATCGCACGGAGGGGCGGACGTTTATCTATCGAGCGGCGGTGGAGGAGGCGCAAGTGAGTCGAGGCATGGCGGAGCATGTGTTAGACCGGATTTTTGGCGGCAGCGTGACGGCGATGGTGAGCAATTTGCTGACGACGCGGGAGGTGAGCCGGGAGGAGTTGGTTCGGCTGGAGCAACTGATTGCGCAACGGAGGAAGGCGCCATGATCCCGAGTCCCGCGCTCGCGTTCTGGCGGGAAGCCATCGTGCTCCTGGGGTTGCAGGTTGGGGTGATTGTCGTGGTCGCCGCGTTGGGGTCACGGCTGCGTTTCCCGGTCCGGTTACGGCGGTTCCTTTGGATGGCGACCCTCGTTGGCTTAGCGGGGGTGCTCCTGCATTCCGCGGCCGGGTGGGATCGGCGCTTGGCCGGTTGGTTGCGGTTCGGCCCGTCGACTCCGCCGCGCGAGGTCGTGGCCGTGACGTCCTCCACGGCGATCGGGACTGGTTCCGGGTTGTCCGCGGTGGACGGGGGAGAGTTGGGGTGGGCGGGGGCACGGGGGGCCTCGGGCGATGGGGTGGCCTCGGTCCCTCTGCGTGGGGCATGGTGGCCGGCGTGGGTTTGGATGGGCGGCGCAGTCTTGGCGGGTCTGCGGGCGTTGGGGCCGCGGGCGTGGCTGGGCTGGGTGGGTTGGCGGGAGCGGGGGGCGGTGCGCGAGGAGGATCGGCGGCGGGTGGAGGAGTTGGCGGTGAGGTTGGGGTTGGGCCGGTCGGTGCGGGTGGTGGCGTCGCGGCATTTGGCGGGGCCGATGGCCTTTGGGGTGTTGAGGCCGGCGGTGGGGTTGCCGGCTAGTTTCTGGACGGACCATGCACCGCGCCAGCGGGACGTGATGTTGGCGCATGAGTTGTCTCACTTAGGGGGGCGTGATCCTTTGTGGTTGGCGTTGGCGGACACCTTATGCGTGTTGTTGTGGTGGCATCCCGCGGTGTGGTGGGCCCGGCGGGAATTCCGCGCGGCGTGCGAGACGGTGGCCGACGAGGCGAGTTTGGTGGTGGAGGACGGTCCGGCGGTATTGGCGGACTGCCTGGTGACGCTGGCGGCGCGGTGGCGGCGGGGAGGGGTGTTGGGGCTGTTCGGGATGGCGGGTTACCGTTCCGGGTTGGGTCGGCGTGTGCAACGGTTGCTGGCGTTGCAGGCATCCGGTTCCGGCGGGGTGCTTTCGCAGGGCTCGCGTCTGATGGTTGGATCTCTGGTGGCGCTGGCGGTGATGGTCAGCGTTTGGTTGCCGGCCTGGGCGCGATCCGCGCGGGGCGAACTGCCCCCGAACGTGTGGTGGGCGATGGGGGAGGCGGTTCGTCACTGGCCAGCCGCCACGGGTCCCGCGGGAGCGGCGGTGGGGGAGGTACGGCCGAGCGGTGGGTCGCCGGCTTTGGCCCGTCCGGGGGCGGTCGAGGTGGGAGGGGTGGGAGCCTTGGTCGCGCGGGAGGCGGGCGCGCCTGCGGTGGGGGCGGCGGCAGATGGGCTGGGGTCGCTGGCCGCGGCGGGCGAGCGGGTTTTGGCCACGGAGGGGGTTCCGGCGGGCGAGGGGACGCCGGTTGGGGCGGCGGGAGGGGCGGGCTTGGAAGCGTCCCGGTTGGGGTCGCCGGGTCTCTTGTTGACACGGACGTATCGGTTCAATCCACGGCGTTTGGGGCAGGGTTTTGGGCCGGTGGACGAGGCCAACGCGACCAACCGGTCGGTGGTGGAGGCTTTACGGCGCTTATGCACGGCGGCTGGGGTGGGAGGCACGGGGGCGAACGCGGTGGAGGTGTATCCTGGGATTGCCAGTTCGGAGCAAGGGGCCGAGCCGCGGTATCCGGTCTTTTTCTGGAGCGCGCGGACCAGCACCTTGATGGTGCGGGCGACGGCCGAGGATTTGGGCGTGATTGAACAGATCGTGGAGATGGTCAATTCGGAGCCGCCCCAGGTCATGATCGAGGCGCGATTTGTGGAAGTGACGGGCGAGGAGTCGCGGAACCTGGGATTCGACTGGTTCCTGGGCGAGTCGAGGGCCGGGTCGGTCTCCTTGTCCCCGGCTGGGGGGAAGGCGGACGCGGAGGTTCCCCTGGTGATCACGGCCGTGGATGGAATCCAAGTTGCGAGTTCGCGGGAGCGGCGGGGGGACGAGTTGGACTGGCCGGGGCGATGGGCGACCAACGCGGCCAGCATTCGGGTGACGACAGTGGGAGGGCCGACTCTGCAGGGGATCCTGACTGAGGCTCAATTGCGGGTGGTCCTGCGCGCTTTGGAGACGCGACGCGGGGTTACGCTGCTCTCGGCCCCCAGGGTGACCACGCTCAGCGGACGCCAGGCCCAGATTCAGGTGGTCGAACTGAAGACGGTCATCACGGGCGTGCATCCGGAGGCGTTACGTTCGAGTCCGTCCTCGACCACTCCTCTGGCGAGCCCTTTCCTGACGGTTTCGATTCCGGTGGGGCCGGTTCTGGACATTATTCCGGAGGTGGCGGCGGATGGTGTGACCATCCATTTGACGGTGTTGCCGTCGGTGACGGAGTTCATGGGTTACGACGATCCGCCCAAGGATGGCAAGGTGCGGATTTGGGAGAATGGCAAGTCGCGGATGGTGGAGGTGCCGTTGCCGCGTTTTCGGCTGCGGCAGATGCAGACGGCGATGAATGTGTTGGACGGGCAGACCCTTGTGTTGGGGGGAATGGTGACGGAGGATCCGGAGGTGGGTGAGAACGGCAAGCCAAGGCGTGATGGGCGGAAGGTGCGCAAGCAACTGCTGGTGCTGGTGACGCCCACGCTGGTGGATCCGGCTGGCCATCGCGTGCATGGGCCCTGACCCGGATGCTTCACAGCCCGCATGCCCCCTCTGCCTTTGCCCCTCCCCATGAACCTCTCCATGAACCGGAACATGCGTTCGTTGATTTCCAAGCCCTTGCGCATTTCGGGTTCATGGTCCCCATGCGCGTCGGTTCGTCCGACTTGGAGGCTCTCCATGAACCGCCCCCTCACCCCGTCCCTCTCCCCAACCGATGCCAGCGAAGCGTTTCCTCAGGTTGGGGAGAGGGAGAAAGGGAGAGGGGAAGAGCATATTCCAAGATGAGAACGGCCGGGACTGGAGCCATGCGCAGGATGTTCTGGAACTCGAGGATTTCCGCTGGGGTGATGGGGCTGCTGGCTTGCTGGGCTGGGGCGGCGGCGGCCGAGCGGGCGATGACGTTGAGCCAGGCGTTGCGCCAACCTGAGGCCTGGTTTCGGGGGGAACAGGGGCGTCGATACACGCAGAACGTTCTTTCGTGGCAGAGTTCGCACGGATCGTGGCCGAAGAACCTCGACACCCTGACGCAGGCGGCGGACCGGGAACCGGCGAAGTTGGCCGGGACGTTTGACAACGGGGCGACGCGGGGGGAGATGCGCTTCCTGGCGAGGGCGTTCCGGGCGACGCAGGATGCGGCCTGTGGGGCGGCGTTTCGCGAGGGCCTGGACGCGCTGCTCGCAGCGCAATATCCGACGGGGGGATGGCCGCAGTCCTATCCGCCGGGGACGGGTTACGCACGGCACATTACGTTCAACGATGGGACGATGGTCGGGGTGATGGAGTTCCTGCGGGAAGTGGCGACCGCCGTGGACTACGGGTTCCTGGGCGCGGACCAACGAGCGGCGGCGGAGCGAGCGGTCGAGCGGGGGATCGCCTGCATTCTGGCCTGCCAGGTGCGAGTGGGGGGCAGGCCAACCGTCTGGTGCGCTCAACACGATGCCGTCACTTTGGAACCGCGACCGGCGCGGACCTATGAACTCGTCTCGCTCAGCGGTGCGGAAAGCGCGGGGATCTTGCGTTTCTTGATGTCGCTGGAGGATCCGTCGCCGGAGGTTCGCCGGGCGATCGAGGCGGGGGTGGCCTGGTTTGAAGCGGTCAAGGTGACGGGGATGCGGCAGGAGCGGGTGGAGGGCAACAAGGTCATGGTGCGGGATCCTGCGGCGTCCCCGTTATGGGCACGGTTCTACGAGATCGATAGCCATCGGCCTTTCTTCTGCGGTCGTGATGGGGTGAAGAAGTACGACTTGTCCGAGATCGAGGCGGAGCGACGGAATGGCTACGCCTGGTATGGGGATTGGGGGCGTGGGGTGCAGGAGGACTACGCGGCGTGGCGGGGGAGATGGGGGGCGGCTCGATGAGCGGGCACGATTGGGGGGAGTCCTTCAGCGAGTGAGCGGGTGGAGTTCGAGTCGGCGGAAGAAGATCTCGCTGCCCTCGCACTGGAGCAGGATTTGTCCTTGGCGGGGGAAGACATCGAGGGCTTCGTTGACCAAGGTGCCATTGACGAAGATTCGGATCTGCGGGCCGTCGCAGACACATTCGAGGCGGGTCCAGGCGCCGGGGGGGCTTTCGCGGTCGTGGGGGCCGCGCATGTCGAGCACGTCGCGCCAGGCGCGGTCTTTAAGGCCCCAGTTCAGGCGTCCCCAGCGTTCGATGGCGCGTCGTTGGCCTCCGGCCTGCCAGTAGGGCCAGCCTTCGGGGTCGGTGCTTTCCGCGATCTCGGCGGTGAGGCGCGGGGCCAGATCGCGGCCTTCCGCGTCGGCGCCTCGAATGAGCAGGAAGTCGCCGGTGGCCCCTTGGAACACGTTGCATTCGATGGCGGCTTTGAAGGCTCCGTGGCCGTCATGGCTGTTGCCATCGGGTCCCCAGGCGTGGAGGAAGATGCCGGAGTCGCGGGCGCGGCCGATGCGGTCGGCCCAGGGCCAATTGGTGCGACCCCACCGGTATTCGGCGACCAGCCGATAGTCGCGGTAAGCCTGCTCGGTCGCGAGGTAGCCCAGGCCGTCACCGGAGATGCGAATCAGGCCGTTGGTGACGCGGAAGACGCCTCGCGGGTCGGCGTGGCGGGAGTCGACCAGCCACGGCGTGAGACCGGCCAGGTTCGTGCCGTTGAAGAGGACGACGAGGTTCGTTGGCACGAGGGCGGCAGGCGTGGTGGCGGGATCTCCGGTTTGGCCGCGGGCGGTGAGCATGACGGCCAGGAGAGGGAGGAGGGCGTGGCTCGCGGCGCGGGATCGGATCATGGGTCGATCTGGGGGATGGGCGGCGTGTGGTATTTGGATTAGGGGCTGGCGGCCGGCGGTTTGCCAAGCATGGATTTTGGATCCAGGGAGCGATCGGTGCATCTCGGGGGTGTGGGTGGCTGGATCGGAGCGCCGGCCTCCTGGCGGCTGGTCCCTCTCGCCGTCAAGGAGGCCGGCGGTCCGGCAGCACGGAGGCCGGCCGACCGGGTGCTGTCGACGTGATGCTGACCGTCAATTCGGGGATGCACTGGGGCGCGATTGGCGATTCGCCCCGAATGCGGGTGGGGTCGGGTCGGGGTTCGGGGTCGGGCGGGGTCAGCCTCAGGAATTCAGGGCGAGCTGAAGAGTCTGGGAGCGGTTCCTGGTTTGTGCCGGGGTGGACGGGGTGACCTGCACGGCGCTGGCGTTCTGGCGGGGCTCTGTTAGGCTGGCGCCTCGCATGTCTCGGCCGGTGTCATGCTGCAGTCCTTGGGTTGGCCACGGATCGTCCCCGGGGTGGGATGCGCTGCGCCGGTGGTGGTATCACCGGTCGCCGCCGCGCGATCCGCTGAAGCGGGTGGAAGCGGTGGTGGACTGGCGGGAGTTGGTGCCGCGGGCGGAGGGTGATTTTCGGCGTTATCTGGCGGGTCGCAGTCAGGTGCAGGTCGGGACGTTCGAGGAGGTTTGTGGCTGGTTGCTGGCGTGCCGGTATGTGCCCGACGGGCGGGCGACGGAGCAGGAGGATCACTGGCAGCATCCGCTGGAGTTCGAGCGCAGTCGGCTGGGCGATTGCGAGGATCACGCACTGTGGGGTTGGCGCAAGTTGTGCGAGTTGGGGTGGCCGGTGGAGTTTGTGGTGGGCTTGTGGAATCCGACGCCTGGGGATCGGCTGGTGAATCACGCTTGGTTGCATGTGCACCATGAGGGCCGGTTTTTGCTGCTGGAGACGACGGCCGCTGGGCGCGCCGCCATGGCGACCGACGTGGGGGCGCAATTGCCCCGCTATCTGCCGACGGCGTCGATCGACCATCGGCTGCGCACCTATTATTTTGCCAACTACTTTCACGCCCGGCTCTATGGGCGTCCCTTGGCGATCAGCGGCGAGGGGACGCAGGGGGCGCTGTGCTGAGGGGGGCGGCGGGGCCGCGTGCGGGCCTACGGCGTGGGTGCGGGGAGGGTGGGCGTGATATTTCCGGTGCCTCCGGCGGCCCGGTAGCCTTCGTTGATCGCGGTGGTGCGGACGTAGTTTTGGACGATGGACTCGACCAATTGGCCCACCCGTGCGTAGGGAGACATGGGCACATAGACGATATCGCCGGGTTGCAGCCGCAGGTCGGGTTCCTTGCCTTTGGCGATGGCCGAGTAGTTGAGTTCGAGGGTAATGGGTTTGCTGAGGGAGCCGCGCACGATCACGACTTTGCTGCGCTGGGCATAGGGCACGGGGCCGCCGGACTGGGAGATGGCGGTGAGGGCGGTGAGGTCGTCGACGAAGGGGAGGATACTCGGGCGGCCCACGGCCCCCATCACATAGATGTTCCGGGTGATGGCCGAGCGCAGGTAGATGAAGTCATCGGGTTCGAGGTAGATGTTTTGGCTCATATCGCCGCGGGCGAGCAGGCTGTGGAGGTCGACTTGGATCATTTGGCCCTGGCGCATGACGAAGCTGCGAGCGAGGTCGAGGACCCCGGAGTTGACGCCCGCCGGGGTGACGGTGCCGCCGGCCAGCGCGATGGCTTCGAGGATGGTCATGGGGGTGGGCAGGGGGTAGACGCCGGGGTTCGTGACGGTGCCGAGGACCCAGATTTGGCGGCTGCCGACGGAGCGCAGGGAGACGCCGACTTCGGGTTTGGATTTGACGAAGGCGGCGAGTTCCTGGGCGATGAGTTCGCGGGTTTCCTCGAGGGTCAAGCCCCAGACGAAGAGGCCGGGCAGGAAGCTGTAGTAGATTTTCCCATCCGGTCCGAGGAACACGGTGGACCGGGGGCTGGGTTCGCTGAGCAACTCGACTTCGAGGACATCGCCGGGGCCGAGGCGGAAGAGGTTGGTGGAAGGTCTGAGCCAGGCGAGCGGGACTCCGTTGGTGGTCGTTGGTTCTTCGATGAGAGGTGGGGGCAAGGGGGCCGGGGAGGGGGCGGGCGTGGCTTCTGGTGGGGCGGCGGTGGTGGCCGGGTTGGGAAGGGCGGGACTGGGGGTGGGGCCACCGGTCGCCGGGGGCAGGACCTCGAAGGCGGGAACGGGTTGGGCGCAACCGGCCAGGAGGAGGACTAATCCAAGGCTCAAGGCGGGCCAGGCGGGGTGGGGAGGACGGGTGCGGGGGGTGGAGGCCGGGGAAGGCGTCGGCGTGGCGTGAGCTTCCTCGTGCGGATGGCCGATGGAGGGGGAGGAAGCGTTCATGGGATGATGGGCTCAGTGAAGATGGGCGGGGTGAAGCGTGCCGTCGTGCCGACCACGAAGGCGTAGGCGAAGCTATCCACCGCCTGGTAGATGAGTTCCTCGACCCGGGCGAAGGGCCGTTCACTCACGTAGAGGATGTCGCGATTTTGGAGGAGGGTGCCCGGGCGTTTGCCTTTGACGGCGCCGATGACGTCCACCACTTGCCCTTCCGGCTTGGCGAGGGAACCGCGCACGAGCAGCACTTTGCTTTTCCAGGCGCGGTCGGTGAAGCCGCCGGCTCCGGCGATGGCGCCTTCGATGGTCAGGTCCACGGTGAGGGGCAGGGGGCCGGGGGTGCGGACTTGTCCCAGGACATAGATTTCGCGCAGGCCGAGCGGGGGGAAGAAGAGGTAGTCTTCGGGGGCGAGGACGAGGTTTTGGGAGAGATCGCCCGTTTGGAAGAGTCCCTCGAAGTCGAGCGCCACGCGGGATTGGCTGCCGTCGGGGTTGCGGCGGACCATGAAGGCGCGTTGGAGGTCAGCCTGGACGATGGCGTTGCGCCCTTCCTCGGAGGTGAGGAAGCCGCTGCACCGGGCGACGGCTTCGACGATAGTGACGGGCCGGTCGAGGGGGAAGACACCTTTGCGGGCCACGTTGCCGAGGACGTAGTATTTTTTGGACTGGTAGCTGACCGGGGTGACGATGACGCGGGGTGAGCGGTGGTATTTGCCGAGGACCTCCTCGAGTTGTTTTCGGAGTTCATCGATGGAGAGGCCGCTGGCCAGGAAATCGCGGGCCTCCAAGTAGTTGATGCGCCCGTCGGGGCCGATCACCAGTCCGGGTCGGGCCGTGTCGTCCTGGCCGTAGATGCTGACATTGATGGCATCGCCGGGGCCGAGGGTGAGTTTTTTTTGCCAGTCGGCCAGAACGGGGGCGCCGCCGGCGGCGGAGGTTGCGGAGAGGGACGGGGCGACGATGGGTTTGGCGGAGGGAGCTGGGGCGGCTGGCGGGGAGAGGGTTTGGGCTTGGGGATGGGCCGTGGCGCCCAGCAGAAATGCGGCCGCCAGCATCGAGCCGGCTTGACGCAACCAGGATCCGGTTTGGCCCTCGACTCGGTTCAGGACGGCGCCGACCAACCGGCAACGGGCCCCGCGCAAGAGGGCCAGGTGCGATTCGGTCTCCTGGCGGTCGGCCATAGCGTTGGCGCCAAGCCATAAGAGATTGGGCATTTCCTGTGCAAGCATAATTGACTCCTTAACGGATGCGGGCGGCAGTTTCGTTAGGACAATCAGGTAATCGGTGGCCACGCACCGTTCCACGACGCCGCGCCACTGCTGGCACTGGGCCAGGTTCCATTCCCAGGAAGGCAGTTCGACGTGTCGAGGCACGGCTTCGCGAAGGAGGGCCCCGTCCTGGGCGAGGGCCGGCAGCAGGTCCTCGGAATCGACCGCTTCGGCGTGGGCCGGGCCTGGGCCGATGGCTTTGGCGGGGCGGGGGGCCTCGACGGTGACGACCCGGAAACCCTGACGCCGGGCGGCATCGGCCAGGAGGCGGATCCAGGTGCCGCACCCTTCGCCTGGGCGCGCCGCCATGAACCCGCAGACCAGCGGTTCTCGTTGCACCTTGGTGAGATGCGCTTTGAGGGCTGCGAACGTGCGGTAGGCCCACTGCTCCTTCTCGTCATCCGTCATCGTGGTCAAGTCACCCAAGACCGCCAAGACCGGCAGCCCGGTGGCGTCCGCGAGATCCTCGGGCGTCCGGATGCTGCGTCGCCGCGTCTCGCGCCAGCCGACCCCTCCCGCGGCGATCAACCCGGTGAGCAGGCCGGCGAGGACACCTTGGCGGGCGGCTCGCGACCAGCGTCCGGGACTGACGGCGTCGGATGCTTGGGCTTCGCGGAGGACGCGATAGCCGGCTTCGGCTTGTTCGGGCGGGAGGGCGGCCCGCTGTTGCCGGGTGGCCAGTTCGAAGCGGGCCTCTTGGAGGGCGCGTCCCCGGCTGAGCAGTTGCACCCACTGAGTTTCCTCGACGGGCAGGGTTTCCAGGCTGAGCTGGATGCGTTGCCGGCGGGACCGGGCGTCGGCCAGCTCTCGCTCGGCCGTTTCCCGTTTGCTGCGGAGTTCGACGATTTGGAGGTAGAGGGCCGAGGCGGCTGGGTTGGCCCAACCGGAGACGTCGAGGTCGGGCGAGACGCCGCGCGCTTGCAGTTCGGCCTGCAACGCGTCGAAGCCGGCCTGGAGTTCTTTGACGCGCGGGTGTTCGCTGGTGTAGCGCATGAGGGCCTTGTCCAGGGCCTCGCGGGCGCTGACCAGGGCGGGGGTAAAGCGCATGATCTCCTTGGCCAGGTTGTTCATTTGCTGTTCCCACGCCTGGCTCTGCCCCATCGCTTCCCCGATGCGCCGGTCCAACTCCACCATTTCTCGCAAGACGTTGGTGAGTCCGTGTCCCAAGGCGGCTCCGCTGGCCCGTGCGGAGGCCGCCATCAACTCCCGATTGGCCGCCTCCAGTTCGCGGTCCACCGACGCGAGCCGTTCGGCCAAGGCGGCCTGGATGCGCTGGTGTTCTTCGACTTGCAGGCGGGCGCTGAGGATCTGCGCCTCCGCTCCGTAGGCATTGGCCAGGCGTGCCGCCGCCTGGGGGGTTGCGGCAGTGGTCGTGATGGTTAAGGCGCGCGATCCCACGGTGAGGAGGGGGAGGGCTGGTTCCGCGAAGGGCGAAGGCGAGGCGGGGATGCCGGCTTGCTCGCGCAGGGTGGCGGCGGTGGACCGGGATTGCAGCAAGGACAGAAGGGCTTCGGGGATGTCCCCTTTTGCGGGGGGTTCGGCGTCAGGGCTGCGAGGGGTGATCTCCGGCAGCGCGGGTCGCACGAGGGTGATGGAGGCCGACCACGGGGCTTGGAGGCAAGTCCAGGTGGCCACGAGCAGGGCGGCCAGAAAGGGAAAGACGGCGATCCAGGTGGCTGCCCTGGTCCACGCACGAGCCACCCGGCGCAACTGCCGCCGCATGGCGTCTGGAATCCTATTGGTCTGCTCCATCACGCCCATAAGGCTTTGCGTTAAAGCACTAGGACGGGCACCTTGGCCGAAACGAGGCCCGGAAGCGAGCCAAATCTCGGGGGCTGGGCGAGTCCCCTCTTCTATCGCCCTCTCCCCAACCCCTTGCCGCGGAGATCCTCCAAGGGGTTGGGGAGGGAGACAGGGAGAGGGGATATGCTGGCGGCGAAGTATTCGGGCTAGGGAAAGCGCACGCGATAGAATCTCGCGGGCTCGGTTGGGCTTACCACGAAACCTGAACTCGGATTCCCCTCGACTGGCCTCCACGGCCCCGGGACTGCGTCGGCTTCCTCGAGGCGCCCGGAGTCCCATTCGAGGCGGAGTTGGCCGCCCGTCACCGTGAAGCTGAGCGTGGGGGGTGAGACGTTGCCGATCGTGATCGATCCATCCGCGATTTCCGCCGGGATAGGATTGGCCTCCTGATCGAGGAACTCGGTTGGCCCCGCGAAGGTGTCGCCCAATTTCAGCGCGAACGTGCCTTCGGCGAACCCGGTGGTGTCGATGACCAAGATGGCGAGGACGCCGTTTGCCGGGACGGTTCCCTCTTGAGTGGTGATGGTGCGGAGGGCGACTTGGGGGACACTGCCGGGATCTTGCTGGCCGGCGTTATTGGGGCTGAAGATGGTCGGGCCCAACGCACCGTCCAGGCGCGCGTCGGTGATGTTCGGGCCGTCGACCGAACTGCCGGGGACATCGGGGAAACCGTCGCCGATCTGGGCTTTGAAATTGAGGCCGGCGATGGCGGCGCCGCCGCTTACCCTGATCTCGATGTGTTGTCCGGGCGTGTTCGGCACAAGCACGTGGTGCCCGACCTCCAGGGACAGAGGCGCGCCGTCAACCTCCAACGCTGCGGACGTCAGCAGAATGGCGAGACTTCGCGCGACGTTTCTCAGGGAGCTCGCGTTGGGTATGTGCAACGCAAAGCCGCTGCCCCGCGGCCTGCTGCCGAGGCTGCGTCGAAAGGTCGGCTTTGGAGAAAGGGGCGCCATGAAGATGAAGCCAAATGTTGCAGCCCAGGGGAGCGCTATTGTCAGAAGGAGGGTCGGCGGCGGGCCATGGCGAACAGGATGAGCACGCCGCCAGCCGCCAGCGCCACGCGCGTGGGTTCCGGGACCGGGGTGATAGTGATCTCCCACAGGTGGTCAAGATCGACCTGGGGACCTGAGAGTGGAAGGAGTTCAGTCTTTCCACCTACGGTGTCGAGGGTGAGGTTGAAGGAGGTGTTGGCAAAGCCGGTGGTGTCGATAGTGAGGATGGCTAGCGTTCCATTCGGGGATGCATTGGCGGACGGGGTGCTTACGATACGCAGTGCCAATTGTTCTCCGCTGCCTGGATCCGTGGCTGGGTTAGAATTCGCGGCTCCGAAGACCGTTAGAGATCCGTCCGCGTCCACGCTGGTGATGTTAGGCCCATCGACGGAGCCCCCAATGAGGGCGTTACGATCCGGATCGGAATCGTAGCCATCGCCGATTTGAGCGCGGAAGTTCATGCCGTAAAACGTCCCGCTGCCGGAGATCAAGATCTTGATCTGTTGGTTGGGCTGGTTTGGTTGCAGGGAGAATTTGTCCAGGGTGACCGAGCTGACCGTGAGCTGGGCTTGGCCAGAGGAGGTGAGCAGCGTGTTAATCGCGAGGAAGCCGCCTGCAGAAAGCAGCGTGCTAAGCCAGTTGGATGCCGGGCGGAGTAAGGAGATCATAGGTTCTGAGTCGGCTGTCGGTTATTTGTTGCAGCGTCGAGCTATGGACTTGCAAGGCACAAAGCGAGTATTGCCAATTACGGGACGGTGATCAAGCGAAGGGCCGTAAAAATGCTCGTAGTATTGATCCGTGCCAACAGTTGGTCAGTGGCGTTGACGTTACCATCCCGGTCGTAATCCACAAAGAAATCGATGGGTGCCGGGTTGAAGAAACCTCGAGGGTTAACACGCGCCAACAGTTCATCCTGCACCTCCACCCGGGCGTGGGCTGCGGAATCTCCGCTTTCGGCGATCGCGTTGCCGAAGTAGAAGACGTCGGGGGCGGCCAATCCGGTGGCGGCGGTTGCCTTCACGGTGACCTGTAGCCAGGTCTTCTTTATGGTGCCGTTGGTCCAGATGAGGGTGAGGCGGTGGGATCCACTGGCGCCGGCGTTGGGGCGGACGGTGATGGTGGTGGGTGCGGGCGCCACGGCCCAACCGCCGGGCGTGTTGTTGTTGCCGATCTTGAACTCGAAATCGCTTGAAGTGGGGGTGCCGGGGAGGCCGCCGATATCGATCATGATGCCATTGATGCCCTTCGAGTAGCTGGTGTAGTTGGTGAAGGTGGCGGTTTGGCCTGGGCGGAGGGCGACTTTGTTCGGGGCGATGGCGCCGTCGTCGGACGCGTTGGCGGCGGCGTTGTTTCCATCGAACTTCGATTGGTTGTAGAAGATGCGTCGGCCGAGGATGGCGACTTGGGCCTGGACCTCGACGATGGGGCTCCATTCGAGGGGATAGAGGCCGGCTACCAGGCCTCGGGCTTGGAGCGCATAAGGACCGGCGGCGGGCGGGGTGAAGGGGAAGGACAATCCGCTTCCGACGGGGGTCACCACCGATTGTGTCGCTTCGTCCGTGTTGGTCCAGGTGAGGTCGTCGAAGTACCAGCCGACGCCGGAGCTGCTTTGGGGGTAGTAAGGGCCCGAGGAGAGGTCGTAGCTGAATCTCAGGAGCAGGGTGCGGCCCTCGTAGTTGGCCAAGGAGACGGAGCGGTTTTGGAGGCTGGCTTCCCCGGAGCCGCCGGTGCCCGATTGCTGGTAAAGGACCGCCCAATTGACTCCGCCGTCCACGGAGACGCTGATTCGGGCGGTTTGCGAGGGGGTGGCCCAACCCAGGCGGCTGCGGAACTGCAATGCGGCTCCGGCGCGCGGACAGAGGGTTCGGGTGTAGGTCAGACGCTGGTTGGCCTCGCCGGTATGGGCCAGGTGAAAGGCGAACATGCCCGAGGCGCCGCTGAGGTTGGTGAGGACACTGTAGCCGGCTGAGACGGCGACCTGGAAATCCCCCAGGCCTGTTTCTCCGCCTTCGACCGCCGTGAAAGGGGTCAGTTGGGATCGCCGCCATTCGTAGCTTGAGGCGAGGGGGACGGCGGCGAAGGTGTAGGTATTGGGGATTCCGGCGATGGGTTGGGCAGCGCCGGAGGGGGTGGGAAGAACGGTGTCGGCCCCGTAGCGGATCGGGTCGAACACCTGGACGTCGTAGGCGAAGTTGGTGGGCGCTCCGGCCACCACGACCCCGGTCACGGCCACGTGGTAGGTGAGGTCGCCGGGGGGGGAGGGCCAGGCCGAGGGGAAATTGGCGTTGAGTCCGTCCAGGAGCCAGACGATGGAGTTCTCACCCGCGTCCGGATTGCGGGATTGGATGGAGAGGGGCAGGGGGACGCCGTTGCTGGTGACGGTTACGGTCGCGGTGGCGAAGTCGGCTTGGGGGTAGCTGAGGGACCAGCGATTGAACACGACGGGGGCAGGCACGAAGCCGGGTGGCGGCCAGGCGACCAAGCCGTCCCGGGTGGCGGGCCGGGGGTCGAAATAGTGGCCGTCGAGGACCCACAGGGCGTTGGCTTCCCTCTGGGTGGGGCTGACGAAGGGGATGTCGCCGCTTTCCATCAGTTGGGTTTGGGGATAGAGGATCCAGCGGCGATGGCCGACGGGGCCGTTCTCGCTCCCGAAGTCGTCCATGTAGGCATCGACCGCCTCGGGTCCGTCGTGGCCCAGAGAAAGGTTGGAATTCAGGGCGCCGGTCGCGCCGTCGTTCGAGTAGCAGGTCCAGCCTGGGGGCGGTTCATGGCTGAGGGCGTTGTTCGCGCTCATCATGAGGGCGGCGGCCTGGACTTGGGGAAGGTTGGCGCCGTTGAAGGCGATGCCGGCCGGCACACCGGCCATGGCGCGGTAATAATTCAGCCGCACCTCGACTTGATCCCGGAAGGCGGCGGCGGTGGCGCCCGGGGTGCAGGTGGCGTGGCTCCCGGTCCATCCGATGGAAAAGACCCGGGAGGCGCCGTAGACCGCGGAGAAGAAATTGCGAACGGACTCGCGGCTGGAGGTGTCGAGGGTGGCGAAGGTCGGCCCGAAGGGTCGAAGATCCCGCCGTGGCAGCAGCTCGGCCTGTGCGATGGAAGGAGGTTTCGGGACGGGGCCCAATTCTCCGGCACGGGCGGCCAGCATCAGTGGGACTCCGATCAGGCAGCACGCCGCGAGCGGGCCCACGCGGAGGCTTAGCCTGGCCGTGCTCCGGCCACGACTCGAGAACGTCCTTGTCCAAATCCTCAACATGCGCATTCCATTGACCACGGCCCATCCGACCTCAATGCCGTCCAGCGCGCGGCGTGCCAAGGCCAAATCTGCGAATACGACGCCCGCGCATCCATCACTCCAGGGCAACAAGAGCATACGAGCCGCCCTGAAACAAGCTTGGAGCGAAAGAAAACAGCAATTCTGCGCATGGACCTCTCTCCATGAACCGGAAAGGGAGAAGGCAGAGTGCAAGAGGCAGAATTCGTAC
>CAZVRY010000164.1:0-15984 GCA_964629545.1 uncultured Verrucomicrobiota bacterium | reverse complement strand
AACCCGGCATCAAGCCAGCTTTTCAGGCCGCCCCACCCGCCTCGCCCCCACGTCGCCGCCACGGTCAGGCCCACCAGCCGCCTCCCCGCGAAGCCCCTGACCCCGCCTCGCCCGCCTCCCGCCCAGCCGCCCGCGGTGCCAACCACCAGGTCACCCCCGCCCAGACCGCCCCCAGGATTCCCAACGCCAGCCAGCCATCCGTGAACCGACGGGTCCCCCACCACCACACGTTCGCTCCCGCCACGTCCGCCGTCACGAACCCGTAGGTCTTCACCCAAAACACCCAACCCGCATGCAGGCCCACCGACCACCAAAGCGCCCCCGTCCGCTGAAAGGCCAATCCCAAAATCATCCCCGTCATCCACAAGTTCAACAGGCCCGGCATCAACGCCGCCGGTTGCACGAACCCCTCGGCCATCGCCCCCAGGCAGAGAAACCCCGAATACCACCGCACCTCCGGCGGCGTCGGCGGCCGCCCCAAAAAGTGCACCAGCGCATACACCAGGCTGCTCCCCGCGAGCGCCCAGAACCACGGCAGCGACCGCCGCAGCGACCCGAAAATCGCCCCGCGAAAGAGCGTCTCCTCCAACACGCTCACGAACACCGCCGCCAACACCGCATTGACCAAGTGCCGCCCCAGGTCAAACCACGTCCGCCCCCCATCCAGCACTCGCCCCCCGCCCGTCACCACCAACACAAACGCCAAGGCCAAGGTCGCCAACCCAAGCCCGAACCCCCAGCCGAAATCCCGACCATCCGCCCGCCCGCGCACCCATCCCAGATCCCGCCAGGACCGGACTTCGAGGAATCGCATCAGGGGCCAGAGTCCGAGCAGGGCGACGATCATGAGGGACCGCGAGACGTAGCGGCTGAAGGGGGCGTTGGACAATTGGCCCAACGGCCACCCCTGGGCTTCGGCCGCCTGGGCCGCTGCGTAGAGCAAGGGCGCCAACAAGGCGCCTCCGCCCAGGACTATCACCAGGTAAAGTCCCACGCCGCCCAGGGCCCGCAGGCCTTTCCACCGCTCCCCCCTTCCCCGCCATCCGGCCTGCGCATCGCCCGGCCACCCGGCCGGCCAGGGCCCGCCGCGGGAACACTCTCTCACCATGTCCGGCGACTCGTTCACGGGGCCTGCGGGCCGTCCCGCGGGCCGATCACCCGCTGGAACCACCGTTCCTCCTTGTCCAGGCACCCCACCGCCTGCACCGTCGCCAGGGGGTTCTCCACCACCACCGGCTCCGCCCCCTCGTAGTTCCGCATCCGACACCCTACCAGCGTCACGGTCAGACGTTGATTCCCCCGAACCCTCAGAAAATCCTGGGACCGATTCAGGGTCGTCAAGGCCCCGTTCCCGCCGGAGAAGGCCTCGACATTCACCAGCGAGGTGTGCCCCTCGCCATCGATCAGGATCGGATGCACGTCCTCCACCCGCGGCCCGGTGTTCGCGATGATCGACCCCTGGGCGATCTGCCAGTTCCGATTGAACGTCCCGTCGCCCCGCTTATGGATCCCCACTGTCACACAATCCAGGTTGAAACTGGTCAACTGACCGTAGGTAGCCGGGCCCAGGTAAACGCCGCCATAGGCCCCGAAGGTGAAGACGTCCATGAGCACGGCGTTGTCCGTGTGGTTGATCGCATACGTGTAGGTCCCCGCCGCCACCACCGCGTCGATCACCGCCTTGCTGAACCCCCCCGCAAAATAGCGGAGGTTGGCCGGATTCACGTGGCAATGGAGAATCCGCGGGATGTCGTAACAATAGTCGATCCGAATGAACTCGCCCCCCAACGGATACCCGTAACAGTGCTCGATCAGGATCTGCTCGCAAACCCGCGACCGCGACGCATTGAAATCCATCGCCAAATACTCACCGTAAAAAGTCAGACACGACAACGTCACTCCCTGTGCGGACCGCTCTTGCGACACCCGAATCGTCGCCGGATAGCGCAGGATCTTGGCCGGATCCCGCAACGTCTGCCGGGCATACCAGAACTGGATCCCCCGCACCTGCGTGGCCCCCTCGACGGTCAAAAACGGCGCCGTCTCGTCCTCAATCCGGAACACGCTCCCCACCGGCTGCGCCTTCGTCGGGTGCTTCGTCCCCCGCCCCACCGGCCCATGCGCGCCCAGCAGCGAGGCGTTCTGCCGCAACACCAAACCGCCGTCGACCGGATACGGCTCCTCCGACGGCTCCACCCACAAGGCCGCGCCTCGACTCGCGGCCCAATCGATCGCGGCCTGCAATCGTTCCTTGTTGACCGCCGCGCTGTTCGTGGGATCCACGCCGAACTCGCGGATGCTTCGCGGTCCGGATCTCGCGCCGCCTTCCTGGGCCAGCATCCCCGGCCCGGCCGCGAGCAGCCAGACCGCCAGCGCGAGAGGGCCCCTCGCCCAAACGCCCACGGTCGCCTTCCCGAACAGGGTCCGCCCCGGTCCCCTTCCAGTCCCCCGCCCGGCCGACGCGCTATGGCAGAGTTCATAGGCAAGCAGACATGCAACGGCTCCCCTCTCCCTGCCTCCCTCTCCCCAACCCCGCTCTACCACTTCGCTTTCAGGGGTTGGGGAGAGGGTAGGGGTGAGGCGTGTCTGCTTATTTCCGCACTCACCAATAGATGTCATCGTCATGGTCGCCGCGAGTATCCTCAGTCCTCGCGCCCACGCAACCGCGAATCGCCAATTTGGCCGGCGCCCCGTCTGGACCCCGTGCGCCAGAAGTAACGGTGACCCGAGGGAGGGACCCCTCTCCGCTTTGGCGTGCTGCGTTGCGTTCCAACGTCTCCAATTTGGCGTTGCCGCCTGTCCGAGGACGCGGCAACCTCCGCTCTGTCTCAAGCACCACCTTCCGCTCCATCTGCTATGCGCATCCTGATCGTCGGTCTCCTGCTCCTCGCGTTGAGCCTCCAGGCCCAGACGCCGTCCATCCAGAAGTCGCCCCCGCTGGCCGAGGCCCCCCCCGCCAGTGTCGGCATGTCGGCGCATCGCCTCGCGCGCATGGACGCCCTCTGTGAACAGGCCGTGGCCCAGAAGGAGGTCCCCGGCGTGGTCGCCCTCGTCGCGCGCCACGGCAAGATCGTGTATTTCAAGGCGTTCGGCTCGGCCGAGGACGCGGCCAACCGGCCTCTGCGCCGGGACGACATCTTCCGCATCGCTTCCCAATCCAAGGCGATCACGGCGACCGCGGTCATGATGCTCTGGGAGGAAGGCCGGTTCCAGCTCGACGACCCGGTCTCCAAATTCATCCCGGAGTTCAAGAACCCCCGAGTTCTCGAATCCTATAATGAACAGGACGGCACCTGGACGGGCCAGCCTGCGCGCAGCGAGATCACGATTCGACAGCTTTTGACCCACACCTCGGGGATCGGTTACGGGGTCATTGACGGCGACGAGCGCTTCCGCAAGATCTACGCTCGCGCTGGGATCACGGATTTGTTCACGACCGAACCGGTCACGATCGGCCAGAACGTCAAGAAACTCGCCACCCTGCCGCTGCACCACCATCCCGGCGAGCGTTTCACCTACAGCGAAGGACTCGACGTGCTCGGCTACCTCATCGAGGTGCTGTCCGGACAGACCTTCGACGTCTTCCTCCAAGACCGGCTCTTCAAGCCGCTCGGCATGCACGACACCGGCTTCTACCTTCCCGTCGCCAAAGCCGATCGCCTGGTCGCCGTCCAGAAACTCGAGGAGGGCCGCTGGATCCGCTACCCGGTCACCTTCTACGACCCCGATTACCCCATCACCGGCGCCCGCACCTTCTTTTCCGGCGGGGCCGGCCTCTGCAGCACCGCCCAGGATTACGCGACCTTCCTCCAAATGTACCTGAATGGGGGCGAACTCAACGGCATCCGCATCCTCAGCCGCACGACCGTCGCCACCCTCATGAGCAACCAAGTCGGCACCCTCTGGGGGGGGCCGGACAAGCACTACGGACTCGCCTTCGGGGTGGTCACCGAACAAGGCCAGGGCCGCGGCGGCCAGGGATCGGCCGGCACCTTCGACTGGGGTGGCTACTTCAATACCCAATACTTCGCCGATCCCGAAGAGCAAACCATCGGCATCCTCATGAAACAAACCCAGGGACCGGTCGCTGACCAAACCGGCTGGAAGTTCCGCCTGCTGGTCGGTCAGGCCATTGACGACTGAGGGGAGGGCCGCCATGATGTGGCGGTTCCATGTTCGCGCACTCCGTCGATTAGCCCCCCGATTATGAACCCGCCCGCGCCCACCCCGTCCCAGGCCGAAGTGTCTCGCCGCCAATTCCTCCGCCGCTCCTCCCTCGCGGCCGCCACCCTGGCGGCCACCGGCCCGTTCCCCGGGCTCATCACCGCCCACGCCGCGCCGGATGACCCCATCCGCATCGGCCTGATCGGATGCGGCGGACGCGGCACCGGAGCCATTCTCGACGCCCTCGGGGTCACCACCCAAGTGGTCTACCCCGCCTCCGGCTACCATACCGAGGACGTCGCCGCGGACGCGCGCGTCGCCCAGCGGAACATTCAAGTGACAGCCCTGGCCGACGTGTTTCCCGATCGCCTGGCCCGCTGCCGCGAACAGCTCGCCCGGTTGCAGATCGCCCTGCCCGACGACCATTGTTTTACGGGCTTTGACGCCTACCAGAAACTGCTGGCCTTGGGCGACGTGAACTATGTCATCCTCGCGCAGCCCCCTCATTTCCGGCCGGCCCACCTCCTGGCCGCCATCCAGGCGGGCAAGCACGTATTCATGGAGAAACCCGCCGCCGTCGACGCCCCGGGCATCCGCCTCGTCCTGGAAGCCGGGGAGTTGGCCAAACAAAAGAAGCTCGGGATCGCGGCCGGCACCCAGCGCCGCCACCGCAAGAGCTACGTCGAAGCCGTCAAACGCCTCCAGGGCGGCGCCATCGGCGAGATCCTCTACGGCGGCGGCTACTGGAATGGCGGCGTCATCTGGGTCATCGACCGCCAGCCCGGCTGGAGCGACATGGAATGGCAGCTCCGCAACTGGAACTACTTCACCTGGCTGAGCGGCGACCACGTGGTCGAGCAGCACGTGCACAACCTCGACATTCTCCATTGGGTGGTGGGGGAACGTCCGGTCAAGGCCTACGGCATGGGCGGACGCCAAGCCCGCGGGGGCAAGGAGCATGGCAACATTTACGATCACTTCGCCGTCGAGTTCGAATACGCCAGCGGCATCCGCATGTTCAGCCAGAGCCGCCAAATGAACCGCTGCGACGGGCGCGTCGAGGAACTCTTCGTCGGCACCCAAGGCTCCGCCGTCCTGCGCGACGGCGACAACCTGATCAAACCCCGCTCCGGCGAGGTCTGGCGCATGCGCCGCCGCGAGGACAACAACCCCTACCAACAGGAACACCAGGACCTCATCGCCAGCATCCGCGCCGGCGATCCCATCAACGCGGCTCAGGCCGTGGCCGAGAGCACGTTCATGGCCATTATGGGACGCGAATCCGCCTACACCGGCCGCACCATCGAATGGGATACCCTCATCAAGTCGGAAGCCCGACTCGGCCCCCAGAACTACACCTTCGGCCCGCTCCCCTTCCCCGAAGTCCCCATCCCGGGTCAAACCAACCTTGCCTGAGCACCCCTCCACCACGATGAAGACTGCCGCTGCCCTTTCCGTCCTTCTTCTGGCCACCGGCCTGCTGCGCGGGGCGGAGGCCTCCGCGGCCCGCACCCTGTTTGATGGCCGCACCTTCGCCGGCTGGAACGGGGACACCAACCGCACCTGGCGCATCGAGGACGGCGCCCTGGTCGGCGGCTCCCTGTCCACCCTTGTCCCCCGCAACGAGTTCCTGGCCACCGACGCCTCCTTCACCAACTTCGTCCTCCGCCTCCAATTCCGCCTGCGCGGGACCGAAGGCTTCGTCAACTCGGGGGTCCAGATCCGCAGCGAGCGCACCCGCCAACCCGAGAACGAGATGATCGGCTACCAACTCGACCTGGGCGACCCGTCCTGGTGGGGGTGTCTCTACGACGAGTCCCGCCGCAACAAGGTGCTCGCCCAGTCCGACCTGAAGGCCCTCGAACCCGTCCTCAAACGACAGGAATGGAACGATTACACCATCCGCGCCGAAGGCCCGCGGGTCCGCGCCTGGATCAACGGAGTTCTGACGATCGATTACACCGAACCCGACGCCTCGATCGTTCAAGCCGGCAAGATCGGCCTCCAGATCCACGGCGGAGGCAAGGGCGAAGTCTCCTTCCGCCATCTTGCGCTCGAACCCCTGCCTTAGCCCAGCAATTCTCCTTTTGAAAGAAGGAGTTCCCCTCTCCCCTTCCCTCTCCCCGCGCCTCGGCTGCCTTCTGGCATAAAAGGCGCGGGGAGAGGGTGGCCAAAGGCCGGGTGAGGGGCCGTCCGAGTTTCAAAATGAGAACCCCTGACCCCTGCCTTAGGCTGCTTCGGACTTGAGTTTTCCTCTCGGAAGCTCATATTAGCCGCCTAGTGGAGCGGCTGGATTCGCTTCTTGACGCCCTTGGGATATGGGCGCAACCGCCTGCCCCCAGCCGCCTTAAGTCGGTTACACGGCAGTTGCAAACCAAACTCAAGCTCAAGCCACGGCAACGCGGCGCCACGCTCGTCGAAGTGATGATGTCTTTCGCCGTCGCCGGGATCGGACTCAGCGGGATCGTGGGCGGCTACCTCCTCGCCGCCCGCCGCGCCGAGTGGTCGTCCTGCGCCGCCGCCGCCCAGGCCGTCGCCCTCGAACGCCTCGAACAAACCCGCGCGGCCAAATGGGATCCGAACGCCTTCCCGCCCGTCGACGAGCTGGTCCCCTCCAACTTCCCTGTCCTCGTTCGCCCCCTCGACATCCCCCTCGCCCAATCCGGCTCCATCTCGTCCGTCACCACAACCACCATCAGCGAGGTCTCCGCCTCTCCCCCGGTTCGCAGAGTGCACATCGAATGCGTCTGGTCCCTCCCGACCCGCGGCCCGTTCACCAATTCCCTGCTGAGCTACCGCAGCCCCGACCAATGACCGTTCGCCCCCGTCAACCTTCGGGCTCGGTCCCCCGCCCTACCCGGCGGCTGTGCGCCTTCACCCTCACCGAGGTCATGGTCGCCTCTTCGGTCTTCCTCCTCGTGGTTGGCGGGGTCATCGCCGGCCACGTCTTCGGCATGCGCCTGCTCGAACCCGTCAACGCCCGGCAACGGGCGGCCGACCAAGCTCGCGAACTCATGAGCACGCTGGCCAGCGAGGTCCGCGCGGCCCGCACCGTGAGGGTCGGTTCCGGCGCGGCGGGCGTCTTCTACGCCGCCGCCGCCAACACCCCCCAACTCGGATCCGCCCTCCAACTCTACCCCACCACCAACGCCAACCAGTTCGTGCGCTATTTCCGCGACCCCGCAACCGCCGCCCTCCTGCGGATCAGCTCCGGCTCCACCGCGGTCACCCCCGTCGCCCAGGCCATCGCCAACAGCACCCCCTTCTCCCTGCAGGACTTCCAGGGACGCATCCTCACCAACAACCAGATGAACGCCGTCGTCGGCATTGACCTCGAGTTCTCCGAGGTTGGCCCCTCCGGAAGCCGCATCGGCCCCGGGAGGTTCTTCCGCGCCTACGCCTGGAACACCCAGATCCACCGTCGCACCCTCCAGTAGCGTATGCGCCGCCTCCACCTCCAGCGTCGGCCCCGCGGGTTCGCCATCCTGCTGGTCGTGGTCTTCACGAGCATCAGCCTCCTGGTCCTCACCAGCGTCCTGAACTGGACCGCCAGCAGCGCCAACCTCACCGACCGCGGTAACCGCTTCCTGCGCGTCACGAGCGCCGCCGAGGCCGCCCTCGAAAAGGCCACCGCCGCCATCTCCAGGGACTTCCAAGCAGGGAGCGTCGCCGCCGTCGACGCCAACCTCGCCACCTACCGCGACCTCATCCCCACCCCCGCCGAAGACCCGGCCTGGGCGGATTACGAGTTCCAAGGGGGATCCGGCCCGATCTCGGTGACCCGGCTCACCCCGTGGAGTTACGGCGACTTGAACATCCGCTACCGTGGTCTCCGCGGTTACAACAGCACCTATCGCCTGGTGGCCCGCGCCAGCCAAACCCACAATGCCTCGGTCGTCCGGGGCAGCCTCCGGCGCGACCTGCTGCTTGCCTCCATCCCCGTCTTCAGTTTCGGCATCTTCTACGCCTCCGACCTCGAAATCTGCCCGGGCGCCTCCACCACCATCAGCGGATTCGTCCATTCCAACGGCACCAACTATTTCCAACCCGATTCCGGCCTGACCTTCGCCGGCACGGTCACCTCCTCCCGCGCCATCCTCCACCTCCCTCACCCCGAGGACCCGGTCTTCCGCACGCCTGGCGTGATCAGCTACTCGGCCGACCGCGAGTCGGGCGTGGTGTCGCTCAACTTCCCCACGGGCACGAACAACAGCCCCGCGGTGCTGCGCGAAATCGTGGAGATGCCGCCCACCTTCGAGACGGTCGGCTCGCCCCTGGGCAGCCTGCGCTACTACAATCGCGCCGACCTCATCATCACGATCAAGCCGCGCAGCTCTCGCGTTCCCCGGCGACCCCGCGCCCGGGCCACCACCCGGGTCGTCGTCGAGGCCACCAGCGGCGCCTACAACAATTTCAGCACCGTCATCCCCGCCAGCACCCTCAGCACCTTCGTCACCAACGGCGCCCAGTTCTTCGACAAGCGGGAGAACCGCACCGCCATGGTCACCGACATCGACCTCGCCCAGCTCCGGGCCAATTACGTGAACATCGCCTCGCTCCTGGGGCGCAAGTTCCGCACCATCTACGTGGTGGACTTCCGCGCCCCCACCACCGCCTCCTTGCCCGCCATCCGCCTCCTCAACGGCCTCACCCTGCCCCCCGGCGGACTGACCCTCGTCACCCCCAATCCCCTCTATGTCAAAGGGCACTACAACGCCTTCAGCGGGCACCTCGGCACGACCAACACCTCCCTCACCCAACCCGCCGCCCTCGTGGCCGATGCGGTCACCGTGTTGTCCGGGGCTTGGAGCGACGCCAATGCCAGCCTTTCTCTCGCCTCCCGCCTCGCCGCCGACACCACCGTCAACGCCGCCGTCATGACCGGCATCGTCCCCACCGGCAACGGGTACTACAGCGGCGGCTACGAAAACACCCTCCGACTCCTCGAGGACTGGCGAAGCCGGACCCTCACCTACAACGGCTCGACCGTCGTCCTCTTCCCCAGCCGCGCCGCCACCTCGCCCTGGGGCGCCTCGCCCGATGTCTATGACGTGCCCACCCGCCGGTTCAACTTCGATGCCAACTTCCTCACCGAATCCCGGCTGCCCGCTTCCACCCCCGAACTCCGCGTCATGTTCCGCGGAGAATGGTCCATCCTCGCCTCCAGCGTGATGCCCTGATGTCCCCCCACCTCCCACCTCCCACCCGCCCTCTGCGCTGGACGTTCCTCCTCGCCGTCCTCCTCACCCTGGCTGCCCCTCCCACCCAGGCCGACGATGAGCTTCAACTCCTCCGCCGCACCGTCCACATCCCCGAACGCGGCGAGGTCACCGGGTTCACCCTCCTCTCCGGCACCAACCGCTTCCGTCTCGTCCCGCCCCCTCGCTGGCGGGCTTCCGTCAACCCCAAGGACAACACCCTCGTCCTCAGCCCCCGCGACTTCGCGGCCAGCCTCGTCCTCCGCGTCGAGGCCCTCGGCACCAACGCGGCGCCGGCCCCCGACACCAACGCCTTCCGCGCCCGCCTCCTCGCCCCCTTCTCCGAGTGCACCCTCACCGACGAGTTCCATGCCCCCACCGGCGAAGGCGAAGGCCAAGGGTTCGACTTCGAGAAACCGGGCAAAGGCCAAACCAAGATGGTCCTCCGCCATGTGGCCGTCGTCTCGCGCGATTCCCTCGTCACCTTCACCCTGACCGCCACCGACGCCCAATTCGACAGCTTCATCTTCCAGCTCGGCACCCTGATGAGTTCCTTCCGCCGCGAGCAAGACCCCGCCCCTCCCTGACTTCCGTCGTGCCACCCGTGGCCAGGTTCGTTACCCCGCAAACAGCCACGCAGGTCGTTGGAAATGAACGAAACTGCCATTTTCATGCGAAGTGGTATCCCTGAACGGGATGGGGGATTCATGGGGAAAGTGCTCCGAAAAGGATTTTCGCGCTTTGAACCCCTGAACCAGGAAGGGACGCGATTACGATTACGATTACGATTACGAGTTGGAGCGAGGATTCAGCCTGTAGCCTTTAGCCTTTCCGGTTCATGGGGAGGGGAGGGGAGCGGGGGACTCCTTTTTTCAGAATGAGAATTGTTGACGCGCTGGCTTTGGCCCTTGCGCTTTGGCGGTCCTGGGTCATAGTGACCTCGCTGTATGGGGGCGTACTGGTTTCGACCTGGGAGATACGCCAGAGGCGGCATGCCGAGGACGATGCGTTGGCCTCGTAAAACATCGCATCAAACAAAAACGCTAACGAAGAGTTGGCTCTCGCGGCCTAGTGTCGCGACGTTCGCCCGGTGACACCTGCTGGCCGGGACGAACGCCACCGCAGGCATGGGTTGAGGCGGAGACGGCGCGCCGAGGCCCGAGAAAAGCTCATGCCGACTAGGCATCTGGATTCGGGTCGGAAGGTTATCCCGGTGCTGACCTTATCTTCCGGCTAAGCATGTAGTCGCGGCTGGTTTACCTGTCAGGGACGGGGGTTCGACTCCCCCCGCCTCCACCAGTCTTCGCTCGGTATCTTCTTAACATTTACATTCGCCGGTCGTATGGTGTTGCCGCACCGGACGCGGGGCGGATTCGGCGGGGGCCTGAGGCCGAGCCGTGCCTCGTCCCTAACCAACTAGCAACCCTATGGCTCACTACGTCGACGGCTATGTCCTTCCCCTTCCCACCAAGAACCTCGCGGCCTATCGTCGGATGGCCCGCGCTTCCGCCAAAATCTGGCGCGAACATGGCGCGCTGGCCTACCACGAGTGCGTGGGCGATGACCTCGAAGTGAAGTTCGGCACGCCCTTCCCCCGCGGTCTCAAACTCAAGCCGGGAGAAACGGCCGTCTTCGCCTACATTGTCTTCAAGTCCCGCGCCCACCGCGACCGGGTGAACGCGAAGGCCATGAAGGACCCGCGTCTGGCGGGGCTGTGCGACGATCCCAAGAAGATGCCGTTCGATTGCCGGCGCATGCTCTACGGCGGGTTCAAGTCGTTGGTGGAGGGTTAAGCAGACAAATCCCCTCGCCGGCGTCGCTAGCAGGAGTAGACAGACCGCGTGGATTCGGCTTTGGCAGCGCAGAACGGCGAGTGGCGGGCCCTGTGGGACGACTACGGAGGGCGGCTGCTCCTGTTTGCGCGGCAACAGGCGCCGGAGACGGGTGCGGCGGAAGATCTCGTGCAAGAAGCGTTTGTCAGGTTCTGGAAGGCGCGGCAGAAGGAGCCGGGGCTCCACCCTTCCCTGCTCTTCACGTTCGTCCGGCGGTTGGCGGTGGACGAGGCCCGGCGGTCGGAACGCCGGCGGGTGCGGGAGGAACGGGCCGCCCAGGAGGCGGATTCGGGGCCCTGGTTCGAAGGGCCGTTGGAGGCGGAGGAACGGCGGTTGACCGTGGAAGCCGCCCTGCGCCGGCTCCCGCAAACCCAGCGCGAGGTGCTGGTGCTGAAGCTGTGGGCCGGGCTGACCTTCGACCAGATCGGCCGGACGCTCGAGATCTCCCCGAACACCGCCGCCTCGCGCTACCGCTACGCCCTCGGCCAACTGCGCGAAGTGCTCACCCCCGTCCTCCCATGAACCCGCCGCTGGATGAGCTCGAATCGGAACTGAGCGGTCTCCGCCCGGCGCGCCCGCCCGCCCGCCTGGAACGGCGCCTCGACCGCGCCCTGGCCGTCCCCCCGCCCGGGCTGGACTGGGTCGCCTGGATCCGGCGCTGGGGGCTGGGGTTCGGGGCGGGAGCGGCGGTCCTCGTCGCCCTCCTCTGGCTGAACCGGCCCGCCGCGCCGCCGTTCCAACCCGCCGTGGCGGAGGACGCCGGGGAGCCGAGCGCGCAGGGAGGCGAAAGCCGTTGGACGCAAACGGACGCCACGGCCTTCCTGGTTGGGGCCGAGGACGAGGGCGTGCTCTACGTTGATCCGAGCACGCCGTTTCGCCGGGTGAAGTGCCGCTTCCTCGATGCGTCCCAGTGGCGGGATGGCCGCCAGGGGGTCAGCGTCGAGATCGTCCGTCCGCGCGAGGATCTGATTCTCGTTCCGCTCCGGGTTTACTGAACGAACACGCAAGCACCACAACAGCTACTGACGATGAAAGCGAATACGATGACAACGGGCCTGCTGGCCACCCTGGCCGCAGGCATGCTCTGGTCGGGGCCGCTCCTGGCCGCGCCGGGGGCGGCGGGCGATGGCGACCGGCCACGGGTCGCCTATTTGGGCATCTCGATCGCACCTCTCGATGAGACCTTGCGCCATCATTTGAGGTTGCCGCGCGGGGCCGGGCTCAAGGTGGACCAGGTCCAGGAGGGCAGTCCGGCCGCCCAGGCCGGCTTGCAGCCGCACGACATCATCAAGCAGGTGCAGGACCAATGGCTGTTCAACGCCGAACAACTCCAGAGCCTGATCCGCAGTTATCAACCGGGCGAGAAGGTGACGTTGGCGCTGGTGCGCCAGGGTCAGAGCCAATCCGCCGAGGCCACTCTGGGCGAAACCGAGTTGCGGGAGGCCCCCGCGCCGGAGATTGCCGTGATGGCGACGCCGAACATTCGGCTTCAACTTGACCGGGCGAAGCAGCAACTGGCCGATCAGCTTCGCCACCTGGATGGCCAGGTGAAGGGGTTGTTCATCGCGCCCAGGATGGAGGTCCAGCCGCTGCCGAGGGTGCCGGCCGGGGGCGCTTTCCTGGGGGTGGCCCTCAAGCCGGTCGAGGAGAGCCTGGCCGCCCACCTCGAACTGGGCGAGCAGCCAGGCGCGCAAATCGAGCATGTCGTCGAGGGCAGTCCTGCGCAGAAGGCAGGGCTCAAGCCGTATGACGTCATCACCGAACTCGATGGCGCCGCCGTCCAAAGCCCGGCCGGCTTCACCGAGGCCATCCGCCAGCGGGCCAAAGGCGACAAAGTCCGCCTCAAAGTCATCCGCGCCGGCAAACCCGTGGACCTCGAAGCCGAACTGACGGAGCGCACGGCCCCCACCGAAGACCAATGGCGAAGCGTCATCCGGGAGCAACGGGTGGTGCCCAGAATCCAGGTCCTCGAGCAGGAGGCCGATGGAACCCAGAAGCTCCTCCTCCAGAAAGTGGACGAGGACGACGTCCAATGGGTCCCCCGACGGCAACCGGGCGCGGGCGCAAGGTTCATCGACCAACAGGAAACGTCGCAGGCGTTGCCCCCGGGCCAACCGCACGAACTCCGCACCGCCACGGTGGTCGTCACGTCCGATGACAAGACCGTCTCGATGCAGTTCCAGGGCCAGGAAGGTCGCCGCCATGTGATCGTCAAAGGCGCCGACGATCAGGTGCTGTTCGAAGGCGACCTGGGCTCGGAGGCGGACTTGGGCAAACTCCCGCCCGAGGTGCGGGAGCAAATCAAGCGGGTGGAAGTCGAGTTGCGAACGCTCCCGCCGCGCAAGCCGGCGCCGGGCAAGGGCCAGGAGATCCGTCTGTTCGCGCCGAGCGCCAAGCCGGTGTTCTTCTGATTGAGTCGGAGAGTGGAGCCGGCGGATTGGGGGTGGCGCCAACGGCGGTGGTTCGCGCTCGTGGGCTCGATGAACCTCCGTGCCCTTCGCGTAGGTTCGTGCAGGAATTAGCGCGGATTTTGGCCGAGCTCCCGGGAGGCCGGCGCGTCGAGCAGTTCCTGGCAGGCGATCAGGACCTCGGCGATGGTAATCGCGTGGGTCTGCTCGGTGGCCGGCAGGCGGGCTTGGAGTTCGGGGCTTGGGGCGAGGAGGCGGTGCGGCGTCTGCCACGGCCGCCAGGCCGATGGGAGGGAGGGTCCGAAGAGGGCCACGGTCGGGCACTGGCAGGCGGCGGCCAGGTGCATGGCGGCGGTGTCGACGCCGACGAAGAGGCGGGCGCGATAGAGCAATCCTGCGAGCTGAGCCCAGGACAGGCTCCCCTGGGTGCTCAAGGCGGCCGGGCCCACGGCCGCGGCGATGCGGCCGGCCAATTGGATTTCCGCGGGGTCGGGGCCGGCGCTGACGATGACCTGGAAACCGAACGAGGCGAGGGTTTGCGCGACCTGGATCCAGCGGTCAGTGGGCCATTGTTTGCGCACCCATCGGGTCCCGGGGTGCAGGACGACGAAGGGGTCGAGGGGGGCCGCCGGGCGCCAGGGCACGGTGCGTTCACGCGCGAAGACCAGGGGCGGGATGGCGGCGGGCAGAGGGAGGAATTCGCTCACCGTGCCGTAGTCCTTCTCGACCTGGTGGCGTTCCTGCCAGGCGAACCGGGACTGCGCCTGGAACCGCCCCCGCCACCAGCGGGACAGGGGATGGGCGGCCACGTTCGTGCAACGCTGGCGCGCCCCGGACAGCCAGGCCAGCAGGCGCCCTCGATCGCCTCCGGACAGTTCGAACGCCCAGTCGAACCGCAGTTGGCGCAAGGTGCGAATCAGGGACCAGGTCTTGGCGAGGTCGCCCCAGGAGCGCCGCTCTCGTTCCGGGGCAGGCGCAGTCAGCACGCGGTCCAGGGCGGGACACCCGGCCAGGATGCCCTCGCAACTGCGGCGGACGACGACCCAGATGAGGGCCTGGGGATAGGCCTGGCGCACCGCCGCGAGGGTCGGCGTCAGGATGAGCGAATCCCCGATGTGCTTAAGCTTGATGAACAGGAGGCGCATGCCCGCCTCAGGGTCTTCGCGGACGCAGGAGATGGCGGGCCCCCGCGATCACCTTGTCCCAATCGAAGGCCGGCCCGGGGTCGGTCTTGTTGGTTTGGATGTGGAAATGGCCGAGGACGCCTTGATACGCCGCCAGGTCGGCGTCCGGGAGTTTTTGGGGGACGAGTTTGCCCTCGGCGTCGCGGGGGTAGTCGCAGCGGATTTTGGGGAAGACTTTGCAGAGGGCGGCGGTCAGGTGCTGGAGGGCCTTGTATTGTTCGGGGGTGAAGTCGTATTGGATCAGCTCCTGGCCTTGCACCACCCCGCGGACCAACTCCGGGCGGGCCGGGCGCCCGACGAACCCGGGCGTGCGGAGGCCGCCGTCGCCGAACCGTTCCGGGATGGTGAGGCGGATGCGGCCGTCGTCATCGCGGGCGTACCATTCGCGGTAGGGATGGTCGCGGTCCGGTCGGTAGGCGCCCATGTGGGCGATTTCGATGCCGACGGAGCGGGTATTCGAGGTGGTGGCGTGCCAGGCCCGTTCCTTGAGGTCGAGGGTCTGGTAGAGGGTGCCGTCGAGGTCGAGCATGAAATGGACGCTGAGGCCGCGGCCATCATGGAGGACCTTGAAGCATTGCCGGCTGGTGCCGCAGACGTCGTAGTGGATGACGAATTGGTCGACGACGTTGGTGAGCTGGGGGTAGTCCCAGCCGCCGCCGCGGACCTGTTCGATCTGCTCTGGGGTGAGCCCGTCGCGGCGCAGGCCGTAACGGTTGGGCGTGGTCAGGTAGCGGACCGCCGCCTTGGACTTTTCCCAGTCGGACTCCTCGAACGGGCTGAACCGACGTTCGACCCGATAGGCGTCGTAGCCGCCAGGATCGCTCCACAGGACGACCGGGGTGCCGGTGTGAACGAATCGGCCGGCGACCACGATCTCGTCCCCCTTGCGCGGGGCGAACGTGCCCGGGCGTTTGGGGAGGCTGCAACCCGCGAGGAGGATCAGAGCCATCGCAAGTGCGGCGGTGGCGGGGAGCGACGGGCCACGGCGGCGGGTTGGGCAATCGAGCATGCGCATGCGCTCATTTGCCCCGTTTGACCGGGGACGGTCAAGAGCAGGGAGCCGTGCTGCAGCGATGCTCATGTTGAAACTCGGACGGCCCCTCACCCGGCCTTTGGCCACCCTCTCCATGAACCGGGAAGGCTGAAGGCAGAGTGCAAGAGGCAGAATTCGTACTCTTGCTCTTGCTCTTGCTCTTGC
>CAZVRY010000163.1:0-15995 GCA_964629545.1 uncultured Verrucomicrobiota bacterium | reverse complement strand
GTCTCGCCAGAAGCCAAAATCGCCTCCAGCAAAATCGGAAGTTATTTTTGCACAGGCCCTAAGGAGTGAGGGGACGGTTCGTGCGGAGGGTGGCCGGAGGCCGGGAGAGGAGCTGTCCCCATCTCCACACCCGAATTGCTCTCACCGCCCGCCGATGACACTTGACTTTCTTGGGCCGCCTCGGCTCGCTCTTCCCAGGCATTCTATCAATCCGTTTCATCAGCCACCCATTCGCATGAAGACTCCCTCATCCACCACCCGCCGCGAATTCCTCAAAACCTCCGCCACCGCCGCCGCCGGCGCCGCCCTCGCCAGCGCCACCCCCGTCGGCGTGCACGCCGCCGGCACCGACACCCTCAACATCGCCCTCATCGGCTGCGGAGGCCGCGGCACCGGAGCAGCCGCCCAAGCCCTCTCCACCGCCGGCCCCACCAAACTGGTAGCCCTGGCGGATTTCTTCGAGCCACGCGTCAAGGGCAGCCTCGACCAATTGAAACAGCGGTTCCCCGCCCAGGTGGACGTGCCCGCAGACCGCCAATTCGTCGGCCTCGATGGCTACCGCGGCGCCATGGAAGCCGTCGGCAAAGGCGGCGTTGTCCTCCTCGCCACCCCCCCAGCCTTCCGCCCCCTCCACGTCGAACACGCCGTCGCCCGCGATCTCCATGTCTTTATGGAAAAATCGTTCGCGGTCGATGCCCCAGGCATCCGCCGCGTCCTCCGGGCGGGCGAGGACGCCTCCCGCAAAAACCTCAAGATCGCCGGCGGCCTCATGAGCCGCCACTCCGCTCCCCTGGAAGAAGCGGTGAAGTTCATCCACGACGGCGGCATCGGCCCCGTCGTCACCGTCTGGGCCTACCGCATGCACGGCCCCGTCGGCCTCGCCCCCAAACCCCCCGGCGCCACCGAACTCGCCCACCAAATCACCAACTACAGCAACTTCACCTGGCTCAACGGCAGCTTCATCGTGGACTGGCTCATCCACAACATCGACGTCTCCTGCTGGGTCAAGAACGCCTGGCCCGTCTCCGTCCAAGGCATGGGCGGCCGGCAGGTCCGGACCGAACCTGACCAACTCTTCGACCATTACGCGGCCGAATACACCTTCCCCGACGGCACCCGCCTGCATGCCCAAGGCCGCCACATGGGCAACTGCTACGGCTTCTTCGGCTGCCAGGTCCTCGGCGCCACCGGCTCCGCCGTCCTCGGCGAAGGCCAACCCAAACCCCGCATCTTCAAAGGCCACAAGTTCGAGTCCGCTCACCTCCTGTGGTCGTTCAAAGGCGAAGCCAAAGACCAATACCAGGTCGAGCACGACCGCCTCTTCGAGGCCATTCGCCAGGACAAGCCCTACAACGAAACCGAACGCTGCTGCAAATCCTGCCTCACCGCCATCATGGGCCGTATGGCCTGCGAAACCGGCAACGTCATCACCTGGGACGATGCCATGGCCTCCACCGAAGAACTCGCCCCCGGCCTCGACCAACTCAAGATGGACTCCCTCCCGCCGGTCCTGCCCGACAGCCAGGGCCGCTACCCGGTCGCCATGCCAGGCACCGGCAAGCTCGCCTGACCACCCCGCACACCCCGCCCCCCCACCCCCTGCTCCAACTGAGCCCCGCCTCCCAACCATGCCGTCCTTCGATATCGTCTCCCGCGTCAACTCCATGGAACTCGAGAACGCGGTCAACCAGGCCAAAAAAGAACTCAGCACCCGCTTCGACTTCAAAGGCGTCCCCGCCGACCTCCAACTCGAGAAGAACGAAATCAAACTCACCGCGCCCGACCAGTTCAAGATGCGCGCCCTGGTCGAGATCGTAATGGGCCGACTCGCCAAACGTTCCATCAGCCTCAAAAGCGTGGATGCCGGCGAACCCGATCTTTCGCCCCTGGGTCACGCCCGCCAAACCATCAAAATCAAACAAGGCATCGACTCCGCCAACGCCAAGGACATCGCCTCCTTCATCCGCACCCTCGGCCTCAAGGTCACCGCCCAGATCCAAGGCGAAGAACTCCGCGTGGCGGGAAAAAACCGCGACGACCTCCAGGCCGTCATGCAAGCCCTCCGCGCCCGCGATTTTCCCGTCGCCCTCAGCTTCGTGAACCTCCGCGACTAACCAACCTGTTCCACAAGCACGATCACGCCCGACACCACCCATCCGGCCTGAGCCAAGGCGGGCGAAAAGAAAATCCCGACAGATGACAGGTTCAGAGTTTCAGGGGAATGCGCAACCGCTCTGAACCTGTCACCGTAATCGCCGTTACTTTTACGGGGGGGAACGGCGCGGCCGGTGTCGCCACCGCGATCGGCGGTGCAATCGTTTCGGTGGAGATCACCGACCCGGGCGCGGGCTACACGAACGCGCCGACGCCGCTGTTCACAGCAGGGGGCGGGACCGGAGCCGCAGGCGCGGCCGTTCTCACCGCGCAGCGCCTCGACGCCATCCCCACCGTGAATCGCCCAGGATCACCCGATTCGCCTTCGTGTCGGTCGCCAAATGCCGCATGGACCAGCGGAGGAGGGCCCGGCACTGCTCGTTTTGCTTCTCCTCGCCGTCTGCGCCGCTCCGGTATCGCAAGGGTACGACATGTGACGCCATCTCTGGTGCCCACGGCAGGCATCGACCTCGTAGGCGTCATCTCAAGGTGGGAAGGCTGAACGCCGGGCTCATTCGAGTTGCAGGAGCCTGAAGAACCGCTGCGAGTCACTACCCCTCTCAAGCACGACCGCGTCGGCACCCGTTCGGTTCGTCCTACTGGTCAGCACCTCCCAACCGGGACCGGCCAAGTTGCTCGTAGTGAGAATCCTGTAGGGCAGCCCTACCGCGCTGCGGATCTTGAGCTCAAGTGGGCCGCTCGCTCCCAGAAACCGCGCCTCCAAGGCGACTGTGCCCACAACGATCAACTCGGCATTCGTGCTTACGATCGAGCCACGAGGGTTGGAGACCACGACGCTGTACGTTCCTGAGTCGGTTGGCGCGCAGTTGGCAAAGCTCAGTGTGGCGTTCGTGCCAGCCGGCAGATCCATCCCGTTCTTTCGCCACTTGTAATGCGGAGCCGGGGTCCCCGTGGCCCTTACAAAAAGGCGGCCGGGGGAATTGGGCTGGACGATCTGGCTCCTCGGCTGAATGGTGATGCGAGGCGAACCGTCTCCGACACAGGCGAGGCTTTGCTGGGATCCGGCCGCTATCGCATACACGTTCGTGAGGTTGGCAGGAACCCGAGCTTGGCCATAATCATTGTTGCCGGCGGCAACCACGGTCCCATCGCTCCGCAGGCCGAGAAGGTGAGCACCCCCAGCCGCAACCGCCACGTCGGCGAATCCGGTCACCGCGTGGAATCCAATCCCGAGTTCGAAGCTCGCTCCCCATTGCAGACCCATCCCATCATGGGTCAGGGCCGTGGCGAAATCCCCCCCCACACTGAGGGCATACACGTTGGTCACTTGAGGCGCGAAATGCCGCACGTGGAATTGTGCACCCCAAGCGACCACGGTTCCGTCAGCCCGGAGTGCGACGCAGTCGGAATCGCCAGAGGCGATGGCCACAACGTCCTCGAGTTGCGCTGGAGCGACCATCCGCACGTACTTCCACTGAGTGGAATCGTAGTAGGTTCCCCAACAGACGACTGTGCCATCGGCCTTGAGCGCGACGCTGTGGGCCGATCCAGCCCCGATCGCGATGACATTCGTTAGGCCCGCCGGCACGGCCAGAGGTCCGGAAGTATCCAAGCCCCACGTGACGATTCGGCCATCGGCTCGGAGGGCCAGGGCGTGGTGGCTTCCAGCAGCGAGTGCGACGACATTGCTCAGACTGGACGGTACGCGCTGAGCCGTGCTAAGGCCCAGCCCCCACCCCGTCACCGTTCCGTCGTCATTGAGGGCAAGGGTGTAGCTGCCGCCCGCAGCGGCCGCAACCACGTTAGACAACCCGGCGGGAACGACAACCGCTGCCTCGGTCCTGCCCAGGACGTGCTTGCCCCAGGCAATGAGGGATGACGTTTGCGCGAGCGAAGGCAAGCCGGTCATGGTTCCCACAACCACAAGTGCCAGCCGCGGAAAGCAACAGGCAGGATTCATAGGTAATGTTGGTGCAGCCAGGTTCGGTCGGGAGAATGGGGCGGGCCGGCCAAAGGAACCGTGGCGCAGCATGCATGCCGGGTCCTTTCCCCATACGACATCCGCCGACCGTGACAGTGGCTAATCGATTCCGGCGTGTATGGACGCATTTCTGGCAGCAACCGGACGTCCGTTCAAGCCAAACCGCCACCACGGCGAACAACGGGGTCAAGTCACCATATTGATGAGTGCATAAGTAGGCAGACACAGGATGGCTCCCCTCTCCCTTTCTCCCTCTCCCCAACCCCGTTCCATCGCTTCGCTTTCAAGGGTTGGGGAGAGGGATGGGGTGAGGGGTGTATGCTTACTTCTGCACTGATGAATAAGTGACACATGGATCGACGTTGATGCCTTGAAGCCATGGCCAGGAAGCTCCGGGCCGTCGTGGCGGGCGGGGGGTATCACGTGATGAATCGAGGCAACCGGTTCCAGGGACGCTTTCCTTCGGTGGTGATCGAGGACCCTCGGGGCGTGGTGGAGGTGGCCCGCTCCTGGGCCATCGGCTGGCCGAGGTCGACCAGGACATCGCGGGTTTGAAGGACCCGGCGGAGGAACTGACGGCATGAACTTCCAGGCTACGGTTTCTCGAGTGCTTCGATGAGGGCGATGGGGTCGGCGAGGGTGCCGAGTTCCAGGGAGTCGTGGGGCGGCGCGAGCTTGACCGTGCGGCCGGTCTGGAGCGCAGCCGCCCAGAAGCGTTGCGGGGTGATGTCTTCTTTCACCTGGCAGGCCAGGGCATAGAGCCCCGCCAGGTAGGGCACGGACCAACTCCAGCCGCCCCCCGCGTAGTGCACGTAGTCCTGGACCCCCGTGGGACTGGCCGTGCTGCGGGCATCCATCGGGACAAGCAGGCGAACACCGGGCGCGAAACGACGCTGGCCGTCCAGGAAGGATTTGGCCCACCAGGAACCCAGGCCGTACGAGTTGAAGTCGTCGGGATCCGCTTCCGGCAACCGGCCCAGGCCGTGGAACGCGAGCCGGTGGGTCCGTTCCAGCGCGGTCGAGATCGCGAACACGCCTTCCCGGGTGGCGCGTTCGACGGCGGCATCGGCCTCGGTGCACCCAGCCTGACCGGGTGACCAACCCACAGAGATGGAGATCACCCGAATGCGCCGGGCCGCGGGCAACTGGCGGTTGTGATCGAGGAGGCGCTCGATGGATTGCGCCAGGGGTTTGAAGTCCCACTCGAACCGCCCGGCTTTGATCTCCCCATGCATCTCGGCGATGAAATACAGATCGGCCTCCGGCGCCACGCCCGCGGACCGGCCGGCGGCGATCGAGGCCACCGCGACGCCGTGCATCGCCGCTTGGGCTTCGGCGGCGAGGATGTGGATTTCTTCGTAGAGCCGCACGCGATCGCGGTACTCGACGTGATCCACAAGCAGCGGTTGATCGATGATCCCGATGCCGATGCCCTTGCCGGTGATGCCCCGGCGATGAAGTTGGCGGACGCGGAGGCCAGGGTTCCGTCCAAGGTCCATAAGTCTGCCGGGCTCGAAGCCGGCGGGAAGGACAGCCGGCCACCGGGTCTGATCGTCGAAGTCCGCCTGCCGCAGGTCGGCCGCGCGATCGCGGACGTCCAGCGCCGAGACGTCGCGGCTGCGGAGATCGACCTGGAAGGGCTGGGTCGAGTCCGGCTGAAACCGGGGGAGTTCGCGGAGGGGGCCGAAGTTGAGATTGGCCGCCGCCGGCCGGCGGACGACGGACAAGGTGGTGTCCGGAGCGAGGCGGGTTTCGTAGCGATGGGCCGGTTCCGCGGCGGGGCCGGAGGGTTTGGCGAAGGTCCCGGGCGCGAGCGGTTCGTTGCGGCGGACGTCGGTGATCGTGATTTCCAGGGCGCCTCCGGACCGGAGCCGGTGGGGGACTTTCCACCCGGCCACCTCGCGGTAATCCGACAGCCGGCTGTCGCCCACGGCGACGAGGAGGCCGGTGGCGTCGTCGAAGCAGAGCGGGACGGCGGCGCCCTGTGGGTGCCTGGCCGTGAGGGTGAAGACGAGGCGTCCTTCGAGATCCCGGCGGCCGGCCGGTTCCAGGGTGAAGCCCAGCTCGCGCCAATGGGCCAGGGCAAAGGGATTCAGACTGAATAGCATTTCCACGACGTCTGCCCGCGATTCGGCGGCTGTCAGTTCCCGGACGCCACCGGGGTCTTGTCGCCAAAAGACGCCGTCGGCATCGCAACCGGTGCGGACGCGGATGGCGCCGACTTCGCCGGCCAGGAGGCAGCGTCCGGGCGGTGCGGAGGTGAGGGTGAATTGGATCTCCGCCTCGCGTTCCCGGCCGGCGCCCTTCATGACCAGAGACGTGGTTGAGTCCAGGACAGCCGGTCCGCCAACGGCGGCCAGGTGACGTTCGATGACTTGCGCCGCGGTGGGGGCGTCGGGTGCGAAAGGTGCCGGCGTTTGCGCTTCGAGAACGGACGAGGCGACGGCGAGTGCGAGACCGAGCGCGGCGGTCGTGGTCAGGGGGGGACGGAACGGGAAGTGGGGATGCATGGCTTCAGTGACGTTGAAGTGTGCGGTGGCCACGAGCTTCTGGGCTTCTGACAGGGCCCGGCGGGTTTCCTCACGGGGCGGCGCGTGAGGGCACGCGGCCGACAATGTCGTGGAGGCCGGCTGCCCCCAGCCGACGCGCTCGATGGGTGCCGCCGCACTCAACAGGTCAGAACTTGGATAACACTTGGGATTCCGACTCCTCGGTCAGCCATCCGCGAGCTTGCTGGTCGGTCCGGGGTGGCGCAGGCTCTTGCTCGACACGCATGCAATCGATGCCCTCTTCTGCCTTCGGCGCCTTGACAGGCTCAATGTTCTTCCTGCTCTCGTGGAGTCTGCCCGCAGCGGCCGCGGAGACCGGGCCGGATCGGCAGCGCGTGCCGTTCCCGGATGATCGTTTGGCGGTCCATGGCTTGCCATGGTTCGACGAAGACAAGCCGGTCCTGCGCCGGTTGCCGGCCCGGTTGCAGTCGCAGTTTCGCCCGGCCGTGTGGGAGCTGGCGCAACATCCGAGCGGCGGCCGGATCCGTTTCCAGACCGACTCGACGACGGTGGGATTGGTCGCGCAAAACCCGCGTTTCTCGAACATGCACCACATGCCGAGCGTGGGAGAGAACGGCTTCGACCTCTACGCGAACCGCGAGTATCTCGGCAGCGCCTGGCCGGACGGCAGTGGGCGGATCGCGAAGGAGTGGCGTCTCGGATCGGCTGGGGAGATGCGCGAGATCACGCTTTACCTGCCCCTCTACAAGGCGGTGTCGGTCAGTGAACTGACCCTGGACGCCGGGGCCCGGCTGGAAGCCGCCGTGCCCTACGCGACGCGCCGGCCGGTGGTCTACTATGGTTCGAGCATCACTCAGGGAGGGTGCGCCTCGAACGCGGGCGGGACGTGCCAAGCGTTGCTGGAACGTCGGCTCGACGCGGACTTCGTGAACCTAGGCTTCAGCGGCAACGGGCTGGGTGAGCCGGCGGTGGCCGAAGCGATCGCCGAACTCGAGCCGTCGTGCATCGTGCTCGATTTCTGGGCCAATCCCTCGGCCGAACAGTATGCCGCGGCGTTGCCGGTATTTGTGGAGGTTCTGCGGGGGAAGCTGCCGCAGGCGCCCATCCTGGTGACGAGCCCGTTCTACTTTCCCGCGGAAGCGGTCAGCGCCGAGATCGCGCGGACGCAGCAGTCGAAGCGCGAGACGGCCCGGAGGTTCGTGCAGGAGCGTCGCCAGGCGGGCGATCGCAGGATCCGGTGGGTGGATGGGTTGAAGATGCTGGGCCCGACGCAGACGGCGGGTCTGGTGGACGGGGTGCACTGCAACTCGCTCGGTTTCTACTTCAATGCGAACGGGCTGGAGCCGGCATTGAGACAGGCACTCCAATGGTAAGACCCTTTACTCGCACGGGCCCCGGACGCGCCGCTCTCGGCATGGCCTCTGCCTGCGCCGCCATGTTTGCCCTGTTCCGGCCAGCCGGGGAGCTGTGGGTAACAGCCCATGCGGCCGACGCCGCGCCGGCGTGCGCGACTCGCGGCACGCTGCCCTGGCACAACTTCCTGTCAGGCCCCACGGCGAGGTAGTCTTCAACCACGTCCCCGGCCTCGCTCGAGTCGGTAATCTGCCGCAGGCGAATCGTCTGGCGACCGCTCAAACTCAGGGCCAGGGTCTGGCCCTCGGCGTTGCTCAGCGGGATGTTGCGATAAGCAAAGCCGGTCGCCCCGGCTTTGAATCGCCCCAGGGCCGTGGAAGCCGCGTTGGGGAGCGACGAGTTGCCCGTGACGACCTCCAGCGCCAACTCGGCTTCGCGGAGGTTCCACACGGCCGCCCGAAGGTAGACCGCATAGAGCCCGGTTGGGCAACTCCTGGTGAATTGAAGCCACTCGCGATGAACATCACGATCGAAGTTGAACAAGACCGGAAGCTCATTCGTGCCGACCTTGGTCGACACCTGTCCGCTCAAACCCCAAACTGCACAACTTCCTGCCCGAAAACCTCCTTCCCACCGCCTGCCCCCCCCTGGAGCAGCCCTCCGCCCTGGACAGAAAAAAAGGCCGAACCCAAGGTTCGACCTCAACCGCGGAGACCCTCCCACGCAGTCCCCATCCGCAACCCGCAAAGCCCCCCTCGAATCCAAGCACCTTCAACAGGGCACGGGCCTCGGCCGCACCACCGCGGCTCCGGCCCCCGAGGCGAAGCGAGCAGAGCCAGCACCCTGGCTTCGGCATCGACCCCAACCCACTCCCCTCGAACTCGGACGACTCACCCCCGCGTCCGCCGTCCTACTTCTTGAAGGTCCGCATGTACTTCACCAGCGCCTTGATGTCGTCGTCGCTCAGACCCTCGGCCGGCTTCTTAATGGTCTTGTCGCCTTCCTTCAGACCTTCCTTGATGACCTTGAACGCCTTGTCATCCTTCATCTCCTCCTGGACTTTCGCCGTCGTGTAGTCCTTCACTCCCAGCTTCTTGCCCATCTTCGTCTCGCCTTTGCCGTCCGCCCCATGACACTTGGCGCACTGCTTCTCGTAGTTGGTCTTCGCATCGGCGGCTTGGGTGGTCACCAGGGCCAGGCTGGCCAGGATCACGGTCAGGATCATCGTTCGCTTCATAGACTTGTTACCGGTTGCCGTGTGGAACCAGCCCCTGCCCCCGGCCCTCTCGACTCGTCCGCCAGATCGGCGAGCCGCGGTGCTTGGGTGGCGACGCGGTGGCTGGTTTTCCGCACGGCCTACTGACGCATCATTATCGGAACTTGTTCAAAAAGATTGATGAGGGAACTCCGCTGAATCAAGCCGAATCGCCCCGGTCCCGAACTATCAAGCATCCACCCCATGAATTCGGGACGAACATGAAGGGGGACGGCCGCCTCCCGGACAGGCCATTCATGCTCCGCCCTGAATGCATGGGGACGCCCGCGGGGCTCGTCTGGAACCACTAACGCCGACGGCGCGTCGAACCGAAGAAGTAACCTCCATGGACGCGCACGCCGCGGACCCGGCGCTCATGCAGCTTGGGTTGACCCGCCTTGCCCTCGTCGAAGAGCGCGGTGTAGCGGTAGGTGAACCCCTCCAACTTCACCCGCGGGACTTTTTGTCCGATGAACCGCTCGATGTCATACACGTGCTTCGCGTCCTCGGCCACCATCAGGGTCAGCGCGTCCCCCGTGTGCTCCGCCCGCCCCGTCCGGCCAATCCGATGAACGTAGTCTTCGGGGTGTTGGGGAACGTCGAAGTTGATGACATGGCTGACCCCCGCAATGTCGAGGCCGCGCGCGGCAATATCCGTGGCCACCAGGACCTCGAAGCGACCGTCCCGGAACCCGCTCAGCGCATGCTCGCGTTCGCTCTGCGTGCGGTTGGAATGGAGAATCGCCGCCGCGTGGTTGTTCTTCTTGAGCAGATGCCCGATCCGATCCGCCCGGTCCTTCGTGCGGCAGAACACGATGACCGAGTCGTAATGCACTTGATCCAGCAGGGCCAGCAGGAGATCGATCTTCTGCACCTCCGCGACCGGGTAAAGCGCGTGCCGAACGGTCTCGGCCGGCGACCGTCGGGCCCCAATCTCGACCGTCTCCGGGTTCTTCATGGCCCATTGGATCAGCGTCTCGATCTCCGGCGGGACGGTCGCGGAGAACAGGGACGTGTGGCGCTGGCGCGGGCAGCGGTCGAGGATCCGCCGCACATCCGGCAGGAACCCCATGTCGAGCATGCGATCCGCCTCGTCGAGCACCAGGAACTGGACCCGATCCAGGCGGCAATGGCCCTGCTGGAGGTGGTCGAGAAGGCGCCCGGGCGTGGCGACGATGATGTCGAGACCCGTCTTGAGCGCCTCGTTTTGTTTGCCGTAGCCCACGCCCCCGTAGAACACCGCCACCCGCAGGGACGTGAACCGCGCATAATCCCGAAACGCCGTCTCGACCTGGGCGGCCAGCTCGCGCGTGGGCTCGAGCACGAGCACCCGCGGCTTGGGATCCGGGTCGCCCAGTTGCGAGAGGATGGGCAAGGCGAAGGCCGCCGTCTTGCCGGTGCCGGTTTGCGCGCTGCCGATCACATCCCGCCCCTCCATGATCAGCGGGATCGTCCGCAGTTGAATGGGGGTGGGTTCGGTGTAGCCCATCGCCTTAACCCCCTCCAGGACGGCGGGGCTCAGTCCAAGTTTGCTAAACGCCATGCGCCCGAGGCTAACCCAGGCCCGGCGTCTGGGGAAGGGCCAGTTTTGCTTTGACAGCCGGGGCCCGGGGCGATGGCATGGAGCCGACGCCTGTGCCGTCGATATCGCGAACCTCAATGCCGTCTCCTATGAAGCCATCTGTTCTGCCCTCCCTGCTGGCCGCCCTCCTCGCCGCCTGCTCCCTCCCCGTCCTGGCGGGTGTCCCCATCCCCGATTCCCACAAAATCGGCGGATTCGCCGTCGGGCCTCAGGCTTACACCTTCAACCGCTTCACCGCCTTCGAAGCCATCGAGAAGGCCGCCGCCGCCGGCGCGAAGGTCATCGAGTTCTACCCCGGCCAACGCCTCAGCAAGGAAGAACCCACCCTCACCCTCAGCCACGACGCCTCCGACGAAGTCATCCAGAAAATCCAGGACAAGCTCGCCAAACACGGCGTCAAAGCCGTCAACTACGGCGTCGTTGGCATCCCCAAGGACGAGGCCAACGCCCGCAAGATCTTCGCCTTCGCCCAACGCATGGGCATGTACGGTGTCACCACCGAATCCGTCGATGCCCTCGATACCATCGAAAAGCTGGTCAAGGAATTCGACCTCACCTGCGCCATCCACAACCACCCCCGCCAACCCAACAATCCCAATTACAAAGTCTGGGATCCCAACTACGTCCTCTCCGTGGTCAAAGACCGCGATGCCCGCATCGGAGCCTGCGCTGACACCGGCCACTGGCTGACCTCCGGCATCGACCCGCTCGAAGCCGTCAAAACCCTCAAAGGCCGGGTGATCAGCAGTCATATGAAGGACCGCAACGTCCGGGGCGGCCAGGGACACCACGACGTGCCCTTCGGCGCCGGCGTCGCCAACCTCCCGGCCGTCCTCGACGAACTCAAAGCCCAGGGCTTCCAAGGCAACATCTCCATCGAATTCGAGTACAACTGGGACGCCTCCGTCACCGACGTCGCCCAGTGCATCGGGTTCTTCCGCGGCTACGCGGCCGCCCGCCGGTGACCGCCGACGTCTGGGAACAACGCTACCGGTCGGGTGACATGCCTTGGGAAAAGGGCGCGCCTTCACCCGGTCTGGTTGACTTCCTTAACGCCCACCCCGAACTCGCCCCGGCGACCGTCTGCGTCCCGGGCTGCGGCACCGGGCACGACGCCCTCGTGTGGGCCCAGGCCGGCTTCAGCCCGCTCGGCCTCGACATCGCCCCGTCCGCCGTGGGCCTGGCCCGAAAACGCGCCGCCGCCGCCGGCCTGCCCTGCCGATTTCACCACGCCGACTTCCTCCGCGATCCCCCGGAACACACCTTCGACTGGGTGTTCGAGCACACCCTGTTCTGTGCCATCCAACCCTCGGAACGGGAGCTCTACGAGCAAGCCGTCCTTCGCTGGCTTCACCCTCGCGGCTCCTTCCTGGCCATCCATTACCTCATCCCCGACCACGACGGCCCCCCCTTCGGCGTCACCCGCCAAGAGGTCCTGGACCGGTTCTCCTCAGCCTTCGACCTCGTCGACGATTGGGTGCCGCGATCCTACCCCAACCGCACCGGACTCGAACGAATGTTCTGGTGGCGTCGTCGCCCCGCCGCCACCAGGGATACCGACCGCTGAGCGGCAGGAAGATCGAGCACGTATTGATCAGGGCAGAAGTAAGCAGCCTCATCCCTCTCCCCAACTCTTGAAAGCGAAGCGAGGTGGAGGGGGTGGGGAAAGGGCGTGAGGGAGAGGGGAGCCATCCCTTGTCTGCCTACTTATGAACTCATCAATGAGCGGCCGGTTCAGGGGGTCCGGTAACGCAGTGATGAGTGCGTAATCAGGGTCCCTGCTGCGTCAGCCAATAGCGGATGGCGACCGCCTGGGCATGGTTGGGGGCGAGTTCGAGCACCTTCAAGTAGTGCGGACGCGCCTTAGCGGGTTCGGCCAGGTCTTGAGCGTAGACGTTGCCCAGGAGGAAGTGGGCCTCCGCGTTCGTCGGTTCCTCCTGGAGAACCGCGTCCAACTCGTCCACCGCATCGAGCGGAAACCCCGCCCGCTGCAACACCAGACCAAAGTGGTAACGGCCCGCCGGCAGATCCTGAATCGCCAGCGCCATCTCGCTGGCCACCAAGGCGCGCGGAATGTCGCCGGCATTCAGGGCCGCCAACGCCAGGTTGTACTGCGCCTCGTAAAACGACGGGTCGGCCGTCACCGCCTGGCGGTATTCCGACATCGCTTCGCGCCATCGCGATCGCTGATGAGCCGCCAACGCGGTCCGAAAATGCGCCTCGGCGGCCGCACGATCCCCGGGCTGCGGAGGCAACGGCGCCAACCGCTCATACCGGGGTATGTCCCTGGAAGCAGCACGTGACGGCGACGGCGCCGCCAGCGACGCGGCCGCATCAGGAGGCGGAGTCGCCGCCGTCACGCTCGGCGTGACGACCGGGGCGACGACAGCCCGGGGCGGGGTGGCCGGCGCACTCCGAGTGATCTGAAGCCGAGGGTCATTGGTCGCGGGAGTGGTCGGTAAGGGAATAGACGTCCGGCTGGCCTTCGCCTCGTCCTCCTTCCCCCCACCAAACCAACGGACCGGATTCAGGCGACTGAAAAAGCCAGGCTTCTTCTCCGGCTCCGGAGGAGGCAGCGCAATCGGCGACGTCATCTCCGGAGGCGGGGGCGGCTCTACCTGCACCAACGCCGCGTTGGTTGGCAGTGCCGCGACCGAAGCCGCGGCCGGCTCGGGCGTGCGCGGAGGCGACGCCGGGGCAGGCTCGGGTGGGGGCAGCGCCGCGCCCACCTTCGGCTCGGGCGCTTCGGGCAGGACCACCTCCTCCAAAGCCGTTCCCATGCGCTCCGAACCGGCGGGAACTGCCGTCACGCCGGGCGTCGGGGTCACCACCGCAACCTCCGGAGGGCGCCCGCCCGCTCCCCCCGCCCCGATCACGGAAGTCGGCTCCGTGCTCGACCGCCCGGGGCCCGAGACCGTCCCCCCCGACAGCGGCTCCGTCCGCCCCCCTGCGGACGTGACTGCCGTCGTCATGGGCGGCTTGGGCGCCGGCGTGTCCAAGGCAACTGTCTCCGGTGCCGGCTGGGGGAATTCGGCGGCGGCGACGACCGGCGGCACGATGGGCGGGGGGGGTGGAGCGGGGATCGCAGGAGAAGGTGCGGCCGTGGACCGGACGCCGACCTCGGTCAGCAGGTTGGTCAGCGAGGCGGCGACCGCCGCCACCGCGTTGGTTGGAATCGCGTTGGTGACTGGAGGAGGCACGGTCGCCAGGACCGGAGGCGGAGCTGGATGCAGTTCGGCGTCCAGTTGACTGGCCAGCGTATCCACCATCGCCCACTGCGATGGCCGGGGTTCCAGGGCGAGATACTCCCGATACTTCTGAAGGGCGAAGGGACGGAGGTTAAGGTGTTGATGGGCGACGATCGCGAGGTTCAGGAGGGCTGTAGGATCCTGCGGACGCACCTGCAGGGCGGCCACGAAATAGGCATAGGCATCGCGCGGACGCCGCTTCTGCATCAGGAGCACGCCAACTCCGTTCAAGGCTTCGACGCTCCGGCGGTCCAGGGAGAGGGCCTGCGCGTAGGAACGTTCGGCCGCGTCCAACTGACGGGATCGGAGTTGGACCGAGGCCAGCCGAACCCAGCCGTCGGGAACCTTGGGCTGAAGCAGCGTGAAAGCCGCCAGCTCGGCTTCGGCCGCCCGGAGGTCGCCTTGCTCAAGGTAGAGGCAGCCCAGATTGAAACGAACCTCAGCCAGCGTGGCCAGATCGCGCTCCCGGGCCAGGGACAGGGCCTGACGATAGGCCTTGAACGCGTTGGTGGACTGGCCCGCGGCGTGACAGGCAAGACCAAGCCGGTTCCACGCCTGGGCGTTGGTCCGCAGGAGGGTGGCCGCCTGGCTCAGGAGCGCGATGGCCTCCGCCGGCCTACCCTGCTGGCGAAGCCGTTCGCCCTGCTCCAAGGCCCGCGCGCCCTCGGGCCTGCAACCGGTTCCCCAGACCAACAGCACCACGGCCAGCAGGGGCAGGAACGCGCCCGCGACCCGCTTGAGGGTGGTTAGCATTGACCTCCGTGTAACATTCGCCGCCGGTCGAGTCAAGAAACGCACCCGCGCGGCCCCGCCTCTCCTTTCGCTCCTGACCAGGGCGCCCGCATGATGTAGAGTCAACCCGATGTTGCGATGCGTCATGACCGGATGGCTCCTGGCGGTGGCCGGGACGGCGACCTCGGCCACCGCCGCCGAGGCGAAGGCGACCCCGGCGGAACCTCCCACCCGCGCCCGGGTGGTCATCGTCCACGACCCCGCCGCCACCACCGCCTTCAAGGCCCATGACGAAACCGTCCGCTCCATGGTCCGCCTCGGGTTGCGCACTCTGACCGGCCAAACCGACCTGACCACCGCCTGGCGCAGCCTCATCTCCACTCAGGATGTCGTCGGCATTCGGGTCGTCTCCGCCCCCGGCCCCCTCAGCGGCACCCGGCCGGCCGTCGTGGCGGCGGTCATCGAGGACCTCCTCGCCGCCGGACTCCCCCCCACCAACCTGATCATCTGGGACCGGCGCATGGCGAACCTCCGGCAGGCCGGCTTCGTGGCCCTCGCGGAACGCTGGGGCGTGCGGGTGGGCGCCAGCACCGAATCCGGATGGGACCCCGATCAATCCTACGACTTCCCGTTGCTGGGCCGATTGGTTTGGGGCGATTTCGAATTCGGCCGGCAGGGCCAGGGAGTAGGGCGGAGGTCCTTCGTCTCCACCCTCGTCTCCCGCCAGATGACCCGCCTCATCCAAATCACCCCCCTGTTGAACCACAACGTCGCCGGAGTGTCCGGCAACCTCTACGGCCTCGCCCTGGACAGCGTGGACAATACCCTTCGGTTCGAAGGCCAAGCGGACCTGCTGGCGCGGGCGGTTCCCGAGATCTACGCCCTGCCCGTGCTCGGCGACCGCGTGGCCCTTAATATCGTCGACGCCCTCGTCTGCCAGTACCAGGGCGAGGAAACCATGCTCCTCCACTACTCGGTTCCGCTCAATCAACTGCGCTTCAGCACCGACCCCGTCGCCCTCGACATCCTCTCCCTCGAAGAACTCAAACGCCAGCGCGAAGCCGCCCGCATGGCCCCCATCAAAACCCCCATGGAACTCTACCACGGCGCCTCCGAACTCTGGATCGGCGTCAGCGAACCCAAACGCATCGAGGTCGAGAAAGTCCCTTAGGGTCTGTGCAAAAATAACTTCCGATTTTGGCGGGAGCGCCACCGGGCC
>CAZVRY010000162.1:0-16018 GCA_964629545.1 uncultured Verrucomicrobiota bacterium | reverse complement strand
ACGACGCTGGCGCGACCGCGCCCACCGCCGGGTTGAGGCGAAGCTCTTGGAGTGCGCCAGGGAGTGAACCTGTCACCTTTTCGGGACCCATGGACCGTCCCCTCACCCCGTCCCTCCCCCCAACCGTTTCCAGCGCAGCGATGACTCAGGTTGGGGGGAGGGAGAAAGGGAGAGGGGAAATGTGAACGGTTCAGGGGCTCCATGCGCAATGGTGGTGTTGAACGGTGAACCTGTCACCCTGTCAGACGTCCCGGGCTTAGGCGAGGGGCGGGAAGCACTCGCCCGAGCAGCGCGCTCGCCAACCGCTCAAGGCGAGGAGGCGGTGGAGCGGAGGATCGTGAGCGGCTGGATACTGAGGCGGACCGGACCGAGGAGTCCGGAGCGGAGGGACCCTCGATATCGGGTCGGGATGGTGAGGTAGTGATTGGCCAGGGTGTTGTAAACCAGGACTTCGAGCCGGTTTGAACCAGCTCGGACGTGTGGACCAAGGTCGACAGTCCATGGCGGAGCCACCCGAACACCCGCCGCCCGGCCGTTGATCCGAACCTCGGCGGTAGCCACGACGTCGCCAAGATCCAAAAGAACCCGGCTGTCCGGCGGGAGCAGGTCGAGGTGCAGGTCGCGTCGATACCAGGCGCCCCCAGAGTAAGATTCAAGGGCAGTGCCTTGTGACCAATCGCCGGCTGGGAAGGCCCCGGGCCCGCAATCGAGGGTGATCGGCTCGGGGAGGGCGGCGCCACCGTAGAACCCGGGGCGCTGTTCGATGCGCACCGCCACTTTGGCAGGGCCCGAGGGCGGGTTCGCAACATCGACGCGAAACGTCGACGCTCCATCCGGACGCGAGGGCGCATCGACCGAACGGACTTGGCCGGGGAATCCGTCGACCCAAGCAGTCGGCTGGCCTTGGGCGATGATCGTGAAGCCGCGGAGGCCCGGCGGGGCGGTGAAGCGATACCATCCGGCCGGGGCGGGGTTGGCGGGCTGGGGATCGAACCGGAGCACGGAGGGGTCATCGTGCCAGGGCATCGCCAAGGGAGTGCGAGCGCTGGGTAACGAGCCGGGCAGGCGGCGGGCCACGACAAAACCGCGCCCCGGGGTTTCGTAGCGCAGGAGGACGGGGTTCGGGCCGGCGGCGAGTTCCAGAGGCTGAAGGGGTTGGGGAACGGGACGGCCGTTGAGGAAGATGGCCGCAGGCTGGAGTCCCCCCAACTCGAGAGCGGCACGGGTGGGTTGGTCCGTGCGGATGGTGGTCCAAAGGTAGTAGCGGGTGCCGCCAGGGTCCGGACCGTAAAGTGTCTCATTCAGGCCGTCCCGGGGTTGGCCGAGGCAGAGGAAGGCGTTGGTGACGTTCCCCTTGAGGCCATGGTAGCCCTGGTGGCCCGGATCGCCCTCTTTGCCCCAGCGCCAGGAAAACGCATACGGAGACCACACGCAGCTTCGATCCCCAACGGGGACCGCCGTCTTCGGATCGATCTGGGTTTGGTCAGCAAGGAGGCGGTCGAGAGCAGTGGGGTCGGAGTCGGCAGGCAGGGGCCCGAGGATCCAGAATTGTGGCCCGAAGCCGTGGGTAACCTCGGGCCAGGCGGTGTCGTCGGCGCCCGCCTTCTCCCAACCTGGATGGGCGAGGGATTCGTCGGCGTAGCGGAAGGTGCGAGCCTCGGGGCCAATCATGGGCTGGGTGATGGGAAGGCGGAAGTCGCCCCAGCGGTTGTCCAGGGTAGGTTGAAGTTGGAATTCCCAGGGGCCGTCGAGGGTGAGGGTCGTGCTGGGAAGAGCCTCGCCTTGGAGGTGGCAGGTCCTTTCCCGGTGGGTGACGGTGGCGGAAACGGGGCCTTGGGTGCGGGCGTAGCCGGCGAGGTGGGGAACGCCGTCCTGGACTTGGAGGTCGCGGATCTCGGCGAGGTCGGAGCGTGTCACGGCGAGATCGGAGGGGGTTGGGGAGAACACGATGAGTTGGGCCTGGTCGGGACCAAGGGGGAGCTGAAGGCGAGTGCCGCTGGCGGTGGGCTGGGCGGTGTGGATGGGGTGGACAGAGCCGGTCCAAGGGTCCCACCATTCGGCACGTCCGCGGGCTTGGAACGTGCATTCGGCTCCAGCGGGAGCGCCGAGAAGCAGGTAAACGTCCCGGGGGCCAATCTTGCGGTGAACGGCCTGGATCGTCGTTGTGGATTGGACGTCGAGGGGGAGCCGGTGGAGAATCGCGGTGAGAGCGGCCCAATTGCCTTCCCCAGCCAGAAGGGCGGCTCCGAGTCCGCCTGAGGGATGAGGTTGCGGCCCAGGCCGGGCGCCCCGCCCAACCTCGGCCGCCGTGGCGCCAAAGAGGTCGCGGACGGTCTGATCGAGTTCGGGGTCCTCGCGGCCGGCGCGGTCGCTGGCTTCGGGCAGGGCATCGAGGGCGACGACCATGCCGCCCGCGCGCCGGAACGCTTGGGCCTGCAGGAGGGTGGACCACCGCACGGCCCGAGGGTTGGGGAGGAGCAGAACGCGATAGGAGGCATCGGCGACGTGGAGTCGCCCGTGGGCGAAGGTGGCGCGGGCGATCGATTCGTCATCGATGAAGACGAAATCGCGACCGTTCTGGAACAGGCGGGTGGCGAGCTGGAACGCGGCGGTGGTGGAGCGGGCGCCATCCAGGCCGGCTTGGCCTTGGGTAACGGGGTAGAGGATCGCCAGATCGCAGTGGTGGGTGCCCTGGCTCATGAGGTAGGACAGGCGTTCAAAGTACTTGAGGAAGGTCCCCATGTGCTCCCAATAGGGCATGCGGAAGTGGTAGCACGGAGGAGCCCATTCCCAGAAACCGCCGTGCGTCGTGTAATAGAGGCCGTGGAGGTTGAGGAGATTGCAGCCGTACAGGTAGTTCTCGCAGGTGGCTTGCATCAGCCGGGCAGGCGTGGCCCCCCAGCCAAGACTGTGATAACCCTCGAGCCAGACGCGCGGCCGCCGGTAGAGTTGGGCGATCGAACTGGAGACCTTGCCTTTGATGAGATCGGCCCGGCCCCCTGGAGTGTCGTGCCCAGGGGCCGTATACCAACGAACCGCGCTGAAGTAGTCGCCAAACTCCATGGGATCGAGGCCCCGGCTGCCTTGGTCACAACCATAGATGAGTCCGCGAGACCAGTGCCACTGGAAGATGGGGATGAAATAACGCTCCTGGATGAGTTGCATGCGGACGTCCAGGTAATCGAGCCGGGCCTTGGGCGTGCGGGGGCCCACGTCAGCGAAGAGTGCCGGCAGGGCGTCGAAGACGTTGTAGCCTTTCCGAGCCAGAAATTGCTCGGCGAAATCGTCCGTCCAGACGTGGTCGCCCACGCCGAATTGGAGCTCGTCATGGAAGAAGTAGTTCAGCCCCCGCGCGGAGCGGTCGGGGGCGTGATCCTGAAAGGGTTGGAAGAACTTCTCGATCACACGCTGACCCGCCTGGGGATGGAGCGGGTTGAGGGCGCCGGGTTTGGGGACGCTGCCAAAGACCCAGATTTCCCACGGGCCATCGGATGGGGTCCATTCCAGGCGCTGGTTCTGAATGCAGGGAGCAAGATCACGGCTGTGGAGGGCGGGGGCGGCCTGGGACGCTGGGTAGGCCCAAACCCCAATCGTGGGGGCCGGCACATCGAGGCGGAGGGTCTGGCCGGGGCCAACCGTGGCCTTGGCGACCACTTGAAGCTCGCGGCCGACCAGCGCTGGTTCGGAATAAATGGTCCGGCTGACATAACTGCGTTGGTTGGGCCAGTCGAGGGTGTAGCCGCTCAGGCCAATCCCCATCTGACGCTGCCCGCATTCGCCGGCCACGAATCTCCAGACGTCCCACCAAGCATCCGAGAAGAGCTCCGGTTGAGCTGGGTAAGTGGGCCAGCCAGCACTGTCCTCGTGGGCATAGTTCACCTGCACGCCGGCGACGCCCTTGGCGTGGAGTTGGTCGATCTGCCAGAGCAACCGGTCCTTATCGAGCGGGTCGCCGGTCCACCACCAGAACGGGACTTGGCCATAACCAGGGGGCGGCTGTCGGAAGCCGGGAAGGACATCGAGGTCCGGGGCGCGCGAGGGGTAGCCCAGAGATCCCACGGGCGGCGGCGGGGGCTGGGCGGGATCCGGGCCGCGCGGAGGAGAACCCGCGGAGAGCCCGCACACGAGGACAAGGGCGGCGCTGGCTTGGAGCGCAGACCTGCGCACACCACACCGGCTCCGCCGGGCGGGGTCGTGAACGGGGGCAGGATTGTTCGAGGCCACCCAGGAACTCCCAGGGAGATTGGACGTTCGAGCGAACCCGCCTGAAACCCATGAAACCGGGCAGTCGGGGGGAAGCGTGCGCGCGAGCCGCCCGGGGCGCCCGACATCGCGGCTCGTCAGGCGCCTCGCCCCACCAACGATGACCGGCGACAGGTTCATGGGGCGTGGAAGGCGAAGGCCGCTGTCTGGAAGGGTGCCGAGCAAAGGAAGTTCCATAAGCAAAGGTCCAAGGTTGGGCGCGGAACGATGGGCATCTTTTACGCTGCGGGGCGAATGGCTGTCGAGCGTGGAGCCACGGAACACAGCCGTTCTCATTGTGAAACTCGGACGACCCCTCCCCTGGCCTCTGGCCACCCTCTCCATGCGCCTTCTACGGCAGAAGGCAGCCGAGACGCAGGGAGAGAAGGGGTGGGAGAGGCGCCCCGTTTCGAACGGCGCTGCGTCAGGGTCGCTGCAGCCGGCGCTCGAAAGCCGCCAGCGTCTCCGGGCTCACATGGTGCTCAATGCCCTCGGCGTCGCGCTCCGCCACCGACTGCGGAATGCCGAGGGAACGCAGGAACGCCACCACCGTCTCGTGGCGGCGCTTGCATTCCGCAGCCAACGCCTGGCCTTGCCCGGTTAGAAAGATCGCCCGGTAAGGCCGCGACGTCACGTGACCGGCCTTCTGCAGTCGGGCCAGCGTGCGGTTGGCGGTGACATGGCTGACCCCCAACCGCCGCGCCAGATCGACGAGGCGCGCCTCGCCCGTTTCGGCGATGAGGTCGGCGATGGCTTCCACGTAATCCTGGGCGGTTTCGTGGGCGTGCTGGTGGCGGGTGGCAGAGTGGATCTCGGCCTGGCGGGTCGCGCCAGGCCGCGCCGCCGCCGTGACCGCCCGGTCCCGGCTGCTCGCCGTGCTCGCTCGCATGCCGGAACGGAACCACAATGCCCATTGACAGTCGAGCGTTTCATGATGTAGCCATTGCTACGGTATGAATGGTACGAAAGATATTATTGCTACGACTACAACATGGATCCTCCCCATCGCCCGGCTCGGCTGCGCCTCCGCCACCCTCCTCGCCTGCACCGCCGCCCAGCCCCACCCAGCCCCGCCCACCCCCACCCCAACTCCTCCCCTCAACCGCCCAACCTACCACCTCCTCCAACCCGTCCCCCGCCCCCTCCTGCGCACCCTGGGCACCGACCGCCCCGACCAAACCGAATCCCCCCAAACCGTGGACGCCGGCCACTTCCAAGTCGAAATGGACCTCGTCAATGCCACCTTCGACCGCAGCCCGTCCGAGGGCGGCGACCGGCGCACAGAAGTCGTCGCGCTCGCCCCGCTCAACCTCAAGGTCGGTCTCCTCCACAACACCGATCTCCAACTCGTCCTCGCCCCGTATATCCCGCGCGCACCGAAGACCTCCCGGCGGCGGCCGTCGAGGAGACCTCGGGCTTCGGCGACCTTGAGACGCGGCTCAAGATCAACCTCTGGGGTAACGACGACGGCGCGACCGCCCTCGCGCTCATGCCATGGGTGAAGTGGCCCCTCCCGGCCTCGGCGCTCCGCCATGGCCGAACCGAGGGAGGGATCATCGTCCCGTTCAGCCTCCAGCTCGCTCGCGGCTGGAACCTGGGGCTCATGACCGAGTTCGATCTCGTCTGGGATGAACCGCGCGGATACCAGGCCGAATTCGTCAATTCCATCACCCTCGGCCGCGATCTGACCGCCCGGCTTGGCATGTACGTCGAGTTCTTTACCGTGACCCGCCCCCACTCCTTCGCCTGGCAAGGACAGGTCGATGTCGGCTGGACCTGCGGGATCAACGATCACACCCAGCTTGATCTGGGCTGCAACTTCGGGGTCACCACGTCGGCGCCCGATTTCAACCCGTTCGCCGGCCTCTCCTTCCGGTTCTGACCCCGTTTGACACCCCCGCGATCCATCGCTAGCCTCGAATGAACTCATGACCCCCGAGAGATCCAATCCAAGTCCGGCTCCAGCAGGTACCCCTATGCACATTCGACACCTCGGTTGGCTAAGCGTCGCCGTCCTCCTTGCCGGCTGCGCCACCCCTCCCCTGCCCCGCGGCGCCCAACTGGTGGGGGGAGGACTCATGGTCGAGTACGAAGCCCGCAGGGACGGGGTTGCCATCCTGATCGAACGGACCTCGGGCCGGATCGTCGCCACCGAGTCCCTCAGCGAAGGCGGCACGTTCAGCTTCCACCCCAACCGCCAGGGCTATGACGAGGTCCTCTTCCGCATGTTCGGCAACGCCCAGACCACCCCGGAGGCCATCCTCACGATCCTACCCACCAACGCCTTTTTCCAACTCTACTTCGTCCCCGACAAGGCCCAAGCGGACTGACCCGCACGGCGCTCGATCCCCCACCCTGGCTCCTCCGCCGAGCCGTTCGCGCCCTGTCCATTCGCCAACCCCAAGCGCCGGCCTCGGACCTGCCCGCATGGCCAAGCTCTCATGGAAGCTCCGATCGCCACACCCCCCGTCCCCTCCTCGCCCGCCCGTCTGACGTCCATCGACGCTTACCGCGGCTTGGTCATGCTCCTCATGCTCGGCGAGGTCTTGCGCTTTTGCCGGGTCTCCCGCGCGCTGCCGGACAGCGGCTTTTGGAAACTTCTGTGCTGGCATCAATCCCACGTTGAATGGGTCGGCTGCTCGCTCCATGACCTGATTCAACCCTCGTTCAGCTTCCTGGTCGGCGTCGCCCTCCCCTTCTCCCTCGCCCGCCGCGCCACCGAAGGCCAATCCGCCCTGCGCATGACCCTCCACGCCTTCGCCCGCGCCCTCGTCTTGGTGCTGCTGGGCGTCTTCCTCCGATCCCTCGGCCATCCTATGACCCGCTGGACGTTCGAGGACACCCTCACCCAGATCGGTCTCGGCTATGGGTTTCTTTTCCTGCTTGGCCGCCAGGCGGTCCGATGGCAGTGGACCGCCCTCGCGGTGCTCCTGACCGGCTACTGGCTCGCCTTCGCGCTCTATCCGCTGCCGGGCCCTGACTTCGATTGGAAGAGCGCCGGGGTGACCGCCGACTGGAGCGAGAACCTCGCTGGTTTCGCGGCTCACTGGAACAAGAACACCAATCCCGCCTGGGCCTTCGACACCTGGTTCCTCAACCTCTTCGCCCGCGAGCAACCCTTCACCCACAACGGTGGCGGCTACTCCACGCTCAGCTTCATCCCCACGCTCGGCACCATGATCCTGGGTCTCCTGGCGGGCGGCGTCCTGCGCAGCGACCGGCTGCCTCTCGCGAAGGTTCGCTGGCTGGCCCTGGCCGGTGCCGCCGGGCTCGCCGCCGGGTGGCTGCTCGATGCCCTCGGGATCTGCCCCGTGGTCAAGCGCATCTGGACCCCCAGTTGGACCCTCTTCAGTGGAGGCTGGTGCTTCCTCTTCCTCGCTGCCTTTTACTGGGCCCTCGACCTCCAAGGCTGGCGACGCTGGGCCTTCCCGCTCGTCGTCGTGGGCATGAACTCGATTATGGCTTACGTCAGCGAGTGGCTCTTCGTCGACTTCATCCGTGCTGCCCTTGCCCGCCACCTCGGGGCCGCCACCTTCACCACGCTCGGCGCCCCCTACGAACCCTTCCTGCTCGGCCTCGCCACCCTCCTCGTCCTCTGGCTCATGCTCTACGCCATGTACCGCAAGAAGATCTTCCTGCGCATCTGACGCGAGCGCCAAGGGCGTGCGACATCACGGCTGGTTCCATTTCGGGCTGGCGACCCGTAACCCTCCGCCCCATGATCCAAGCATGATCAACCCCATGCGACACCTCGCCCGCTCCCACGCCCGTCTCCGCAACCTCGCCTGGACATTGCTGGTCACCGTTGCCACCGTCCAGGCCCAGGACACCGCGCCCCGGGCCTTCATCGATGGCACCGGCCCCGGCTGGCGCGCCCTGGGCGAGCAGGACTTCACGAATGTGAATTGTGCCTCCAACACCTGGACCTGGAAAGACGGCATGATCCAATGCACCGGCCAACCCATCGGCGTCCTCCGCTCGAAGACGACCGTGACCAACCTCGAACTCGTCGTCGAGTGGCGGCATCTCCGCTCGGGGGGCAACTCCGGCGTCTTCTTCTGGGCCACGGACCGTTCCATCAAACAGCTCGAAGCCGGCCAGGGCCGCCTCCCCGAGGGCATCGAGGTCCAGATCCTCGATCACGGTTACACCGAGCAATACGAGCGCGACTCGGGCAAGAAGGCCGATTGGTTCACCTCGCACGGCGATGTGTTCCCCACCGGACAGGCCGACATGAAACCCTTCCCACCGGTCGCTCCCGGGGGCAAACGCAGCTTCCCTCGCAAGAACCTGAGCAAAGGGGTCAACCAGTGGAACCACTATTACGTCCGGGCCATCAACGGCGAGGTCCGCCTCTGGGTCAACGGCGAGGAGGTCTCCGGCGGCACCGCCTGCAAACCCGCTTTCGGCTACCTCTGCCTCGAGTCCGAAGGGTCCCCGATCGAGTTCCGCAACCTCCGCATCCGCGAACTGCCTTAGGGTCTGGGCAAGAATAGCTTCCGGTTTTGGCGGGGGCGCTTTTGGCTTCTGGCTTGCCGGCCACGGGCTCTGATCGATGCCGGCCAGCGTTGATCTGGACCTGGGGCTACGGCGAAGGCTTCCACCTCCCCATCGTAAGCCATCGACTCCGGGTCGCGACTCATGGCTTCGAGGACGGCCACCACGCGCCCGTCGGCAGCTTTCCGAGTGATCAGACCGCGAACCTGTCACCTTCCCCTTCCTGTGGGCTTTGAGAGTCGCGTGACTGGGGTTACCATCGTTTTCCATGAGATCGCTTACGGAACATCTTTGGTTTGAAATTCCAGGCCGTCGCGGCTTCCTAAACATCACCGGCACGGTGGCCGACCTGGTGAAAAAGAGCGGGGTGGCCGAGGGTCTTTGTCTTGTCAATGCCATGCACATCACCGCCTCCGTCTTCATCAACGACGCCGAGGACGGTCTCCTGCATGACTACGACGTGTGGCTCGAGCAACTGGCCCCTCACGCACCCACCTCGCGCTACCGGCACAACCGCACCGGCGAGGACAACGCCGACGCCCACCTCAAACGCCAAATCATGGGCCGCGAAGTGGTCGTGGCCATCACCCAGGGACGCCTCGACTTCGGCCCCTGGGAGCAAATCTTCTACGGCGAGTTCGACGGCGATCGTCGCAAGCGGGTGCTGGTTAAAATCATCGGCGAGTAGCGGGTCGTAATGCGAGGGCGGCCCCTTCATCAGGTTATGGTGAATCCGCACCTGAACCGGTCACCGGGTGCACCCCGAACCCCTAACGCGGGTTGCGGCGCAGCCGTTTCCCTCCCGACCGCCCAGCAAGGCGCGGCCTCAGACCCGATCCAGCCCCAATCCAACGCGCCGCGCCTTCACCCCCGAACCCTCCTTCCCAGGCCTCGCTCTGTAAAATCCTCGATCCTGGAACGGCCGCGCGAAACTTGACTCAACCGCAAGAGGGCTTGGACATCAAGGACTCCAGCAACGGTTATAGCAGCCTCACCCGGAACAACTGCGTGGTGGCGGTCACTTCGATCACCTGAGACCGCGAGGTCTCGACGGCGACGAACGGATCCCCCACCGCGGTCCAAGCGACCGCATCCAAGGAAGTCTCAAGCTGGTAGCTAGTGCCAACGGTCAGCGAGAGCATCTCGATCCTCACCTGGCTGGTGCTGATGCGGAGGGTCACACCTTCCGGCACCTCCGGGATCAGGCCAGCCACCTGGCTGGCGCTCAAGGCATGGCTGTAGATCCGGAGATCATCGATCGTTCCGTATAGGTAATCCCTCCCGTTGATGTGCATCGTTCCGTTGGATTGCAGGTGGTCGGTGCCCACGGTCAGCACGGCCGTGCTGTTCCGGGTCGGGGCGTCCCACGTCCCCGACCGCACCGGCACGCCGTTCACGTAGAAGGTGCCGATGTTGGACACGGCGTCGTAGGTTAGCGCGGTGTGGGTCCAAACATCGGGGGCGGCGGTGGCGGGGACCGCATTGAGAGAAGTGCCCCACACGGGAGAGCGGACGAAGATGTCTGTTCGCCCGGCGGCCCGATCCATGAAGCCGACATCGAATCCCTGGTATTCGACCGAGTGTGGGTTGACCCAGTAATCCCAGCCATCATTGACAAAGGCGTAGTTCATGCAGACTACGCTCGCCATCCAGTTGCCTCCGGGGTTCTCGCTCCGCGTCCAGGAGGCGATGGTGAAACTGCCAGGGAGGCGGAGTTCAGGGGTGTTGGCAGCCACTGCGTAGCCGTTGTGGGTGTCCAGGGCGCCTGCCCCCCGCTTGGCCAAGTTGGTCCGCACCGCCCCGCGCAGTTCCAGGTGGTGGCCGTTGCCGCTGGCGTCCTGTCCGGGGTTCTCGGGGCTGTCGAAGGTCCAGTGGGCGATGAGGGCGGCCTGGGCGATGGAACTGAGGGCCAAGCAGGCCAGGCAACCGGCGGCGATGCGAAGGGTCGGGTGTTTGTGCATAATTATCCTTGGGGTTCTTCGGGTTGAATGATGGAACCTGACCGTCCCCTCAGGAGAGTTGGCGGCCGATCTCCAGCTCCTCGCTGGGCCGCATCCTGAGGTTCGGCTGCCCTGCTTTACGCAATTTGCCTCCTGATCCTGCGCCGCCCAAGCCTCGAAAAGTGGCGGCGGGGCGATCGCGCGGGGCAACCCCGTCCTCCATGCCTCCCCGAGTTGGCGGCCAGGAGCACGTCGACGGCACCCGGTCGGCAGGCCTCCGGGCTGCTGGGCCGCCGACCTCCTTGCCGGCTCGAGGGACTGGCCGCCAGGATGGCGGCGCTCCGACCCAGCCACCGCCAACCTCGGGATGCACTGCTCCGCCCTGCCTCGGAGAGAAACGGAGAGAAACGGATTGCTCCGCCGGGCTGGCTTGCGTATAGATCCGGGCCTTGGGAAAGACGTTCTCACCCCCATGACCGAGCCAGCTTCCAGGATGCCGAGCACCCATTGGTCCGCCGTGGTGCGGGCGGCCCGGGACGGCCCGGAGGGCAAGCTGGAAGTCCTCGGCGCCTTGCTCCAGCGCTACCAGCGGGCCCTGATGGCGCACTTGACGGGCAAGTTCGGGTTCCCGGAACCGGACGCTGGGGATTGGCTGCAAGGGTTCGTGGCGGACAAGATCCTGGAACGAGACCTCCTGGCAAGGGCCGACCCGCAGCGAGGGCGGTTCCGGACCTTCCTGCTCAATTCGCTCGACCGATACGTCATCAGCGAATTGCGCCGCCAAACCGCTCGCAAACGCTGTCCCGCAGCGCCCCACCTCCCGCTCCACGACCTCGACGACCAGGGCCTCGCTCCCCGGACGCCCGGTCCGGCTTTCGACGTGGCCTGGGCGCAAACCCTGGTCGCGGACGCGCTCCGGCGCATGCGCCTCGAGTGCGAGCAAGACGACCGCCCCGTCATCTGGGGCATCTTCGAAGCCCGCTTATTACGGGAGATCCTGCACGGCGAGCCCATGCTGCCCTATGATGAATTGGTGGCGCGCTACGGGCTCGATTCCCCCGCCCAAGCCTCGAACCTGCTCACCACCGGCAAGCGCATGTTCCTGCGCCACCTCCGCGCGGCCGTCGCCGAGTACGCCGTGGACGACAGCGAAATCGAAGCCGAGCTTCGCGAACTCAAGGCCGTCCTCGCCCGGAGCTAATCCGGACCGCCAGGTCGATCGGGAAGCGACGCAGGAACTCGCGAGAGACTGCGTATATTGCGGCGAGGGCAGCGGACGCCGAGGATGGGGCAGCACGTGGTGGCTGGAGCCGGGGGGCGGCCGGGGCGATGCCGGGGGCATCGAGGCAGCCCGCGGCGGGCTCGGCGAACCCTGCCCAACCAAGCGCACAGCGATGAACCTGACTTGAACCTCCGGCCGCCGGAATCCGGGCACGAAATGTCCCATCGCGATCCAGACGTCTTTCGCAGCCCCCCAGCCCGGCTGGCCCGGCTGTTCGAGCTCGACCCCGAAAACGTCCTTGCCTGGCAGGAAGCGGAAATGGCTGCGGTCTTGCGTCACCAACTCGCGGCGCCCATCGAAACCCAGGCCGTCACTCCAGCCCCCGCAGACCATGTCCCGGCCCCTCCACGCCAATCTGGGACCCCTACCCTGGCCGAACTCTGCTCCCTTCCCTGTCCGCCTCTCGCTCCCCTCCGGGCCAGCAAAGATTTCGCTCAGGCCCACTTGCATCATGACCGTCCCGACATTCCGCGCGCGGTCGCCGAAGTCATTTACTATCTGGCGATTGCCCTCGCCCGATCTCGTTGTGGCGAACGCATCACTCGATTGCCTGATGCGGAAGTGGCCCGCGGGATCGACTGGGCGCTGACCCTGCCCTGGCTGGACCGTCTCACCCGGGAGACGCTTGCTCAAGCACGCCGCTGCTACTCCGAATCCGCATGAGCACGCCCCGGAGCCAAGCCCCCTCGCCCCGGAGCAACAGGACGGTCGCCTGGGGCGAGGCATGGGTGGCATGCAGTTTCTTGTTGCTCAAAACCTGCGTCGACAGGAACATCTAATCGTATCCAGGCAAAGGACACCCGGCCATGGCGCCCTCACCCTCATGCCCCTCTGGTCCCCCCCGTCAGCACTCCAGCTTCTCCGGCACCGTCCACCAACTCCTGCTTTCGGCGGTGCTCGGACCGCCCCCGCGCCCAGGGTTGCTGGGCCGCCTCGACCATTTCGAGATCCTCCGCCTCCTGGGCGCCGGCGGGATGGGCTGGGTGTTCTTGGCCCGAGACGCCTCCCGCACGCGCGGCTCGCACTCGGAACCGATTGCGGTTCCCGCCCGGGACGTCGCCATTAAAGTCCTGAAGCCGGAATTGGCCGGGGACCCCCGCGCCCGGGCTTACTTCCTGCGCGAAGTGCGCCATCTCCAGCGGCTCTCCCATCCCCACATCCTCCCGGTGCTGGCGGTGTCCCCAGCCCCCGAACGACCCTACTTCGTCATGCCTTTCATGGCGGGCGGCAACCTCGGCGACCTCCTCCGCCCCGGTGAATCCCTGCCGCCTCAGGCAGGGGCGCGCATCGCCCGCGAGATCGCCACCGCCCTCCACCACGCCCATCGGCACGGCATCCTCCACCGCGACGTCAAACCCTCCAACGTCCTGCTCGACGCCCAGGGTCGCGCTTTCCTGACTGACTTCGGCCTCGCCCGCACCGTCTTCAACGAAACCCTGGTGGACTTTCAAAGCAGCGCCCCCGAGGGCACGATCGCCTACCTGTCGCCCGGATCCGCCGCCGGCGAAGTCGAGGACATGCGCGGCGACATCTACTCCTTCGGCGCCCTGCTCTACGAACTCCTCACCGGCCGTCCGCCCTTCGCGGGCGGGACGAAGGAGCAAATCCGCCAGCAGATCCTCGCCGGACCCCCGCCCGCCATTCGCTCCCTCGCGGCGCAGGCTCCGCCTGGCCTGGTGCACATTGCCGAGCGGGCAATGGCACGCACGCTGAGCGGCCGCTACGGATCCATGGCCGAGGTGCTGCGCGACCTGGGGAGCTCTGAGCCATGCCCGCCCGCCACGCAGCCTGGGTCCCCCACGACCCCACCCCCCGGCCGCGAGGCGCTCGCCCTCGCCCCTCGGAACGGTGCTCGATCCTCCCGTCCCCCACGGTTCCGCTTGCCCTCGCTTGTCACGGCCCTCGCCTCCGTGGTGGCGCTGGCAGCCTGGATGCAATCTTCCCTGCCCGGCTCCCCGGTCGGCATCGGCCGGGGGTACCAAGGAACTCCGCCCAGCCAACCGCACGCTCGCCTGCCGGCGTCTCCGCCCGCACTCGCCAGCCCCAACTCGGGACCGGACCTGGTCTATGCCTCCAGCTTCGACCCGGACCAATCGCTCGACCTCTTTCTCCTGCGCGAAGGCGACACCGCGGCCAGGAACCTCACCGAGGATCTCGCCCTCGAGGCGAGCAGCCCCAAGGTGTCTCCCGACGGCCAGCGCATCGCCTTCACCGTCTCCTCCGGGCCATCCCATCAAATCTGGGTTGCCAACCTCGACGGCAGTGGCAAGCGTGCCATCCCCACCCCCCACCCGGCCTGCGCACCGGTCTGGTTGGACGACGACACCCTCTACTTCGTGTGGGGCGGCATCGGCTGGACCGATATCTACCGCATCCACCTCGACGGCAGCGGCTACGAGGCCGTCATCACCGGCCACCTCCCGGGGGACGCCAACACGGCCGATCATCCGGCGTTCTCCCCCGCCGCCCATTTGCTGGCCTTCTGTGCCCAGGCTCCCTCGTGGGCCCCCACCGCCGACATCTACCTGGCCCAACCTGACGGCTCCAATCCCATGCTCTATTTCGCCGATGCCAACGATAACACCACCGACCGCAGACCGGTCTGGGCCGAGGATGGACACTCCCTCTTCTGGGTGCGCTATACCGCCGAAGGCGCCCACCGCCCTGACCGCGGCGGCATGATCGTCCGAAAATACCTCGACGGCTGGACCGGAGTCCGCGCCTTCGACCAAATCGTCAGACCCGGGGCCGGCAGCATGATCAACCTTGAAGCCGTCTCCCCCGATGCCTCCACGCTGCTGATCAGCCGGGATGAGGAGGAAAAAACGCTGGCCACCTACGACGTCGCGACGGGCAGGACGACGGTGCTGGTGCGGGCGTGGCGTTTGGGGGGGGCCGACTGGCGGCCGCCGCCGGGCCCGGTCCGCCTCGGCCGCGCCGAGGGCGCCGGGCGGGAGGTGATGGCGTTGCAGGTTCTTTCGTGCCGCGCGCAGTGAGGAGGGCGCGTGCTGGATACTGCGGACCTGCCGCCCTTTGCCCGGGGTTCTCCTTGTTCGCCAAGATGCCCTGCCCCACCCTGGAGGCATGCAACGCACGGCTTTAATCACGGGGGCCACCCGCGGCATCGGCCGGGAAGTGGCCCGACAGTTGGTCCAGACCGGCTTCCGCGTCTTCGTGACCGGCCGCCAGGCTGCGGCCCTGGAGACGCTGACCCGGGAGTTGTCGTGCCCGGGACTGGCCCTCGACCTGTCCCCGGCGGACGCCCCAGCGCACCTCTATGCCTCGGCGCGGGCCGCCCTCGGTCCCATCGATGTGCTGGTCAACAACGCGGGCTTCAACCAGGCCAAAACCCCGCTCCCTCAAGTGACCGCAGCCGAATTGGATGCCTCCTATGCGGTCAATGTCCGCGCCCCGATCCTGCTGGCTCGCGAGGCCTTGCAGGACATGGGCGAACGCCGGGCCGGTCACATCGTGAACGTGATCAGCAGCGTGGTGCAGTGCCGGGCGGAGAACTTCTCGGTCTACACCACCATGAAGCACGCGCTCCATGGTTTCACCGGGTGCCTGATCAAGGAGGCGAGGCTGCTCGGGGTGAAGGTGACCGGCGTCTATCCGGGCGGGGTGAACACGACCTTCCGCGCCCAACCGCGTCCGGACTACCTCCGGCCCGAGTCCGCCGCCACCATGATCGTGCAATGCGTGAACGCGCCCCCCGACGTCATCGTGCATGAACTCCTCTTCCGCCCCCTGGTTGAATCCAATTTCTGAGTTCTCGAGTGCTCCTCCTGGTCTCTTCGTGCCTTCGTGGCCCCGTGTGAGTTCATAACCGCTGCTAGCGAAGCGTTTCCTCAGCTTGGGGAGACCATTCCCCGATCGGGATCGCGCATTGAACCCCTGAACCGTTTGCGTTTCCCCTCTCCCTTGCTCCCTCTCCCCAACCCGCCTCCATCGCTTCGCTTTCAAGGGTTGGTACCGGCCGGGGTGAGGGGACGGTTCATGGGCAGCTTCCAAGTCGAACGAACCGACGCGCATGGGGACCATGAACCTGAAATGCGCA
>CAZVRY010000161.1:0-16050 GCA_964629545.1 uncultured Verrucomicrobiota bacterium | reverse complement strand
GGGTAACCCCGACCCCCCCATTTGGGGGGTGGGGGGGGGGGGGGTTTTTCCGGGGGGGGGGGGGGGGGCGCGGGGGGGGGGGTGGGGGGGGGGGCTGGTGGAGGCGGGGAGGATTGACGCGATCAACATTTTGCAGGCGACGCATGAGGCGATGAGGGGGGCCTTGCAGGGATTGCAGGAGGACCGGGGGGCAGGGGAGGGGAAGGGGGTTTTGGGGGAGGATGGCCAGGTGGGAGGTCCCACGGATGGGATGCCAAGTCCGAAGGCCGAAGCTCCCAATGCGAAGTTACAGATCGCAAAGGCCGCGGCTCCGGACGCGGGTCTCGGGTTTGGGCTGGCGGGATCGGAGGAGGGGGTGTTGCGGTCGGTGGTGTCGGTATGTTCCGTGTTACAGGGGCGGGGTTGTGTGGTTTGGGGGGCGAGGGGGAGGGTTGGTGGTGGGCGGGGTGGAGTGGGCGGGGCTGGGGGCAGGGGGGAGGGGCCTGCGCATGTGTTGGTGGATGGAAGGGCGGTGCCTTCCTTGGGCTGGCCGCAGACCGCCATTGTGAAGGGGGACGCGTTGAGCTACACGATTGCGGCGGCGAGCGTGGTGGCGAAGGTGGCGCGGGATCGTTTGATGGTGGTGTATGGGGCGATGTTTCCTGGGTATGGGTTTGCGGAGCACAAGGGGTATGGGACGCCGGAGCATGTGGCGGCGATTCGGCGGTTGGGGCCGTGTGCGATACATCGGCGGAGTTTTGCGCCGTTTCGGCCGGTGGAGAGGGAGTTATTTCCGGGGGGCGTGTGAGGTGGTGGCGGCGTTGGCGGGAGTGGCTCAGGGGTGGGGTGCGGCCGGTGGCATTACGGCGTGGGGAGATCGGGGAGGTGACGGCGCGGCGGTGGTTGGAGGGTTTGGGGTGGAAGTGTTTGGCGGCGAACTACCGGTCGCGGCGTGGGGAGATTGACCTGGTGTTTCGGGAGGGGGAGGGGTTGGTGTTTGTGGAGGTGAAGGCGCGGTCGCGGCGGGCGTGGGTGCGTCCGGCCGGGGCGGTGAATGCGCGGAAGCGGCGGTTATTGTCGCTGGCGGCGATGGACTATTTGCGGCAGGTGCGGCATCCGCCGGTGGTGGTGCGGTTTGACATTGTGGAGGTGTTGTTGGAGGGGGATGCGGTGGTGGAGGTGCGGCATTTGCCTGGGGCGTTCAGTCTGGCGGCGCCGTATCGTTACGGGTGAGGGGCATTTGACTTGGGGTAGTGGGTGGACTACAACCGGCGGCGCATGAACTCGATTCCTCGGATGGCGGGCTGCGGGTGGTTGGTCGCGTTGGCTTGTTGGCCGGGGTTTGCCGGGGGGCAGGGGCTGGGTGGGGATGGGGATGGGGACGCGGGGAAGATCGTGGTTTACCGGGACACGTTTGGGGTGCCGCATGTGTATGCGGACACTCCGGAGCAGGCGTTCTACGCGATGGGCTGGGCGCAGGCGGAGGATCGTCTGGAGGAGTTGTTGAAGAACTATTTGCGGGCGATGGGGGAGATGGCGGGGGCGTTTGGGGCGGAGCACGTGCCGGAGGATGTGCAGGCGCGGGTGTGGGATCACTACGGGTTGGCGCGGCGGCATTACGAGCGGATTCGGCCGGATGTGCGGACGCACATCGAGAGTGTGGTGCGGGGGATCAACGATTATTTGGCGGCGCATCCTGGGGAGGTGCCTGGGTGGTGGGGGCAGAGGGAGGTTGATCCTTACATGGCGGTGGCGTTTGGGCGGTGGTTTATGTGGGGGTGGCCGTTGGGGCAGGCGATTGGGGAGTTGCGCGGGGCGGGGGTGAAGCCGGACTTGTTGGCGGACTTCCGGAGTTCGAACGAGTGGGTGGTATCAGGGGCGCGGTCGGCGGTGGGGGCGCCGATTCTGCTGGTGGATCCGCATCTTTCGTGGTGGGGCCCCCAGCGTTTTTGGGAGTTTCGGGTGCACGCGGGTTCCTGGCACGGTTCGGGTTTTACGTTGCCGGGGTGTCTTTATGTGGGGCTTGGACACAACGATCGGGTGGCGTGGGCGATGACGACGGGGGGGCCGGACACGGCAGACATTTACGAGTTGACGTTGGATCCGGAGGAGCCGCGGCGGTATCGGTATGACGGGGGTTGGCGGGAGGTAGTGACGCGGGAGGTGGAGATTGCGGTGTTGGGGGAGGCGGAGCCGCGGCGGATGCAGGTGCACGCGTCGCATCATGGGCCGGTGGTGGCGCGGCAGGGCCACAAGGCGTGGGCGGCGAAGTTGTCGTATGCGGACGAGGTGCAGTTCGTGGAGATTTTCTATTATTTCAACTGGGCGAGGAACGTGGCGGAGTTCCGGCGCGGGTTGGATTTGAATCAGATCATGCCGCAGAACGTGATGGCGGCGGACACGGAGGGGAACATTTACTACGCGCGGGCGGGGCGGGTGCCGGTGCGGCCGGGGGGTTACGATTATTTCCGGCCGCTGGACGGTTCGACCTCGAAGACGGAGTGGGAGGGGATTCATCCGGCGGGGGATCACTTTCAGGTTCTGAATCCGCCGCAGGGTTACATGCAGAACTGCAACATTCCTCCGGACGTGATGATGGTGGGGTCGCCGATGACGCCGGGAAGCAAGCCGCTTTACCTGTTTGGGGAGCGTGGGGGGTGGACGTCGATGCGTGGGGCGCGGGCGGTGCAGTTGCTGGCGGGGGACAGTTCGGTGACGTTGGAGGAGGCGTTGGCTTACGCGGTGGACACGGGGTGTTACGGGTATGAGCGTTGGGTGACTGCGCTGACGGCGGCCCACGGGGCGGTGGGGGGCGGGTATGGGGAGGATGCCGACTACCAGCGGTTGCTGAGGGGAGTGACGACCTGGGAGGGGCGGGCCGACGCCGGGTCCATTGGGGCGCTGCAGTATTGGTATTGGCGGCAAGCCTTGCGGCAGGGGCAGGGGCGGGTGGCGCAGGCCGTGCAAGGGAAGCTGGACGACCCCCTGGCGGCGGTGGGTCGTGGTCGGGGGACGCCGGCCAGCCTGAGCGAAGCGGAGCAGCGGGCGTTGGTGGAGGCGCTGGCGCAGGCGGCGGCGGCGTTGCGCCGGGATCACGGCCGGTTGGACGTGCGGTTTGGCGACGTCTTTCGGGTCGGCCGGGGCGATCGATCCTGGCCGGTGGGGGGCGGGAGTCAGGACGAAGTGGGGATGGGGACGTTGCGGGCGATAGGATTCGAGGCGCCTCGGGAGGACAAGACGCGGTGGGGACGCGGGGGGCAGACGTCGACGCAGGTGATCGCGTTGACGACGCCGATTCAGAGTTGGACGCAGCCGCCGATTGGGCAGAGCGACCGGCCGGACTCGCCGCATTATCGCGATCAGGCCGAGCAGTTGTTTAGTCCGGGCCGACTGAAGCCGACGTGGTATCGGAAGGAGGAGTTACTGGGGCACGTCAAGAGCCGGACGGAGTTGCGGCCGCGGGGTCGGTAGGGGGGGCAGCGAGGCTGCCGCTGGATGGTAACGGCTGGGGCTCCGCTCCCATTAATTTTGAGGCTGGAGGGGGGGCGCGGGGGGTTATTTGGGGCGGAGTTGGGGGAAGAGGATGACGTCGCGGATGCTTTCCTGGCCGAGGAGCATCATGCAGAGGCGGTCGATGCCGAGGCCCATGCCGCCGGCGGGGGGCATGCCGTGTTCGAGGGCGGTGAGGAAGTCTTCGTCGAGTTTTTGTTGTTCGCCGCCGGCCTGGTGTTCGAGGCGTTCGCGTTGTTCGAGGGGGTCGTTTTGCTCGGTGTAGGCGGGGGCGATTTCCTGGCCATTGATGCAGCATTCGAAGACTTCGACGGTGGAGGGGTCGTCGGGGGAGAGTTTGGCCAGGGGGACGAGTTCCTTGGGGAGATGGGTGACGAAGGTAGGTTGGATGAGGGTTGGTTCCACGAGTTTCTCGAAGACGGCTCCGGTGACTTCGAAGTCTTCGTAGCCGTCGGCGATATCGCCGGCGAGTTTGAGGTCGTCGAGGGCGCGTCGTCGCCGTTCGGCGGGGGCGACGTCGAACCAATCGGGGCCGCCGACATGGCGGACGAGGTCTTTGTAGCGGACGCGGCGCCAGGGTGGGGAGAGGTCGATGTGGCGGAGGACATCGCCGGCGGGGTTGCGGTGTTCGATGTGGAGGGTGTGGAGGACGCGTTCGGCGACGTGGCAGACGAGGCCTTGGATGAGGGTCATCATGGACTCGTAGTCGCCATAGGCCTGGTAGGCCTCGATCATGGTGAACTCGGGGTTATGGCGGCGGGAGAGGCCTTCGTTGCGGAAGATGCGGCCGATTTCGAAGACGCGGTCGAAGCCGCCGACGAGGAGGCGTTTGAGGTAGAGTTCGAGGGCGATGCGGAGGTAGAAGTTGCAGCCGAGGGCGTTGTGATGGGTGATGAAGGGTTGGGCGGCGGCGCCGCCGGGGATGGCCTGCATCATGGGGGTTTCGACTTCGAGGTAGCCCTGGGCGTGCATGTAGGCGCGGATTTCGTGGAGGATCTGGCTGCGGAGGCGGAAGACGCGGCCGACGTCCTCGTTGGCGAGGAGGTCAAGGTAGCGTTGGCGGTAGCGGATTTCGGTGTCCTCGAGTCCGTGCCATTTGGCGGGGGGTGGGCGGAGGGTTTTCGTGAGGATGGTAAAGGACTCGATTTTGACACTGGGCTCGCCGGTGCGGGTGCGGAACATGGTGCCGGCGACTCCGATGAAGTCGGCCAGGTCGAGGTGTTTGAAGACTGCGAAGGGGTCGTCGCCGAGGGTTTGTTTTTGGGCGTAGATTTGGCAGCGGCCGGAGCCGTCGCGGAGGTCCATGAACTGGCTTTTGCCCATATCGCGGTGGGCGGTGATGCGTCCCGCGAGGGCGACGTGGGCGCCTTCGGGGAGGGTGCCGGCAACGAACTGGGCCCGGGCCTCGCCGCAGCCGAGGGTGGGGGTGAACTTATTGCGGAACGGGTCGATGCCTCGCTGGCGGAGGGCCGCGAGCTTTTGTCGCCGCTGGGCGATCAGGTCGTTGGAGTCGTCCATATCGAAGTGGGGCAATGAAACACGGGAGAAGGGCGGGGCTGCAAGTCTGGGCGAGGGAGACGGGCCTCAAGGCGCGCGGCTCAGGTGGCGGATGTCGTCGTCCGAGAGGGGGATGCTCCAGAGGGCGGCTTCTTCGAGTTCGCCGTGGAAGGGGCGGACGACCTTGCCGAGGTCGGTTTCGGCGCCGATGAGGAGGGGTTCGCGGTTCGTGGCGAGGGAACCGGTCCAGGGGGTGCGGGCGAGGCGGCGTCCGTTGGCGAAGAGGTCGGCATGCTGTCCGTCGTAGCGGGCGACGAGGTCGATCCAGGCGGTGGGATTGACTTGGGAGATGGGGAAGCTGACTTGGGCGAGGCCGCGTTCGGTGCGGATTTGGAAAGCGATATCGGGTCCTGGGGAGTGGGGGAGGTCGGCGCCGGAGAGGTTGAAGTGGAGTTGGTCGTGGCGGCCGCCTTTGGCGAAGAGGCTGGCGTTCCAGGCGCCTTGGGGGTCGCGGGCGCGGAGGTAGAGGGTTAGGGCAGCGGGGCCGGGGTGGAGGTCGGGGCCGGCGTCGAAGTGGGCGCCGTGGAGGAGGACGACGTTGGCGTGGGGGCGGGCGCCGGGGCCGGCGGCGCGGACGTTGAGTTCGAACTGGTCGAAGGCGGGGTGATGGCGGAGCGGGGGTTGGGCGCCGTGGCCGCCGGCATCGAGGGGCCACCAGGCGAGGGCACGGTGGAGGAGGGATTGGCGTTGGGCGTCCTGGGGGGTGGGTGGTGGTTGGGGTGGGGAGGTCGCGGGTTGGAGGATTTTGAGGCGGAGGTTGCGGAACTGGACGACGGTGGGGGGGCCGCTGTGCAATTGCAGGGCGAGGGCGCCTTGGAGTTCGCGTCGGCGCGGGTCTTGGTCCTCGACTTCGGCGGCGAGGCGGCCGTCGATGCGGAGGGTAAGGCGGGGTCCGACGCAGGCGAGGTGGTATTCGTGCCAGTCTTCGAGGCGGAACCAGGCGGGGGCATCGGCGTGGTCGAGTTTGGAGACGGTGCGTTGGCCTTGGGGGTTGAAGACGGCGCGTTCGCCTCTCCAGGCGAGGGTGTGGCGACCGTATTCGTCGTAGAGTCGGGCGAGCCAGGGGGTTTGGAGGTTATTGTCCATTTGGTAGCCGCAGACGTCGTGGTCGGGGAGGACGCGGCTGCGGAACTGGAATCCGTTGTTGATGGCGCCTTCGCCGTTGAGGCGGGATTCGAGTTTGAGTTCGAAATCGGCGAGGTCGCCTCCGGTCCAGACGAGGTATTGGTTGGTGGTGCAAGGGTGCTGGCGGGTGATTTGGCCGACGATGGCGCCGTCCTCGACGGACCAATAGGAGGGGTCGGGGGTGTGCCAGCCCTGGAGGGAGCGTCCGTCGAAGATGGGGCTGAAGCCGTCCTCGGGGTTGGCCGCGAGAGCGACGAGGGCGGGGAGCAGGGTGAGGAAGGCGAGGGGGCGTGGCATGGGGGGGGAGGGGGGGTTAGAGCAGCACGTTGATGAGGGCGTTGCCGATGCCGACGAGGGCGGCGCCGGTGATGAGGCCGGCGCAGATGGGTTCGCAGCCTTCGACCCAGAAGTCATGGCCGCGGGTGCCGGGTTGGCGGTGCTTGCGGCCCATCCACCAGAAGACGAGCGAGCCGATCCACATGGTGAAGCTGGCGTCGGGGGGCAGGACGACGCCGAGGCCGATGGAGACGGCGGTGAGGGGGAATCGTCCGCGGGTGAAGATGCGTGCCAGTTCGATGAGGAGGGCGGAGAGGGCGGCGACGATCATGGAGACGACGGCGGAGGTGGGGAGGCTCTTGAGGCCTTTGGCGATGAGGTCGGCGACGCCTTTCCACTGGACGGCGGCGGGCATGGCGAACTGGTCGGTGACGAGGGTGGCGACGGAGCGGGTGCCATCGGGGGCTGGGGGGAGGAAGAGGAGGTAGAAGAGGGGGACGGCGGCGAGGGAACCGGAGAGGATGCCGATGACGTGGCCGAGGGCTTGTTGGCGGGGTTTGGCGCCGAGCATGTAACCGGGTTTGATATCGGAGAGGAGGTTGGCGGCGTTGGAGGAGATTTCGGCGGTCATGCCTGCGGGGATGAGGTTGCTGGCGGGGTTGGCGCGGTCGATGGCGCCCATGGTGAACTGGGTAATTTTGCTCAGGGCGCCGGTGGGGGTCCACGAGGTGAGAGCCATGGAGTTCGTGCAGATGATGGTGAGGACGAAGATGAGGGGGAAGGAGATGAAGGCGAGGAGCCAGGGGACGCCGAAGAAGGCATGGGAGACCCAGGCGCCGAGGACGGTGAGGATGGGGACGCCGACGGCGGAGAGCCAGAGGGGGAGTTCGATGGGTTTGAGGACATCGGTTTTGGCGGCGGCCGGGGAGCGACCGCGGAGGAGTCCGCGGAAGGCGCCGATGAACATTTGGGGGCGGCCGAGGAGGCTGACGAGGGAACCGACGACCATCATGGTGACGCCCCACCAGAGGGCCCACTGGTTGACGATTTCGGCGCGGGTGATGGGGACGGTGGCGCCGGTGGGCGAGATGCGTTCGGCGATGTCGCCCTGTTGGATCATGATGGGGGCCAGGATGACGAAGTTGACGAAGGCGCCGAGCATGACACTGGAGGCGACGCGGACGCCCATGAGGCCGCCCACGCCGAGCATGGCGGCGTCGAGGGTGAGGCGGAGGCCGAGTTTGCGGAAGTCCGTGCCGAGGAGGGTGGGGGTCCAGAGTTGGTACTTGGCGGCGAGCAGGTAGTAGTAGTCGTCGAGGCGTTCGCGGAGGTGCCACGGTTCGGCGAGGCCGGCCCAGCGGTCGAGGCGGAGGAGCTTGAATTGGATCAGGCGCATCCAGCCGTCGCCGATCAGCATTTGGACGGAGCCGGCGAGGCAGGCGGTGACGCCGAGGAGGCGGGCTTTGAAGACGCCTTCGCCGGAGCGGCCGTGGTAGAGGGCATCGAGGACGACGCCACAGGCGCGGCCTTCGGGGAAGGGGAGTTGTTCGTCGTTGATGAAGCGTCGTTTGAGGGGGAAGGCGAGGAGGACGCCGATGAGGGAGACGACGATCAGCCAGAGGATCATGTGCCACCAGGGGACGATGGTTTCGGTGACCATCATGTAGGCGGCGAGGCACGAGATCATGGGGGAGGTCATGTAGCCGGCGGCGGTGGCGATCGACTGGGTGCAATTATTTTCGAGGATGGTGAAGTCGTGGACCAGGCCGGCGCGGGCCAGGCTGCGGTAGAGGGCGAAGGCGAGGATGACGGAGGTGAGTCCGACGCCGGTGGTGATGCCGGTTTTGCCGCCGATGTAGAGGTTGGTGGCGGCGAGGATGCCTCCGAGGATGAAGCCGGTGAGGGCAGAACGGAGGGTGAGCTGAGGCAGGTCGCCTCGGAACACGTTATGGAACCACCATTGGTCTTTCTGCTCGCGGGTCCAGGTGCGGACTTGCTCATCGGAGAGTTGTTGCAGCGCCATAGTACGTTACGAAGTGGCGGGATGGTGACGGGGGCGAGGGCGGAAAGCCAGTCCGGAGGCGGGGGTGCGGGATCAGGGGGAGGGGGGAATTTTGCGGGCCCGGAAGGTGGGGGCGGCAGGGGGCGGGGCGAGGGGGAGGTGGAGGGTTTGGGAGCCGGTGGTATTGGTGAGGGTGAGGAGGGGGTTCCAGAGGGTGAGGTTGGTGGAGGTTTCGAGGGAGTAGCGGCCGCCGGTTTCGGACTGGAGTTGGAGGCGGAAGTGCTCGGTGGTGGGGGGAAGGGCGGAGAGGCGAGGGAGGGGGTGGATCAGGGCGGCGAGGTCTTCGCGGTAGGGGGGTAAGGGGAGGACGAGATCGCCTCCGGCGGACTGAGCGGTGGTGAGACCTTGGGGTTGGGCGGTGGCGGGGTCGGACCATTCGGCGACGAAGGTGCCTGGGGGCCAGTTCGTGAGGGTGACGGTTTGGTTTTCGAGGAGTGGGAGTTGGGCGTTGGTGGCGCGGGCGGGGAAGGAGGTGTAGGGGGCGACGAGGTAGAGGAGGGTTTCGCGGGGACCCTGGAGGGCGATGGCATCGGGGGCGGGTTCCCAGCGATTGGCGTAGAGGGCGGGGAGGGCGCCTTCGACGCGGATCCAATCGAGGTAGAGCCAGTCGTTGCCGGTGTTGGTGATGTCGAGGAGGCGTGGGCCGGGCGGGAGGTTGACGGCGAGGTCGAGGTTGTATTCCTGGTTGACGTTGTAGGAGCCGTCGAGGTTGGGGAGGTTGGTGCTGAGGAGGGTGACGCCGTCGGCTTTGACGACGAGGCGGGCGCCGTCGGAGACCGAGTTCAGGTGGAGGATGAGGCGGGCGTTGTTGGTGAGCCAGAGGCTGAGGCGGAAGGGGGTGCGGAGGTCGGGGTGCCAAGCGCCGTGGACGAAGCTGTTCAGGGTTTGGGGGGCGAGGGCGGCGGCGTCGGGGTGGGGGAGGGCGAGTTGGCCGAGGGGTTTGGCGCCCCAGTTGGGGTCGAGGGCGAGGTGGGCGGAGAAGGGGGTGCCGTTAGGGAGGGGGTCGCCGACGGTGGTGGGAGGCGGGCCCGGGGTGCGGAAGCCGACGGGGGTCCAGGAGTCGCGTCCCCAGCCTGTGCGTTGGAGGAGGTGGGCGAGGGCGGCGAAGCGCGGGTAGACGTTGTCGGCGTGGATGCTCTCCCACCACCAGGGCATGGCGGTGCCGGCGGAGCCTCCGAGGGCGCCGCCCCAGAGGGCTTGCTGGAAGCCGCGGAGGAAGGGGTCGTTGGGGCGATCCCATCCGCTGGCGGAGGTGCCGAATTCGCCGATGAGGAGGGGTTTGCGGTAGCGGGAGAGGAAGGACTGGGCGATGAGGTGGAGGCGGCGAGCGGGGGCGGGTTCGGCGTAGGAGTGGTAGGCGGCGAAGTCGAGTTCGGGGAGGGACCAGAGTTCGGGGCGGTCGCTGCCGCCGGTGAGGCTGGTGGTGACGAGGTGGTGGAAGGGGTCATGGGACTTAAGCCAGCGGGCCATGAGTTGGTGCCAGGCGGCGACGTCGGCGGGGTTCAGGTGGGTGTAGACGTTGTCGATTTCGTTGAAGAACTCCCAGGCGAGGAGTTGGGGGCTGTAGCCGTAGCGGGCGACGAGGTAGCGGAGGCGTTGTTGGTAGAGGCGATGGGCGTTGGGGTGAGTGAAGAAGGCGTTGGGGGTGGGGGCGGGGCCGCCCTGGGCTGCGTTGTAGGGGTTGCGGGGCCACTCGTCGTTGCCGCCCCAACCATCCGGTTCGGTTTGGAACATCCCGTGGTAATCCAGGCAGAGAAGCAGGATCATCTCGTGGTGGGCGGCGAGGTCGAAGACGCGGTCGAGTTGCCAGGCGCGGTCGAGGCGGTAGCGGCCAAGGGTGCCGGGTTCGGCTTCGAGCCCGAAGGCCCAGGGGCACATCCAGAGGCGGGCGAAGTTCATGTGGGCGTTGTGGCGGGCGGCGAACCAGGTGTCGTAGTCGAAGGTCCCGCGGGACGTGGGCCAGCAGACGTTATCGCCGATGAGGCGGAGGGGATGGCCGTTGGCGGATTCGAAGTATTGTTGGTTGGGGGCGATGCGGATGGGTCCGGCGAGGGAGGGAGAAGGGGGGGAAGTGGCGGTGAAGGAGGTGGAGGCAGAGGTGGCAGGATGCCCGTTGGTGACCACGGTAAGGACGATGGAGTGGAGTCCGGGTTGGCTGGGGGTATAGCGGAGGCGCCATTGCGGGCTGCCGGAGGGGACGAGGATTTCGGAGCCGTTTTGGAGGGAGTGCAGGTAGGCTTGGTAGTAGAAGCACGGCACGTTGTGGGTTTGGCCGGTGGGATCGGTGATGGCGGCGTCGACGCGAATGAGCTCGGGGTCGAAGGGGTTCGTGGAGGCAGGGAGTTGGTCGAGGCGGCATTCGAACTTGGCGCCGATCTGGGGGGAGGAGAGGGGGACGATCTGGGCGGCCTGAGGGAGGGGGAGCGGGAGGGCGAGGAGGACGAGCCAGCATCGCAGGGGCGAGGTCATGGCGGAGGGTTTACGCGATCCGCGGGGGATGTCGAGAGGGTTTGGCACTGATGGTGTCGAGGTCTGGTCGGGGGGCTAGCGGCCTTTCGGGCAGTCCCACACCGGTCATGCCTCCGGGCATGACCGTGTCCGTCAGGAGCAGGTCGAGGTGCGCTGGAGGCGGGTCTGGAAGGCCTGCGGGAGCCGGGGGTTCTTCTCCAGCCCGGAGTCGGGGAAACCCGACGTTGTGGCGGCAGGAAACCCGGCTGCGTGGTTCCTCGGGCTGGCCAGGAACCTGACGTCCTCGGTGTCCAGGTTCTGGTCCGTCAAGCTTCGGTGGGAAAGTCCGATGATGTCTGCGAACGCGGAGATCGTCGCTGCCCGGTGGAGGGGCTACCCCTGAGCGGGGCGTCGGTCCCGAGAACCACGAACTGGAATCCGCATGACTGAAGACACGTCCTCGCTCGCAGCCGCCCAGCCTGGTCTGGGTTTGGCTGGTCGGTATCTCACCTTCATCCTGGACGAGGAGTCGTACGCGATTCCGGTGTAGCAGAAGGAAGAACATGAAACTTGGCACTAAGATCACCCTGGGCTTCGCGAGCCTGATCATCATCGCCCTGTTGTTGGGCGGGTTGGCCGTTTGGAAGATGACCGGGGTCAAGCGGGCGGCGGCGGTCCTATCGGCGGAGTACATGCCGGCCGCCATGGTGGCGAACAACGTGGAGCGCGAGTCGCTTCGAACCATGTATGAAATGAGGGGGTATGCGTTGACCGAGGACACGAACTACCTGGTGCGGGCGGAGGGGCATCTGGCCGGGGTGAAGGGCCACGTGAAGGCGGCGACGGAACTGGCGACGAAGTCTGGGGCGCAGCATTTGGCGTTTATGCAGGAGGCGGCGGAACGGGCTGGGGCGAAGGTGCTGGAATACGATCAACTGGGGGGCAGGACGGTCGCGGTGAACGAGGCCTTGGCGAGGGATCGGGGGGCGATGGACCAGGCGGCGGGGGCCTACATGGAGCAATGCACGCACTTTCTGGTGGACCAGGCGGCCGCCTTGCAGCAGGTGCTGAAGGCGACCAACGGGGCCAGGGTGGAGGTGGCCCAGGTGCAGGATCGCGTCGCCAAGATGGGGTTGGCCAACGACATTATCGACCTTGGCAACGCCATTCGGGTCGGCAATTTCAAGGCCCAGGCGACGCGCGACCCGGAGTTGTTCCGGGAGACGCAGAAGAGGTTTGCCGAGGTCGATCGGAAGTTGGATGCGCTCAAGGCGATCACGGTGCTGGAGGAGCATCAGAAGGCCATCGAGGCGTGTCGGGGAGCGGGGCATGCCTACGACGCGGCCATGACGAGCTTCTTGAAGAATTGGCTGGAGCGGGAGGACTTGAATCGTCGGCGCGCGGCGATTGGGAGCGCGGTGCTGGACGAGGCCCGGGAGACGGCCACGGTCAGCATGGAGACCTCGGCCAAGACCTCCAGTGCGGCGGCGGCCGCGCTGGGCACCGCGGCCACGACCATGGTGGGGGGTCTTATCGCGGCCGTCCTCATCGGGGTATTGTTGGCGGCATGGATCACCCGTTCCATCACCGGGCCCATCCGGCAGGTGGCGAATCACTTGGCGGCGGGCGCCGAACAGACCGCCAGTGCGGCCGGGCAGGTTTCCGCCTCGAGCCAATCCCTGGCGCAGGGCGCAAGCGAGCAGGCGGCGTCGCTGGAGGAGACCAGTTCCTCGCTGGAAGAGCTGGCGTCCATGACGCGCCGCAACGCGGAGAATTCGCAGAGGGCGAACGATCTGGCGAAGGAAGCCCGGGCGGCCGCCGAGCGGGGCAGCCGCGACATGCAGGCGATGAGCAGCGCGATGGAGGCGATCAAGGTGAGCAGTGACGACATCGCCAAGATCATCAAGACCATCGATGAGATTGCCTTTCAGACCAACATTTTGGCTCTCAATGCGGCGGTGGAGGCGGCCCGTGCGGGTGAGGCGGGCATGGGGTTCGCGGTGGTGGCCGACGAGGTGCGGAGCCTGGCGCATCGGAGTGCGCAGGCGGCCAAGGAGACCGCCGTCAAGATCGAGGGGGCCATCGGCAAGACCGCGCAGGGGGTGGACATCAGCGCCAAGGTGGCGGCCGTTCTCAACGAGATCGTGGCCAAGGCCCGGCAGGTGGACGAGTTGGCGGCCGAGGTCGCGGGAGCCTCTCGCGAACAGACTCAAGGCATTTCCCAGATCAATACGGCCGTCGGGCAGATGGACAAGGTCACTCAAAGCAACGCTTCAAACGCGGAGGAAAGCGCCGCCTCCGCGGAGGAACTGAACGCTCAGGCCGAGTCGCTCAAGGAGGCGGTCAGTGGCCTGCTGGGTCTGGTGGATGGCCACGGCCGTCTGGCTCCTGGGGTTGGTGACGGGGCTGCCCCTCGCCGAAGCGGCGGCTGGACTCGCCCGGTCGTTCCGCCGGCCCAACGCCCGGCCCGGACCAACGGCAAGAACGGCAAGGCGCCTCGAATCGAGGCCCCTCCGGCCGATGGGGAGGCGGACCTGGCGGCCGGGAACACCCGCCGCAACGAGATTCCGCTGGAAGGGCAGTTCCGCAGCTTCTAACGGAGGCCGTCCTCGTGGCAGCCGCCGGTCGCCCGCGCCTGGTTCGGCGCGGTGGGCCGGCGGCTGATGCGCTGTCCGGGGGACGAGTGCGGTCCTCGCCTGCGTGGCGGTTCCACGGTCGGCGGCGATGGCCGCGGCCTCGGGATGGGCTACAGGTGGGAGGTTGCCTTCGGCGGGGGGCGGAAGGGGCGTGGTTTTCAGCGATTCTCATTTTGAAATTCGGACGGCCCCTCACCCGGCCTTTGGCCACCCTCTCCCCGCGCCTTTTACAGCGGAAGCCAGCCGAGGCGCGGGGAGAGGGAAGGGGAGAGGGGGACTTCTTTTTCAAGATGAGAATTGCTGCGTGGTTTTTCGCTTCACCTCCGGGTCGGGGATGCGTATCAACGCCGCTGGACAACGGGCATGAACCCTTCTGTCATCGAGATCGTTTTGGTTGACGATCACCCGCTATTGCGGCGGGGGTTAAAACAGCATTTGAGTGCGCAGGATGATCTGCAGGTGGTCGGGGAGGCGTCGTCCTGCGCGGGCGCTCTCGAGCAGGTTTGCGCACGGCAGCCCCGGGTTGTGGTCATGGATCTCGGTCTGCCTGATGGGAGCGGCATTGAGACGACGGCTCGCATTCTGGAGCGGTTTCCGGGGACGAAGGTGGTGGTGCTGTCCGCCGACTGGGAGTTGAGCACGGTTCACAGGGCGCTGGAGGCTGGGGCTGGGGCCTATGTGACCAAGCAAAGCCCCCCTGAGGACCTGGTCCGAGCCATTCGGGAGGTGGTGAATGATCGGGTTTACCTGTGTCCGGAGGTGGCCTCGCTGGTGGTTCGGGACTACGTGAAAGTCGCGGTGGGCGAGGCGGAGTCGGAGAGGCCAGTGCTGACCGATCGGGAGCGGGAGTTGATCAGGTTGGTGGCGGAGGGCAAGCGCAACAAGGAGATTGCCGAGGTTATGCAGATCGAGGTGGCGTCGGTGGAGACGGCTCGCTCCCGGCTCATGCGGAAACTCAAGTGCAGCAGTCCTGCTGAGCTCACTCGCTACGCCATTCGCGAAGGCATCGTGACCGTGTGAGGCGGTTTGCTCGCGAGGCCGGCGAGGGGCGGTCCGGCGGGCGAGGAGTTCCCGCGCCGCGCAGGGCGGCGTTCAGGGTTGGGGGTTTGGCTGGGGCGGGGAGGGCTTAGATTTCGCGGGTTTGGCCGGGGATGGGTGGGGCGTAGCGGCCTTGGGGGTTGGCCTGGGTGGGGGCGGGGCTTTCGGGGCCGAGAGCGGCGACGTCGGGGCAGAAGCGGAAGTCGGAGGCGAGGGCATCGTCCCAGGTGATGATTTGTCCGGAGTGGACGGCGGCGCGGCCCATGATGGCGGCGAGGTTGGAGTAGGCGGCGCGGCGGGCTTCGTTATGGGGTTTGTTGTGGCGGATGCTGTCGAGGAGGTTATTCCATTCGGCTTGCCAGGGGTTGATGGTTTCGCGCGGGGGGCGCCAGGCGATGTTGGTGTTGGCGACGCGTTGGTCTTTGTAGGTTTGGACGGTGGGGGCGTGGATATCGCCGGAGAACTGGGCGGCGCGCTGGGTGCCGTGGACGAAGGTTTCGAAGCTGTTATGGCATTTGGGGATGTAGCGTCCGGTGACGAGGGCTTTGGCGCCGTCGGCGAAGGTGAATTCGATGGAATAGGAGTCGAGGTTTTCGCTGGCGTCGGTGCTATTAGGGGCGCGTCCGCCGAGGCCGTGGGCGCTGATGGGCCAGGCGTCCTTGAGCCAGCAGCATTCGTCGATTTGGTGGATCATGAGTTCGATGAAGATGCCGGAGGAGGCCCAGAGGAAGAAGTAGGGGCGGCGGATTTGCCAGAGGAGCTCGTTTTGTCCGCCGGGGAAGGGACCGAGGTTATAGCCCGGGTCCATGCGGTAGGCGCGGATGAGGTGGATGTCGCCGAGTTCGCCGGCGCGGATTTTGTCGATGAGGGCGGCGCGGGCGGTGGAGTGGCGGCACATGAGGCCGCAGGCGATCTTGAGGCCTTTGCGGTCGGCTTCTTCGCCGAGGCGGAGGATGTCCCGGATGCCGCCGGGGTCTGGGGCGAAGGTTTTCTCCATGAAGACGTGGACCCCTTTTGCGATGGCGTATTGGAGGTGGGTGGGGCGGAAGGCGGCGTGGGTGCAAAGGGCGGCGACATCGCCGGGCCGGAGGCAATCGATGGCCTTTTTGAAGGCATCGAAGCCGACGAAGCGGCGGTCGGGGGGGACTTGGACTCGGTCTTGGTATTTCTCGCGGAGGGTTTGGAGGGAGGAGGTGAGTCGGTCTTCGAAGAGGTCAGCCATGGCGACGAGGCGGACGGGGCCGCCGGGGGTTTCGAGGGCGTTACCGGCGGCGCCGGTGCCTCGGCCGCCGCAGCCGATGAGGGCGACCTGGATGGTGTTATTCTCGGCGGCGTGGACCCAGGGCAGGGGGAGGCCGCCGAGGGCGGAGGCGGCGGCGAGGGTGGCCGTGGTGGTGAGGAAGTCGCGCCGGGAGGCGG
>CAZVRY010000160.1:0-16052 GCA_964629545.1 uncultured Verrucomicrobiota bacterium | reverse complement strand
CTCGGAGCGACATCTACAGCCTGGGCGTGTTACTCTACGAACTGCTGGCCGGGAGCACGCCGTTCGATGCGAAGGAGCTGATGGCTTCGGGCATCGACGCGATGCGGAAGACGATCCGAGAGCGGGAGCCCCAACGCCCGAGCTCCCGACTGGCAACGCTCGGCGCCGCGGATCAAACCACCACCGCCAAGCGCCGGTCGGTCGACACCGCCAAGCTGCTGCACCAGCTCAAGGGCGATCTCGACTGGATCGTGATGAAGTGTCTGGAGAAGGACCGCCAGCGCCGCTACGACACGGCCAATGGACTCGCCGCCGACCTCCGGCGACATCTCGACAACGAGCCCGTCACCGCCCGCCCGCCCAGCCAGCTTTACCGGTTTCAGAAGGCCTTTCGAAGGAACAAGCTCGTGTTTGCTGCCGGGGCGGCGGTGGCGACGGCGCTGATTGCAGGACTTACGTTCAGCGCATGGCAGGCGGTGCGGGCGACCCGCGCGGAAAGGCAGGCCGTCGTGGAGAAGGCCCAGGCGATCACCGAGAAGTCCAATGCCCAGGCCGCGTTGCAGTTCATCCAGGAAGACGTGTTGAGCCAGGCCAGCCCCGGTTCTCAGCCGGACCGCGAGCTGACCGTCCGCGCCTTGCTCGACCGCATCGGCGGCCGGCTCGATGGGACCGGCAAGCGTCCGCCCCTGGTCGAGGCGTCCATCCGGCAGACGCTCGGCTCCGTCTATACGGAACTCGGCGACTACGCCAAGGCCATCCAGCATTTTGAGACCGCGCTACGAGTCCAACGCGAGCGCCTCGGAGAGACCAACCGGGACACCCTGCGGTCCCTGAATGGTCTGGCCACGGCTCACTGGTTGGGTGGCTCGCCGTCCCTGGCCGAGCCGCTCACTCGCCAGGGACTCGAAGCAAGCGAGCGGGCTTTGGGTGAAAAGGACTCGCTCACGCTCCAGTTCATGCTAACGCGGGCCTTCGTCCTGATCAAATGTCTTTAAGTCAAGTCGATCTCCTCGAGGTTGCCCAAACGGAAGGTCATGCTCACCCGGCCGTCGGGCAGTTCCGTGACCCACCGGGAGGGGTGCCACCTGCGGCCCCACAAGATGTGCAAGAATCACCTGGGCAGTAATGCTGTCAAATCGTCATGCGGTCGGGCGATGACGTGGGCGGCGATGAGCTTACCCAACTGACCCACGGCTTTCGCGCCTGCGTCAATCGCGGCGGTTACCGCAGCCACGTCGCCCCGCACGATGACCGTGACGTAGGCCGCGCCGATCTTCTCCTTGCCCACGAGTGTCACGTTCGCGGCTTTAAGCATCGCATCTGTCGCTTCGAGGATGGCTGTGAGTCCCTGCGTTTCGAGGATGCCCAGCGCTTCTTGTTTGTTGCTCATGATCTTGTTCTCCGGTTGGGGAAAATCCGTTGGCAAAAGCTGGTCGCGCCCTCCATACAGCGGATTCTGTGCGTTCGGAAAATAAATCATCGCGTGCATCCCTTCCGCCGGTCGCGCCAGGCTCTGCACCAGAACAGGACTCCCGAGGCGCGTCGCCGTTTTGTCGGCCATGGCCAACCCGGCTTCCACATCCGAAATGCCACCGCCCAATCGGATCAAGATGTTCTCGTTGCCCGTCGCTTCAAAACCCAGAATCGAAACCCGCGCCGACTTCGCCACCGCATCGGCCACCACAGCCCCGACGCTCAAGAACGGGATTTCGACGAACCCCAGCGCAGTCATGCGGTGAGCCTTTTCAGGACATCGGCCACGATAGCGTCCACATCCGGCCTGGACATTCGGGTTTCGGCCGGACGAGTGCTCCGGGACAACTCACACTCCCGCGCCGCTTCGGCGTAGCCGCACTCGGCCAGCAGACAAGCGAGTTTGCCGCGGATGGCGTCGCAGTGTTCCCTTTCGTGCGGACTCATCGGCTGTGGTCCGCGTCCGGTGTCGAACCCCCGCAAGTTGACCCCTTCCCGGAAACCCTCGGGGAAATTTCCGGCGGCGAACATGGTCTTGATCACCTCGAGCAGCTTGAACTGGATGCGTTTGGCCTCGGCGATGTCGCCTTTGCGGAAGCTGTCATAGAGCTTCATCACGGCCTCGGGCACGACGCCACTGGTGGCGATCGTGCCGCCGTCGCCGCCCATCATGAGGACGGGCAGGAGGATTTCTTCGCAGCCGATCAGGCAGGAGAAATCGGGGCGCAGCGGCTTCACTTCGTTCAGTGTGTCCATGAAGCGCGGCATGTCCCGGCTGCTGTCCTTGATCCCGACAATGCGCGGGCAGTCGGCCGCGAGGCGCTTGACGACCTCCAACCCGATCTCGTTGGAAAACTGCGGGATGTTGTAGAGAAGGATGTCGATCGGCGACCGGGCGGCCAGCGCGCGGAAGTAGTGTTCGATGCTCTGCTGGCTGACCTTGAAGTAATACGGGCCGGTGACCGAGACCGCGCGGCAGCCCAGGTCGGCAAAGCGCCTGCAAGCCTCAAGCACCAGATCGATGTTTGGCTCGGCCGCCCCGGCCAGAATCGGCACGCGTCCGCGTGCCTCGTCGGCGATGATTTCGACCACCCGGATGCGCTGCTCGAAGCTCAGGCGGATGAACTCGCCTGTGCTGCCGTTGGGATAAAGGCCGGTGACGCCCTTGGCGATCAGCCATGAGACATAGCGGCGCAACTCGCCCTCGTTGATGCGGTGGTCCTGGTGGAACGGGACGACGTTGGGGGTGAAGATGCCCTGGATTGTGGTAATCACGCGCGGGTTCGAGAGAGTTCCTATTGGGCTGCACCCGACGCCAGGGAATTGCCCCAGGCCAGAATCGCCATCGAAATGATGAGCACTGCGACGGCCAGATACATGTGTTGGCGGGGTTTGCCGGTGATGCCACGCCACTCGCCGCTGGCGAAACCCAGCGCCTGGCCTCCCAAGATCAGTGTTCCTTGCACCACACCGAAACCCACGGACGCACCCAGCGCCCCGAGCAGGATCATACCTTTGCCAAGCAGCACGCTCGGGATGAAGAACAGCAGACCGTAAACCAGCGCCAAAAGAATTTCTTTCGGATTCTGCAGCACGACATTCCAGGATTTCTTCCGGGTCAACAGCCACGCAGGGTAAAGCGTATTCACCAGCGCCGCGCCGAACAGCGCCAGAGCCCAGACGGCCACTCCAGCGGCGAAATCCGATGCTCCGTGGGCTTTGAACGCCTCGATGACGGGACCCTGGCTGTAGGCAAAGGCAAAACCCCAGCCGGCGGAGAGCACGCCCGCCGTCACCACCATGATCAAACCAAGCCCAAAGCCGCCGTCCGCATGGGTCTTCTTCTCTTCGCCCGAACGCAGCATTTTTTCCCGGCCAAATCCCGCCAGCGAGGCCAGGAAGACGCCGACGACCATGACCAGCACACCGGCGAGCACGGTGAAGCCTGCCCTGGAATTCAAACCCGGCGCGAACGCGAAGGCGCCGGAAGCCTTGAAGACCATGGGCGTAATCACCCCCACGCACGCGCCAATGGCGCAGAGAATGCCGTAGGTCAGACTCACCCCGATTCGGACAAAGCAGAGCAGGGCCAGGACTTGGGCAATCCCCCACGCCAGCGAAAAGAGGTTGGCCCGGATCAGCAGCCCTGTCGGCACGGAACCATAGGCAGCGAGAATATCGGGACAGCCAATCAACGTGATGGCCCAAGGAAGAATCAGCAGCGCGAAGAGCATCGAAACGAACGCGAACTGCTCATACCGGAACCGCCGCATCAACTTCAGCGGCCAGGGGCTGGTTCCCATGACCAACCCCGAAATCACCGTGACGAGGACGCCGAGTAGAATGGTGTCTTGCATAGATGAAGTGCGCTCGATGGAGGCTGTTGAACTGGCGCGGACACGGCGGACGCGCTGTTGGCTTTAGCTCCCACCTTCCGGTGATTCCTCTTGAGATTGGCTCCATTGTTGCGAGTGCGACGGGGGCTGGCAATGCCCGCATCCAGGAGATCGCTGTAAAGCCCGGGTTCAACCGGGATGCCCTGGACCGATCGAATCCGTTCCGCACGGTATTCCGGGTCACCTGGCACGAGGACTTCTCCACCCGGAGCCGCCGGCGGTTGGCGGCGAGCTTCCTTGGCCATTTCGGCGACCACGGCGGCAAGCAAGCGCCCTCCCGCAAAGCGGGTCGGATCGATGGCCAGCATCAAGGACCCCAGATTGCGGCGCGCCGACGGGTCGCCATACATCGCCGGAATTTGCGGACCGAAGGGCATGCCATTGAGCGGGCCGCACAACACATCGATCAGAAACGCCAGCGCATAGCCCTTGTGTTCCGCCATCGGAAGCAGGGTCGCCGCCGCGTAGGCATCCGTGGTGGGCAAGCCATTCTCATCGAGCGCTACTCTCGATGGCAAGGGGTGTCCCTCCCGTCGCGCGTTCATCATCCGGTTCATCGTCGTCGCGCTGGTGGCCATGTCCAGGCAGACGGGACGGCCTTTGTCCGACGGTACCGTGATGCAAATCGGGTTGGTCCCAAGGAAGGCGTGGTTCCCACCGTGCGGAGCCACAAAGGCATCAGAGTGGGTGAAGGCAATGCCGATCAATCCCGTTTGCGCCGCCTGACGGCCGTAAAGGCCGATGGCGCCGCAATGCGTCGAATGACAGCACCCAACGACTCCCACGCCGCTGGCTTTTGCCATGGCGATGGCTTCCTGCATCGCCCGGTGGCAGACGACGATGCCCAAGCCGTGCCCGCCATCCAACATACCGGTGCAGGGGCCAGTCGCGGTGAAACTCAGCACCGGCTTGCTTTCGATGGAACCCGCCTTCAACCGCCGCAGATAATGTGGCAGGAGAGCTATCCCATGCGAGTCAATCCCCCACAGGCTGGTTTGCACCAGGGATCGCGCCACGAGGGAAGCGTCGGAGTCGGAGAGCCCGCAGGCCTTCAGTTTCCCGACCGCTAGACGTCGTAGTCTTGCCGCCGAGATGGAAATCGTACCCGGAGTCTTCTTCTTGATGTTCATGATTCTACTCCAGCCGCAGCAGGGCACGGCACCAACCGCCATCAACACCTTGGAGATGAATCGGCGCGGCAATCAATTCGTAGGCCCCCGCGGCTACCTCCCGCAGCCGCAGATTCTCGATGATGACCACGTCGTGACCCAAGAGCTCCATGTGGGCGGGGAAAGCGGGTTCGCTCGGCGGGTCAATGGTCAGGTAGTCGAGTCCGACCGCCCAGATGCCGCGCGCCACGCACCACTCCGCAGCGGAGCGGTGGATGTAAATGAATTTCGGATTCCACGGTTGGTGCCAGTAGTCGGTCAGCCCATTGCGCGTTTTGAGGAGCAATCGCTTGGTGTCCGCAGGGATTCCCGCCCGATCCAGCGCCGGCGCGGTCACGCACTCCGATTCGCCCGTGAGGTCCGCGACCCAGCACGGTCCAAGCCATCGGTCCAGTGGAACTTCGTCCAGGCGCTTGGCCCCACGGATGAAGTGCCATGGCGCATCAACATGCGTACCATGGTGCAGCCCGCCGTGGTAGAAACCCACATTGGCCGGGTTGCCTTTTTCGTGGGTCCATCCCGGCCAAAGAAGCTGCGGCGATGGATCGCCCGGAAAAACCGTGGTACGGGGGCTGGTGGGAACACTGATATCGAGATAGCGCGGCACGATTACTCCTTGCAGTATTCGGCGGAGGGAAGCGAGCCATCCATCACGTAGCCGCCGTCAATGGTCAGGTGCTGGCCGGTCATGTATCGGGATTCGTCGCTCGCGAGAAAGACGGCGCCCGCCGCGATCCACGGGGCCTCGGCAATCTCCTTCAAGGGCACCCGCTCAAACAGGGAACGCTTCACGGACGGCGTGTACATCGGAGTGGTCAGTTCGGTGAACGTCGCCCCCGGCCGAAGGTAGTTGACCGTGATCTTGTGCGGAGCCAGTTCCGTGGCCAGCGTCCGGCAAAAGGACTCGATACCTCCCTTGGCCGCCGTGTAATGGCCGCAGTTCGGCTCGCTCAGCACCGCGTGAATGCTGGAGAGCGCGATGATCCTTCCGCCGCCCCCCTGCTGGATCATCTGCCGGGCCGCCTGCTGCGAACACAAGAACACACTCTTCAAGTTGGTGCGCAGGATGAAGTCCCAGTCCTCCTCCGGCATGTCCGCGATCTTGGAGAACCGAATCACGCCGGTGTTGTTGACCAGGATGTCCAGCCGGCCCAGAAAGCGGATGGCTTCCACGAAGGCCGAGCGCACCTGGGACGAATGCCCGACGTCGCAGGGCAGGAAGCACGCGCGCCGCCCCAGGCTTTTCAATTCCGCCACCACGCCTTCGGCCTTGCTCTGGTTGATGTCGAAGATCACCACGTCCGCTCCTTCACGGGCAAAGGCCTGGGCAATGGCTTTGCCAATGCCGCTGGCGGCTCCGGTGACGATTGCCGTCTTGTCTTTCAGTCTCATTTTCTGGCACTTCGGGTAGTCGTTGGATTGGTCTTGCGAAGCATTTCATAGGTGCATACACTTTGGGGCAAAACATGTCAAACGTGAAGCGACTCAAACGCGCCGGCCAGACGGCGGAGCAGGTCTTCCACCGCCTGATCGAAGCGATCCTCAGCGGCGAGTTGCCCAGCGGCCAGCCGGTCCCCGAGGTCAGTCTAGCCGAGGAATGGAAGGTCGGGCGCACCCCGTTGCGGGAAGCCATGAGGCGGGCTGCGGAAAGCGGGTTCATCGTGCTGCGCTCCAACCGCCGGCCCGTCGTCCGCCGGTTGACTGCCGAGGATATCCGGGAGCTTTACGAGTTGCGGAGACTGCTGGAATTGCACGCTCTGGAAAGGTCCTGGGGAGACATCGCTCCCGAGCAGATCCAGGCGATTATGAAGGTGGCCGCGCAAGCTCGCCCGGGCAAAGCCAGTGATTGGGTCAAACGCTGCTTGGATCTGGACTTGGCCCTGCACGGGCTGTGGACAGGAGGCTGCGGCAATTCGTGGCTGATCCGCGATCTGGAACACCATTACCGCTTCCTCCGGGTGTTCCAGAGTTGGATTGCACGCGATCAGGAGGCGGTCGCGATGGCTTACCAGGAACACCTGGGCATCTTGAAAGCCATCGAGGGCCGCGACAAAGCCAGGGCGCTGGCGCTCTTGGGCGACCATATCGCCGCCTCCGCCAAAAGCGTCGAGCGGGTCCTGGCCAAGGCCGAACTCGCCAACCCGCGTCCTGCCTGACCCTGGAGACCCGTGAATGCCCCGGCCTGTGGGGCGGAAAAACGGTCGAAGAAGAAGTCAAAATAGCTCTTGTATGCCTCAATGAACTGTATACACTTTTGGCAGTGACGCGTTGTCTTGACGTTGTCGGTGAGCGAAGCGGGGGCTGGATTGGGCTTTCAGGGGACCACTGTCCTGATCCCCCGCGAGACACCCCGGCCAAGGTGCTCTCCAGAGACTTCACGCGGCGCAGAGAACGAAACCGCATAACCAAACAACACTCAATCAAACAAGGCCGAGAAGGGCTTGTATGAAAGACCTAATCCATCCGCCCCGCAACAAGACCATGAAAACCGCAACGAAACTCTGCGTGGCTCTCGCCGCGCTTGTGGTAGCCACCAGCAGCCTCCGGGCTGTCACTTACGCCCTCGACCCAGCGACCCCTATCAATGACATCTGGGTCATGGGTAATTTCTCTGGGTACTTCAGTACTCCCCCTTATCCAGCAAGCGCGCCATGGAACTACGAAGGTGTCAACAGCTTCGGCAATCCGGCCCTCAGTTATGACGCCGACAGCGGAGTCCTGCGTGCCGTATCCTCCGCTGGTCTTCCGCAATTCTGGACCTACCAGGGAGCCGGGCAGTTCTCCCCGCAGTGGGCAAGCATCCCGACGTGGGCGACCGTCCTGGAATTGCGCATCAAGGTGGTGTCTCCTTCGGGAGGGTCAACCACGGGCTGGGCGATAAACGTCGGAAACACAATTGGAGGGCCTTGGCAGCTCAATAGCGCAATCGTCACCCAACCGTTTAACTTGGAAATCACCGACAATGACTGGCATGTGGTACAGTTTGACATGACTAGCGACCTGGGGGACACGCCGCTCGTAGATTGGATCATTACCATGCCTCCCGACGTAATGGTCGATATCAGCTACGTCCGCTTGGGTACGAGTTCTGCGGACACCGACGGTGACGGACTCCCAGACCTCATCGAAACGGGCACCTTTAGTTTCGCGAACCGGCGCGACACGGGTTCTTATCCAAACAACCCGGACTCGGATGCCGACGGCTTCAACGATGGTTTGGAGGTCAGCCTGGGCACGAATCCGTGCGACCGTAGCGATACGCCGCCGCCGGGCATTCCCAACGGCTGGAGCACACCTGCGGCACTTTACATCGTGTCGGCGCCCGTTCCGACGAATTCTCCGGTCGCCCCGATCGTGGGGATTCCGACGTCGTTCGCCATCTCGCCGCCCCTGCCGGACGGGCTTTCCATGACCACGACCAACGGGCAGATTCATGGCACTCCCACCACCCCGAGCGCTAACACCGACTACACCATCATCACCACGTTTGTCGGCGGCAAGACGAGCACGAACACCATCAGCATCGAAGTGCGCAACCCGTTTGTCAGTTACGGGGATTTGCCAAAAACCTTCGCGACCAACACGGCCCAGCCCTTCCAGCCCTATGCGCCCCTGACGCCCACCGTGTACGGCCCGGCACCTACGAACTACGCCGTCAGTCCCACCCTCCCGGCGGGCATGAGTCTGGATCCGCTCACGGGTGTCATCTCCGGTCCGCCAACCGCCTACCAGGTGATGACGCCATACACAATCACGTGCAAGTACGCGGCCTTCCCGGATTACTTGGCCACCAAGAGCATCGCGGCACTCGAAGACCCGCAGGTCAGGATTGATCCGCCCAACACGCTCGCGATGTTCGACAACTACCAAAGCATCGGCGAGTTCAACGTGGCGGATGATTGGGCTCCATTCGAAGTTATCAGCATGACCCGCAACATCCCGGATGATGGCTATTTGTATTTGGACACGGACGCGGCGTTCGCTCTTTGCAACTGGCACCCGGAACTCACCGATGACCATCGCGTGATCGAGATGCGCATCAACATTGTGTCACCAGGCGCGAACACTCTTTGGCTCCCAACCTACCATGAGGCGGGTCAACCCGGATTCCACAACACTTTTCTCCAGATTCCCTGGGACGAAGCCCGCAACGACGGGAATTTCCATGTGTATCAAATCGACCTGAACAGGGCTTCGAACTATAAGATCGATTTTCTAGGAATGTATTGGGCCTATGGTGGCGCCCCAACACTCAGTCTCCAAGTGGATTACATCCGCTTCGGCACCCTCGCTCCCGCGGCGAAAGCCGTGCTGAGCGTCGAGCGCCAGGGCGCGGACCTCAAGATCTCCTGGACCGGCACCGGGACTCTGGAAGCCACCGAGGACGTGACGGGTGGCTGGACCGCGGTGGCCACGACGAGCCCGCAGACCGTGCCGATGACCTCGGAGCGCAAGTTCTACCGCGTGCGCCAATAGGTCGCGCCCTTCAGACCGATACCCATCATGAGTCCGTTGCTGTCAACGCAACGTCCCGCGGGTGTCGCAGTCCTGCGGGCCGAGCGAGAGGGCTGGGTGAAGCCGGGACGACCAGGCGGGACGACTGGCTTCACCCTGATCGAGCTGCTCGTGGTCATCGCCATCATCGCCATCCTGGCCGGCATGCTCTTGCCGGCTCTCGGCAAGGCGAAGACCAAAGCCCAGGGAATCCAGTGTCTCAGCAACATGAAGCAGTTGACCTTGGGGTGGATCCTCTATGCCGACGATCACAACGACAACCTGGTGTGGAACGATCTCTCTCCCACAGGCGCCGGCTGGGTGCGCGGCATTTTGGACTACAACGGCAACAACTCGGACAACACGAACCACCTCTTCCTGAGCGACCCGAAATATGCCAAACTGGCCCCGTCCACGGCGGGAGCCGCGGGTGTGTACAAGTGCCCGGGAGATCGCAGCACCGTTCGCACGCCGGGAGGCGTCCGACCGCGGGTGCGCAGTCTGTCGCTGAGCCAGGCCATGAACTCGCAGGATGACTGGCTGAGCTACCTGACGAAGAAGAAATACTACGTGTTTCGCAAACTCTCGGACATCAACGTTATGGGTCATAGCCGGGCGTTCGTCTTCATCGACGAGCATCCGGACAGCATCAACTACGGCGACTTCGCCGTGACCATGTGCGACGGCCTGCCACCGACGGCGTATTATATGATCGATGTTCCCGGAAGTTACCACAATGGCGCCGGGGGCCTCAGTTTTGCGGACGGTCACGCCGAGGTCCATAAGTGGCTGGACCCGCGCACCAGGCAGCCGGTCACAGGAAAATTCATGGCCTCCTACGTCCAGCCCTCGCCTGGAAACCGGGACATGCTCTACTTGTCTGAGCGGTCGTCCATGCGAATCGGTGACTAGAGCTCCAAGAGCACATCCCAGTCATACCATGAGACTATGAACCGTCATTCAACTACCTACCGTCCGCCTCAGACGAAGACGATTACCACTTCCAGGCGGTGGCCGATGGTCCTCCTGGCCACTGCCGTGTGCAGCAACCTCACAGCAGCCGACCTGGTCGGAGGCGCGGCGCAAGAGAATGATGTCAAGGTCGCGCACCGCTGGGATTTCAACAGTTTTGGCAACCGGGAGGGCTGGACCATTCCCGATCCGCTCAAGGGCTCCGTGATGGGCGGGTCCCTGTGGCTCACCCTCCAGCGCATCCCACCCGTCAAGCAGCCACCCATAGCACACCAGATATGGGGCTCCCCCGAGTTCGCCGAGATTGATTCACCCAAGGGACTGGGCCTTCGCGCCCGGGAGGTCACCAAGGTACGGATGCGGATTCTAAACCTCTCAGCGGAGACCGATGGTTTTCTGTTCTGGAGAACCCCAGAGAATCCGGAGGCTGATGCAGGAATACTCCGCTTCACAATGAAGCCGAGCCTCAACGAGTGGCAGGAGGTGATCTGTCATGTGGACAACTCCTGGAAAGGGACGATCAACCAGATTCGCATCCGGCCTGGGTTGCTCAGCATGCGGGGAGACATCTGGATTGACTGGGTCGCCATCACCGACGGGGCGATCCGTCCCGCGAGGCCACGCCCCGATGTGCATAGCGACAACGTCGTGCCCCGGGTAACCGTGCCGGGCATTTCGCAGTCGGACTTTCGAGATGCTTTCAAGGTTCTGGACGAGTGTCTGATCGTCAACGTGCCCGTGCTTGGCTTCAACTACCCGGTCATGGGGCCCGGAGGGGCTTACGGTGAGTGTTGGTGGCAATTGGACAGCAGTCTGAATCTGGCTGGAGCCAAATGGGCCAATCAGGAATTCGCGGAAAACGTCATCCGCGGCTTTATCGAGGTCCAGAGGAACAATCCGGACGGTCGCATTGACCTTTGGGGCGGCTCTCCGGTTCGCGGCCAGGTGGCCGACATGAGCAGCATACCCCGGTATTTTGAGGTGGCTTACGCCGTCGCTTGTCGCAGTGCCGATCGCCAGTTGCAGGAAGCCACCTACGAATCCATGAAGAAGTACCTCGGCTTCTGGCTGTCGCCTTCCAAGAAGGACAGCAAGACCGGCCTGGTGACCGGAGCCATCGAGGATTCATTTGCGCAACTGACCAGCGAACCTCAGACCGAGGCGCAGGTGGATCTCAACGTTGCTGTGGCTCTGGGCTGTCGCAACACGGCTAAGTTAGCCAGGCACCTGGACAAGCCCGACGAGGGGCGGCAGCTCGAGGAGTCTTTCGATGCTCTCCGCAAGGCCATTAACCAACATCTGTGGAACGAGGAAAGAGGGGCTTACTACAACTTAAACGTGAAGGAGAACCAGCAGGTCGGACGATTGATCTGCTCCACGTTCGATCCCTTGCGGCTGGGGATTGCCCCCAAGGAGCGAGTGGACAGATTGATTCCACGCCTTCTCGACTCGAAGCAGTTCAACTGGGGCGTCCGTCCGGTCACCAGCATCGCGATGACCGACAAGGATTATGTTGAAGCAAAAGGCGCTTACGACGGCCGCGCCTGGCTGGGGGACGTCTGGACGATGCGCAACCTGCCGATCATCGCCGGCCTGTGCGACATCGGCCGACACGACCTGGCGGCTGAACTGAACTGGTCCACCCTGCGCGCCTTCAACACCAACTACACCGAATACGTCGTGCCCAGCACGGGCTCGGGCGAAGGCGTCGCCCGTTACGGCTGGTCCGCGTCGCAATACATCCAGGGCATGATCGAGTATCTCTTCGGGGTTGACTACAATCGCGAGCTGAACCGTCTGCGGATCGTTCCGCATGTGCCACCGGCATTGTTCGGCCAAAGGCTGGTCTTGGAGCGTTTGATCTTGCCGACGGGCGACGACACCCGGTTGCGGGTGGAAATTGACCAAGCTGAACCGGGCCGCGCCCGGATCGAGTTGGAGTTCGAGGGACGCATCCCGGAGGGCATGGTCGAGGTGTGGTTGCCCGCGGATCAACGAGTGCCCAAGCAGGCGACTTACGCTCGCGGAAGGACTCTGCGGTTGCTGTCGCAAGGCGACGAGTTGACGAACGTGCGCGGGGTTCGCCTTAAGCCCGGACGGAAGCTGAGCGTGCGTTTCGAGTAAATAACCGGAGACTGCCTAGCGCCATGCAAGGCGCGAGAAAGAGCGGCAGCGCAGCCACGGACACTTGGCGTCGCGGAACCACTGCATCCGGGCGTCGCGCTGATCCATGCCGTTCTCAATTTCAGCAGAGGGCAACTGGCCGGAATCATGATCGGTACGTCAATGGATCGTGAATTCCAAAACAGCAATCTGTCCCGGTCCGAGGATCACCGTTACCTGGTTGCCGTTGTCCAGCATGCACGTGCGATTGACCTTGAGGTCTCTCACCTCGACGATGGAACGCTGTCCCAGGTAGCGCACAGTGGCAGTGCGTGATTTCGAGGGGTCGATCACCGGCTGCCGCCGAGGCTCCTTGGTGATGCCATGGTTGTTGATCAGCGTCACAAACACGCGGCCAGTTCCGAGATTCACGAGGTGTTGAATGCCCGGCGGCACCTCGACAGGCAGATGGGCACGCCTTTGCGCCTGGATAATGGCGGGCAGCTCGCTCACCCGGTAGTCGGGGCCGTAGACGATGGCCCGGCCTTTGCCGAGCGGGATCTCGCGTCGTGTTGCATGGCCGGGAGTGCGACTGAATTCCGAGAAGACTGGCAAGTAAGCGGAATTGAGAACCAGCGTCCCACCATCCTCGACATAATGCGTGAGGCGTGCCGCCTCCGACGCGGAGAGCCGAATGTCCCCGGACAGGATCACGCAGGGGTAGCTATCGAGCACCTTGCGGGGCGCGTTGTGAAGCAGGACGTCAAAGACGTCGCCGAAAGGACCGTTCACCAGGGTGCCGGCTTCGTTTCTTCCCATGACCTCCCAGCCCCCGGGCCAGATCAGGTTGATCAGATCCCACGTCATGTTGTCCCCGGCGTTGTAGTCAAAGTGCCAGAAGGCGCGACGTTTGCCGAATCCCGGATACGCGCCGTGATGGTAATCCAGCACAATCGCGAACGGGGTGAGCGGAACGCCGATGTCCGGGTGCGCCAGGGTGAAGTCACGCAAGCGCTTGCACACATCGCCATACGGGCTCAGCCGATAACGCCCTTGATCGTCCAGCAACGGGAGGAAGGAGAAAGCGCCTCCTCCCTCCGCGGTGATCTGGCCTGCGCCCGCCATGTAGCTCATGAACAGCGAACGTTCGAAGAGGCTCATTGAATGACCGTGGTCCGGTCCGCTGTATTCGGGCCAGATCTTGTTCGTCGAGTAATCCGTGACGCTCGGGCCATGCCAGGCGGAGAAATCGATGAACCAGGGTCGTGCGTACTGGCGGGCGGCGCCACGTGTCAGCGCGATGTGCCATTGGTAGCTGTTGATATTCTCGCCCATCTCGCTGCCGATCTGGTCAAATCCGAATTCCGCCGCGTAGTGATGCCAGGGAAAATGTCCACTCATCGAGGCCCACGGGTGTGCTGCGCCGCGAATGTACTGCTGATGCAGGAACGACTCGATCACCCTCAAGCATTCGGCACGATTCGTGGGTGGAGTGGCATAGCCGGCCTTGATGCGGCGTCCCGCGCCGTCGGTCTGGCCATCCAGATGCGTGAAGGAATACCCCCACTCGGCCGCCATCACCTTCGAGACGGCTGAATCAAAGTCACCGAGGTTATGTCCGCGGATGGATTGCCGCACGATCTGCAGATCATAAGACGCCGTCGGCGCAGGGAGCTGAATTTCAAACTGAAAACCCTGCGGACGAAATGGGGGTGTTCGCCAGACAGCCTCGTTGCGCAGGTGCTGCGGGCTTTCCGGGGCGGCGGCGGGGGAATCAACCGCCACACTGAGGCTTGGCAGCACGACCAACCGGAAGACGGACGAGAGTAGTCTGGCTGTCGGCATCGGCTCATGCATGGTTAATCGCGAGCATCATGAGCGTGTCCAGGCGCGGGGCGGTGAGTGTCACGGCATCTCCCGCCCGGCGCAGCGGCAGCGTTCGGCCCGAGGGAATGACGCGCGCCGACTGCACGCGCTGTGGCAAACGCAGTCGCACTTCAATGCCATCCGCGGGTACGTTCGGCAGGTCGTGCTGGAAATTGACCAGGCTCAGCACGTATCGGCGGCGGTCCGGCTGATAGAACAAAGTAGCTTCCACGGCCGGATGCGCCGTGACTTCGAACGTGGGCCGGGGGCAGAGCCGATGCACAAGGCAAACGAAAGTCTCCTGCAGCGTTTCGACCTCCTCGAGGAGCGAGGCGGAGTAGATGGCCGCGCCCTGCCCAAAGCGCTGATACACGACTTCGGGCTGGTCCGTGACCTGCCAGGGCGGATTGCTGTGGATGCTGGAGAAACTCCGTGCGTCTGGCGCGGGCCAGGGCAACGTGCGCGTCGCCAGTAACGTTGAGCCGGCGTGCGCACGAACGTCCATCGTCGGGCCGCGCACAAACGCCGGGTATTTCGCGTCCCAACCGGGAAATTCAGCGCGACCGGCCTCGGTCGGTGAGACGTAATGTTCGCGGTCCGTCCAGTTGGCTTTCACAAGCGACACGCCAAAGACTTCGCTCAGCATGAAGTCTGGCTGGCGCTGGCCGGTGTTCAGGACGAGCGAGGTTGCTCCGCTGGCGTAGAGCGTGCCGCCGGCTTGCACCCAATCGCGGATAGCGGCGATTTCTTCCGCCGACAGATGATGCACGTTGGAGAGCACCAGCGTCTTGAAGCGCGGGAGTTGCCCAATGGACTTGCGGGTGACCATGCGCCAGGGCAGATGGTTGGCGATCAGCGCCCGCGCCGCCTGCATCGTGCTGCGGGTGTGGGTGTCCGCGCCGTGGTCCACCTCCAGCACGGACTTCCCGTTGCTGCGCATGTCGAACCGCGAGTCGAGGCTGTAGAACAGGCCGATGTCGGCGACCCGTTCGCCGCCCAGCTCGCGGTAGTGCGGCATCAGGCGATCGAACACCCGGCCCATGCGCTCGTGGGTGTGCGGATTGACCGTGCCAATCGGATCAATTGCGTCGATGAAGATGAAGGCCGCGGCGTCGGCGATGGCCGCGCTCGCCTTGGCTTCGAGCAGGGCCTCGGACTTGCGCGCGGTGTGATCCTGCAGGCTCACCGAGAAGCTGGTTTCGTAGCCAAACGGCCGGTTGGGCGTGAGATCCTCCAGCAGCTTGCGGACGAAGGAGCCCTGCAAGGCGTCGCCGTAGAAATCGCCCTGGAGAAAGTCGTTTTGGGCGACCAGCGGCCAGCTCGCGCCGTTGTTCCAACTGCCCGGGTATATCGAGGCCTGGTGCTCGACGCTGGCCTCCGGCCGCACCGCCCTGACCGTGCTCGTGCAGATCTCGGCGAACTCACCCAGCCACTGCTCGCGTTTGCGCTGGAAGGTGACCCAGCGCTCGTCCGTCCAGTCCACCGTGCGCGGGATGTCGCCGCCGACCTCCTTGCGCCAGCGCTCCTGGCAGTGGGCGCAGTAACAGACGCAGGTCCAGAACGTCATGTCGAAGCGCAT
>CAZVRY010000159.1:0-16136 GCA_964629545.1 uncultured Verrucomicrobiota bacterium | reverse complement strand
GAACCGACGATGTCCTCCGAAACCCCCATCCAGGTCCTCCTCATCGAGGACGAACCCGTCTTCGCCTCCCTGATCGGCCGCATGCTCCATCTCCCAGCCTCCGGCCCCTATGACTACCTACACCGCCCCTCCCTCCAAGAAGCCCTCCAACTCCTCACCCGCCAGACCCCAGATATCGTCCTCCTCGACCTCAACCTCCCGGATAGCGAAGGCCTCGATACCTTCCGAACCCTCCACACCCGCTTCCCCGCCCTCCCCCTCGTCGTCCTCACCGCCAGCGAAGATGAAGCCCAGGCCTGCCTGGCCATCCAGCAAGGTGCCCAGGACTATGTCTTCAAAAGCCAACTCGATGCCCGCCTCCTCCTCCGCATCATCCGCTACGCCATCGAACGGAAACGCACCGAGGAAGCCCTCCGCGAACGCGTCGAGTTCTTCCAACTCATCGCCGAAAACGTCAGCGACCTCATCGCCGTCCTCGATGCCGACGGCCGCCGCCTCTACAACAGCCCCTCCTACACAACCCTCTTCGGCGACCCCCACCAACTCCAAGGCTCCGACTCCTTCCAGGAAATCCACCCCGACGACCGCGAGCGGATCCGCCAAATCTTCCACCAAACCCTCGCCAGCGGCGTCGGCCAGACCGCCGAATTCCGCTTCCTAACCCCGAACGGCCAAACCCGCCTCGTCGAATCCCGCGGCAGCGTCATCCGCGACGCCGCCGGCCGCCCCTCCAAAGTCGTCGTCGTCTCCCGCGATATCACCGAACGCCGCCGCGTCGAGGAGGAAATCCGCGAACGCGAAGAGTTCTTCCGCCTCATCTCCGAGAACGTCACCGATATGATCGCCGTCCTCGACGGCAAAGGCCGGCGCCTCTACAACAGCCGCTCCTACCGCCATATCTTCGGCGACCCCGAGGCCATGCGCGGCACCAACTCCTTCGCCGAAATCCACCCCGAAGACCGCGAGAAAATCCGCCGCGTCTTCGAAGAAACCATCAACTCCGGCGTCGGCCAACGCGCCGAATTCCGCTTCGTCCTCCCCTCCGGCGAACTCCGCTTCGTCGAATCCATCGGCACCGTCATCCGGGACCAGGCCGGCCAACCCGCTAAAGTCGTCGTCGTCTCCCGCGATATCACCGAACGCAAAGCCGCCGAAGAAGCCCTCCGCCAAAGCGAACAACGCTACCGCCGCCTCCTCCGCTCTACCACCGACTATATCTTCACCGTCCACGTCGCCCACGGCGTCGCTGCCTCCACCACCCACGGCCCAGGCTGCGAAGCCGTCACCGGCTATACCCCCGCCGACTACGCCGCCGACCCCCACCTCTGGTTCCGCATGGTCCACCCCGCGGACCGCGACGCCGTCCTCGCCCAAGCCCACCGCATCCTCGCCGGCGACCCCGTCCCCCCGCTCGAACATCGCCTCATCCATAAGGACGGCTCCATCCGCTGGGTCAAACATACCACCGTCCCCCAGAAAGACCCCAGCGGACGCCTCCTCTCCTACGACGGCCTCGTCACCGACATCACCGAACGCCGGCAAGCCGAGGAAGAACGCGAACGCTTCTTCACCCTCACCGTCGACCTCCTCTGCATCGCCACCACCGACGGCTACTTCCGCCAAATCAACCCCGCCTGGGAAACCACCCTCGGCTGGCGCAAAGACGAACTCCTCGGCCAACCCTACATCGACTTCGTCCACCCCGACGACCGCGACCGCACCCTCGCCGAAGCCCAAGCCCTCCTCAGCGGCGCCCCCTGCCGAGCCTTCGAAAACCGCTACCGCTGCCGCGATGGCTCCTACCGCTGGCTCATCTGGAACGGCTGCCCCTTCCCCGAACGCAACCTCATCTACGCCGCCGCCCACGACATCACCGAACGCAAAGAATACGAAGCCCGCCTCCAAGGCGCCAATGCCGAGCTCTCCCAAAGCCGCGATTCCCTCCGCCGCGCCCTCGACGACCTCCGCCACTCCCATGCCGAACTCCAGGCCACCCAACTCAACCTCATCCAAGCAGAAAAAATGGAGTCCGTCGGCACCCTCGCCGCCGGCGTCGCCCACGAGGTCAAAAACCCCCTCCAAATCCTCCTCATGGGCCTCCGCTACCTCACTTCCCAATTCCCCAACGCCGAGGACAACATCCGCCAAACCCTCGACGATATGCGCACCGCCGTCACCCGCGCCGATGCCATCGTCCGCAGCCTCCTCGAATTCTCCTCCTCCCACCAGCTCGATATCCACCCCACCTCCCTCCACCACGTCCTCGACCAGGCCCTCCAACTCGCCCGCTACGAAATCGAACACGCCGACGTCCAGGTCCATCTCGACCTCGCCCCCTACTTGCCCCCCCTCGCCCTCGACAAAATCAAGATGGAACAGGTGTTCATCAACCTCATCATGAACTCCCTCCATGCCATGCCGCACGGCGGCACCCTCTCCATCCATACCTCCCTCCGCCCCGCACGCCTCCTCCCCCTCCTCCCCACCGTCCGCCAAAACCCCGCCTTCCACGACGACGAACTCCTCCTCGTCGCCGAACTCAACGACACCGGCACCGGCATCCCCGAGGACACCCTCACCCGCATCTTTGACCCCTTCTTTACCACCAAACCCGCCGGACAAGGCACCGGCCTCGGCCTCACCGTCGTCCGCAATATCGTCGAATGGCACGGCGGCCATATCCACCTCCAAAACCGCCCCTCCGGCGGCGTCCAGGTCACCCTCATGTTCAACCCCAAAACCATCCCCAGCCATGACCCCAAAAAAACGCATCCTCATCGTCGATGACGAACCCGGCTTCACCCGCCTCCTGAAACTCAACCTCGAAGACACCGGCGATTTCCTCGTCCTCATCGAAAACCAGGCCGCCCGCGCCTTCGAGGCCGCCCGCGAATTCAAACCCGATCTCATCCTCCTTGACGTCATGATGCCCGGCATGGACGGCGGCGAGGTCTCGGCCCGCCTCCAAGCCAGCTCAAGCACCAAATCCATCCCCATCGTCTTCCTCACCGCCGCCGTCCGCAAAGAGGAAATCGGCGCCCGCGGCGGCAAAATCGGCGGCTTCCCCTACCTCGCCAAACCCGTCGACCTCCCCGACCTCCTCGCCTGCATCCACCAACACCTGCCTCCCGGCTAGAAGAACCCCAACTGCAACCCCGGCAGGTGCCCGGCCTGGTCGGCCTGAATCGCCGCCTGTATACGCTGCTCGCCCACGCGGATCCGGCTGCACTCCCTCACTACTCGCCCCCTCGCACGCTCCAAAAGAATCGGGGGGGCTGGATTTCGACCTCGGCCCGTGTGTCGGGAGACCATCCGATCCTTCCGGTCACCCATTGATCCCACGCCCGCCCGCCTTCCCTCAGTACTGATATCCCTTGGTCGGGTGGTTCGTGTGCGGATGCTTGAGCACACCCTCGTAGCGGATAGAGTCGCCGATGGTGAGATTCGTGAAGGACATCTCGCGGGCGTAGTCGAATAGTCCAAGCAACGGACTCAGGTTCTTGAACCCGCCCGTGACCGTCACCAGGGCTCGCGGCTGTGACTCGAGTGCCTGGAGCATATCTTTCAAGTAGTTGGTGGCGGTACACTCGGGATCCGGACACACGAACCCGAAGTCCTCAGTCGCGTTCATGGCACCCTGGAAGGCCGAATTGCGGATCCATCGAGTGAGGAGTGTGTCCGGGAGGTGCCGGCATAGGAAGGTCCCCATTGCGTACTTGCCGGGTGAATGGACCAGGCGCCCGAGCAGCCCAGGATGAGGAGGCGGCTGTTCCTTGGGCGGAGGGAGGCCGGTATGGGAAGCGTCGATGAGTCCCGGCTTCGGGAATGAGCCAATCCACCCTCGGATCGTGACCTGCCTGGAGATCCCATGCTCGCTCGTCTTTGTCGCGTTTCCGAGGGTGACACCCGCCAGGGTGCACGAGGAACTCCGCCAGTAGGCGAAAGCAGCGACGACCAGGAGCGCAACGGCTCCGATGATCATGAGGCGCCAGCTTCGGGCGCTCCACCGCGACAGCGGGAAGCTCATGGCAGGGAGGATCCGGTGGGACGTCGAGGGCACGCGACGGGGCGGCACGGCACGTCACCAGAGGTGGACCCCATCCTTCGGACAGGAAAACGCAGAAACTAAGTTAGGTTCTCAGGCTCTGCTGGATTAGTTGTGTTTGATCTCACTGCGCTGCGTTTTCATCACTACACCACCCCGAGTCTCCAGCGTCCAGCCCGGAGTGAGCCTCTGAGCCCCCTCAGGGGCGATGGGGCGAACGGAGGGCTGGACGCTGGGGGCGCCTCGGTGACTATTTCCACCGCCACGCGGCGGGCTTGGCGCCATACGATTCTGGTGAATGATACAGGTCCGCTGGTGTGGCGTAATTGAGCGCCTGATGGGGACGCACGGTGTTGTATTCGCTGAACCAACGAGCCAGGCCACGCTGAGCTGTCAGGCCGTCGGCGTCATCCTGCACGTAGATGTCTTCCTGTTTGACGCTGCGCCAAAGCCGCTCGATGAACCGGTTGTCCACCCACCGACCGCGCCCATCCATGCTCACGTCTACCCCTGCCGACTCCACCGCGTCGAGGTAGGCCTCGCTGGTAAACTGGCTGCCCTGATCGGTGTTGGAGATCAACGGCGTTCGGCCGCCAGCCAACGCATGGGTCCAAGCCCGAATGCAAAACTCGCTGTCCAGGCTGTTGGACAATTCCCAAGCCAGCACATAGCGGCTCCACCAATCCATCACCGCCACCAGATACATGAACCCATAGGCCATCGGCACATACGTGATGTCGCTGCACCAAACCACATCCGGACCGCTGATTTCCAGCCCTGCCAAGAGGTAGGGGTAGATCCGGTGACCTTCCCCTGGCTGGCTCAGATGGCGCTTGGGATAGATCACTTCCACTCCCATCAGTTCCAGCAATCGGGCGACCCGTTTGCGGTTCACCACCCGGCCCTCGCGCTGCAACAAGACCGTGAGCCGCCGGCTCCCATAGACCGGATAATCCAGATGCAGCTCGTCCAGTCGCCGCAGCAAAGCGAGATTCTCCTCGCTCTCCGGCACCGGCTCGTAATAGAACCCGCTGCGCGAAATGCCGACCAGCTCGCATTGTCGTTGAAGGCTTAATTCGGGCCAGGGCTCAATCAGATCGCGCCGCACCGTCAAAGGCCCAGTTGCTTGCACTTTTTTTTAAGCCAATCCACCTCCACGCTCAATTGACCAATCTTCTCGTGGAGTTGGGCGATCACCTGCTCGTGATCTTGGCTGGCCGTTTGGGGTGCCTCGAACAACTCGGGCAGATGATCGCGAATGACTCCTTTCCATTGCGTCACCTGCACCGGATGAACCTCGTAATCTCGGGCAATCTGCCCGACCGTCTTGATGCCTATCAAGGCTTCCAGTCCGACTTTGGCTTTGAAGGCACCCGTGTATCGCTTACGTTTAGCTTTACTCATAGTTCTGCTGTTCTCTCATCTCCAGCAGAACCCGAAAACTCTAATTTAACTTACTGTCCGAAATTCGGGGTCCATTTCTACCTGCGACCCGCCTGCGCCATCCGTCGCGCCAGGAAAAGCCAGTAGCCGCCATACGCGATGAAGCCTGCCCCCATCGCCGTGAGGAACCACAGGCCGTCCTGGCTCAGCCCCCAGAGGACGAAGAGCACCCCCAGAACAAGGTTGAAGAGAGCGTTGCCGGAGCGAACTCCCTGGCTTGATCGGAGCAGTTCCTCGCTGCTTGATGAAGTTTCCTGTCCGGCACCCTAGCCCCGGATCGCCGGAATCCAAGGCTTGCGTAACCGCCCCGCCAGCCGCATGATCCCGGACGCTGGGATTGGAAATGAAAAACTTGCGCAAGGGCTGGCCAGCGGGGCGAGGGCGTCCACACTTGGGCCGGCAGCCGTTCCATTCCAGTTAGCCTCCTGAAATGGCCCTGCATGGCTAAGAGAGCTTCTTCACGCGCCTGGGCATGGCTTCTGGTGTCATTCGTTCTGGTGGGAATGGTCGTTTCAGGGCTCTACGCCCTCGTCTGCATTCCTTCCCGTCCACCCGTGGACCTGAGGCTTGGGATGGAGGACCAGTTGAAGGTGTGGGGCTGGATCCTGCTCCTCTCCGCGGTTGAGCTCGTGATCGGAGTCCGCCTCATCCTCATCCTCCTTGCCAAGCTATCCTATAGAGACGCATGACCATCCCCGCGAGCAATCGCCGCATTCAGCCGCCCGTCGAGGGTCCGAGACTGAGGTCCGGCGTCGCTGCGGCTGCCAGAGTCTGAGGTATGACCGTCCAGATAATCCCAGGCGGCACGGTTCATGAACTGCCGGCGGACTTTCGGGAAGCCATCGCATCAGACGCGGCCGCCAGGAGTCTCTGGACCGACATCACCCCGCTGGCGCGAAACGAGTGGATCTGTTGGGTCACTTCGGCTAAGCAAGAAGCCACAAGGAAGCGCCGCATCGCGGTCGGCATCGACAAGATGCGGGGTGGCATGCGTAGGCCCTGCTGTTGGCCCGGATGCCGCCACCGCTGAAGGGGGCCCCTCACTCCCCCCTCACCGTCGCCACCACCGGAAGGGAGCCCTCCGGTCGATGCACCTTGCCCCAACCTCTCCGGGAATGCTCTCCCTCCGCGCGACTGCGCTCCTGGAAGCGATCTCGCACTTCCGCAACAACCCGAACCTCAGCCTCGCCATCGACGGGAGGGTGCCGTCGCAGGTGGGGCCACAGGGATGGCCGACACGCCCCTCCCCCCTCCTTCCGCCGAACCGCATGCGCCCTTAGTTAAGGCTTGCTGAATGCACTCATAAGGCGCACGCTGTCGGACGCTGGGATTGGAAATGAAGCTCTTGCGCAACAGTCGGCCAGCCGGCGCCCCGCCCGCTGGAATAACCCCGGATGCCCGCGGTCACCGTGAAGCGGCGTCACCCTTTTCACGGCCAACTATCAAAGGAATCCAAACACATGAAGAGATACAAACGCATCAGAATCATCGCCGTCGTGTTGCTAGTTCTGGGCGCGGCAATGATCATCCTTACGCTCGCGGAAGGAAAGAAGTCAGTACTCCAATCGGTCGGCGCGGGTGGGGCGTTGATTGGCCTGGGCGGGGCTCTTTTCGGCATGTCACTTCGCCTGGAGAACAAGGAGCAGGCTTCAGCCGATCCACCCGACCAGCCCACATCATGAGCAGATAGGACAGAAGCAATTACTCCCAGGCCCCCTAACAATGAAGGGGCCATTGCTGCGGAGCGTAACGGAGCCAGCAACTGCATCCATGGTTGAACAACTCCGCGCGCCAGGTCACTCCCCCCGCAACCTCGCCACCACCGGCAAATGGTCCGTCCTTACCCCGCGGGTCCGCCCCCTTCCCGGTCAGGGTTGAGAGAGGGTCCACCAGCGGCGGCCGGGCCTGGAACAACGCCGCCAGCGCCCCCTCCTGGCTGCCGACCGGGTTCCCCTCGTTGAAGGCCTACGGTCGCCCCAGACTCGCCTTCCACTCGGCAGCAAACCATCGGTAGGTTGAGCATGTTGTGGTCGGCAGGTTGTGGTCGGGGTGCTTGTGCCGGGCGACCATGTCCTGGATCACCTACATGCCGCTCGCGTGCAGGGCTTTGATCAGCCCTCCAGAACACGGCGTCCAGCGCGAATGTCCTGGGGCATCGCCTCGCCATTCGCACGTGGGGCGTCGCTGCTCTCAAACCAGCCGACTCAGATGTTCCAGGCTCTTGGCCGCCTGCGCGGGCGTGCCGCATTCCACCGAGAAGACGATGTCGCGCGGACAGTTCTCTCTCACGATCTTGATGATGCGCGCCCAATCCAACACGCCTTCGCCGCAGGCACAGCCCACCGGCGTGCCGGTGACTTTGCCACGCTCGGCCTCGGAGTGTGCCACGGAGATGTCCTTGGCGTGGAGGTGGACGAGGCGGCCGGCGACCCGCTCGAGCCAGGCGTAGACGTCGTGGCCGCAGAGGTAGGCGTTGCCGGTGTCGAAGTTGATGCCGATGGCCGGCGATTGCACCAGGTTGTAGATGCGGTCGAGGCCGTCGGGGTGCCGCGAGTATTGTGCATGCGGCTCGATGCCGATCTTGACGCCGCGCCGCTCGGCGATGAACGCCGCCTCCTGGAGCGTGTACTTGATCAGCACGAAGTCCTCCTCCTCCGTGGTCCACCTGGCCTTGATGCCTTCGTCGGTGTTGATGACGGGCACGCCAATCTCGGCGGCGACGCGGATGGCGAGCTTGATGTATTCGCCATGCACATCGGGCCGTCCCAGCGGACCGTGGGACTGGAGGCCGGAGATTTTCAGTCCGGCCTTGTCGCAGGCGTCTTTGATGCGATACGGATCGTCGAACATCGAGACGGTGTGGAAATAGCCGGCCTCGCTCATCAGTTCGCGGCCGAAGTGGACCATGGGCTCGAAATATTGGTAGCCCATCTCGGCGGCGGCTTTGACGGCCCATTCAAACGGTTTGTCCGAGCTGCGGGAGAACTCGGCGTTCAGTCCGACGTGGATTTTGCCCATAGGATGCTTCGAGGTTTGAGGTTGAGGTTAGGGAAACAACTCGTTGAGGCGCTTCACGGTTTCATCCACCAGCACCTGGCCGCCGGCAGGACCAACCCGGAAATCCTCGGCGCTGTAACCGCCGCCCTGCACGGCCCGCTCGGTCGGGAGATAGCCACAGTCCTGACCCGCGATCTGCACCACCAGGGTCAGGACCGCCTTGCTCCGGGCCTTCGTGCGGATGCTGTAGTCGAGGAACAACTCGAACGGGTTGGTCGCCATCGCCACGTCGCCCAATCGGAGCACGTGAGCCTCGATGGGATGAACCGAATCGCCCTCGATGAACGCCGGAGAGGGCGGGACCCTCTCCGGCAGGTCCACGTGGACCACCTCGTGCCGGAAGATCAGGGAGGGTCGCAGATGCTGTCGGGCGACCGGGAACACGTCCTCGACGGCGCTGGCGATCCGGCGTGCGAGCTCCTGCCGGCGGGTCAGGCCCCGCCGCTGGGCCATCAGGTCCTCGGCCCTCTTGCGGAACAGCAGGTGGGGCGATTGATCCCCCGCGGCGGCGCACTGGGCGAGCACAAACACCTCCGCCCCGAGGCGCCGGCGGAGTTCTTCGCGCGTCTCATGCCAGAAATCAGCAGACACCTCCGTCAGGTGTTCGGTCTCCTGGGAAGGACAGGCGACGTTGACGACGAGGCCGGTCAGCTCCTTGGCCTCGTTCCAGCAGAACAGCAGTTCCACACCGTCGTCGCGATAGCCCTCCACGTGCGAGAAGTTCGGGGCCGCCGTGTCCCCGTACATCACGGTCTTCCCGTCGAAGTAGGTGGTGCGGCGGTTGGTTCCCACCGAAGCAAAGCCCAGCCCCCAACTCAGGCCGGCGGGTTTGCGGTTCTGCCAGGCCTCGGCAACGGCTTGCGCCACGCGGTCGAGGAAGAACTCGGCGTACTCGGACGGCCTCAACACGCCGGGGTCCCCGCTGAGGTCATAGGGCGCGTAGGCGGTCTCGACGAGTCCCGGCGCGGTGTGGGTATGCGTGGCGTTGAGGACGAGTTTTCGAACCTCGAATCCCGGGAGACGCGGCGCAAGGCGTTCGCGCAACCTCTCGGTGATCACCTTCGGGATACCGATCACATCGCACGACACGAGAATGGCCTGCTCGGCCGGTTCGGTGCCGTCGCGGGTCTCCAGGGCGAGAACGGTGACGGTGAGCGGGTCGCGGGCCGACCGCGCGATCCGCTTCTCGTATTGGCCCACGAGGTTGACGGGCTTGAGCGGGGTAATGTTAGCTGTGGCCCAACCCGCGAACAGGGGACGCTCTTGCCGCAGACCGGCTGCCATCTGCGCCGCCGTCTGGCGGAAGAACTCTGCGCACTGCGCAATGTCGTCGCGGTTGTCGTCCCAATTGTGCTCGTACTCGATGGCGAACAGGGTCGGCGTCACCCCCAGTCGGCGCACCTCCCGCAGCAACCCCGCGATATCCCCCTGGCCGGTGCCCCACCAGACGTCATGGCCTTTCGGGCCCAACTCGTTCAGGTCCTTCACGTGCAACGAGAGTAAGCGTCGGCCCAGCACGCGCACGCCATCCACCGGCTTGATCCCCGAGCGCTGCCAATGGCCGACGTCGGCGCACCCGCCCAGCCGCGGGCTGCGGCCCTCGCAGACCTCGAGCACTTCCTGCGGGTGCCAATAGCGCGAACTGCCCTGGGGATGATTGTGGAGGGCGACCTTGATGTCGTATTCGTCGCAGAGCCGCTCGATGAGGTCCAGCGCGTCGGGCTTGGGTTCGGAGATGATGGTCTGGACGCCCAGCTGGCGACTGAACTCGAACGCCTTGCGGCAGGCCGGTTCGTCCCCGGGCAACTCGTGGATGTAAATGCTGGTGAGCACGACCTTCGCCGCGTTCAGCCAGGCCTTGATTCGCGCCAGTTCCTCGTCCGGCAGGTCGGCAGTCAGTGTGACCTCGCTGTCCGGACGGACGCGCTGGCCTTCGAAGGCTTCGAGGTAGCGGAGGCCCAGCGCGGCGGTGCGGTCAATGGCCTCGTGGAAGGTGAAGTTCTTGAAGCTCCAGGCCGCCACACCCAGGCGCCAGCCAAGCGGATCCGCCGCAAGGGCGGCGGATAGAAACCGCGGACCGCCGGAAAGTAACGCCACCGCGACGAACGCGCGGGCCAGAGCTGGAAGGGCCCGAAGGGCGTCCGAGGCGGCGGCTCCGAGCATTCGTGCTTCAGTCATTCGGGTTTGTTTCGGATTTCGGGTTCCGGATTTCGATTTCGGTCTCCAGATCGTCGCCGCGGGAAACAGACCGATCTTGCGGCTTCCGCTCACACCTTCCACGGTGCGCGCATCGGCCGGTCCAGCAGCGCGGAGGCTTCCGCGTCACCGATGAAATCCTCCTTCACCGCGTCCCAGCGCAGTTTGCGCCGCAGCTTGATGGCGATGTGTTGCAAGTGGCAGAGCGTATCGACGCACACGGCGCTGTCGATCGGCGACGCAGCCGGTCTGCGGCCCTTGGCGGCGTCCACGAAGTTGGCGTGATGGTTCGCGCTCGCGAAGAGCCGCACGTCGTTCGGGCCGGGCCGGGTTTCGATGAGCGATTCCGGATGCGTGGTGAGATTCCCGCGGTCCACGTGAATCCAGCCTTCCGAACCGAGGAACCCAACGCCGTGCCCGAAGCCCCCGACCTGCTGCGGGTGCTGCTTGCTCGTGGCGTCGTCCATGTGGACGAGCACCACGCCGTTCGCGTAGCGGTTCTCCACCTGCCAACCCGTCGCGCAATCGGTCAGCATGCCCACCGGGAAGGTGCCCGTGCCTTCGAGTTCGGTGGGGCCGCTCAGCTCGGTGTCGTTGCCCCATTGCGCGATGTCCAAGTGATGGACGCCCCAGTTGCCGATCATGCCCAGGCAGTAATCCGAGATGCAATACCACACGCTGTAGCCCTCCTCTTTCGACCAGGGGCGGCAACGTTGGTAGGAATAGGGCGCCATCGGTGCGGGGCCCAGCCAGAGGTCGTAGTCGAGTTCCCTCGGCACCGGTTCGGTGGGTTGCTTCGGGCAAGTCCAACTGCCCGGCACACCGACGAGAATGGTGTGCAGTTGGCCGATCTTCCCGTTGCGCACCCACTCACAGGCGCGGCGGAACCCGCGTTCGGAACGCTGCTGCGTGCCAAACTGGAAGGCGACCTTGTGTTCGCGCACCGCCTGGCGCACCGCCTGCGCCGCACGGACGCTCCAGCCGATGGGCTTCTCGCAATACATGTGCTTGCCCTGCCGCGCCGCTGCGAGGGCGATGAGCGGATGCCAGTGATCCGGCGTGCAGATCAACACCGCGTCGAGTTCCGGGCGGGCGAGCAGTTCGCGAAAGTCCTTGAAGGCGGCGCAGTCCGCGTTGCCGTAGTGGCCGTCCACCGTTTGCTTGCCCTCTTGGCGGCGCGTCTCCTGCACGTCGCACACCGCCACCACGCGAACCTCGGGGAGGTTGAGAAAGGCCCTCATGTTGCCCGTGCCCTGGATGCCGAGGCCGATGCAGCCAAGAGTCAGGCGGTTGCCGGGCGCCTCAGCACCGAAGACCGAAGACGGAACGAGTTGCGGCAGGCCGGCCAGACCTGCGCCGAGGGCGGTCTGCTTGAGGAAGCGGCGCCGATTGAGTGCGAGTGATCGGGTTCGCATGGACTCAAGAGTAACGAGCCAGGGCTGGGATGGCTATGCGCCAAAGTCTCAGAGGCGGGCACGGGAGTCTCAGGCCCACCGGGAGATTGTGGATTTGCTTTCCGGCCGCTGGCGTGATTGAACTCCGAGCGGTCCTGCATGACGCATGGTCATTGACGTGGAAAACATCACGCCGCCGGACGGGCTTTCGTTTCGGCTGCTCCGCTGGCTCGACAACCTGCGCGAGGTGGAACAACTCACCGCCGCAGGCCGGTGGACGCCCTTCGCGGGCGCGGGAGACCATTGGCATTTGCATCGCGAGATGGAACTCACTTTCGTCGAGCGGGGCAGCGGACACCGCCTGGTGGGCGATCACATCGCGCCATTCGAGGGGCCAGAGTTGGAGTTGCTGGGCCCCAACCTCCCGCACTGCATCCACGGGCTGCGCCATTCGAAGGGTCTTTCGATGCAGTTCCACTGGCCGGCGGAGCACAGCTTGCGCGGCCTGCCCGAGTTCGACACGCTGACGACGCTCTGCGACCGGGCGCTCCGCGGGGTGGTCTTTGGGCGGGAAGTCTGCCGGAATCTTGGACCGCGCTTGCGGACGATGCCGCACCTGCCGCCGCTGGGGCGACTGGGAGTCCTCCTGGAAGTGCTGGCCGAACTGGCGCGACTGCCACCCGCGCAGAGCGTTACGCTTTCCCGGCAGCCCTTCAGCGTGCGCGCGGGGGAGCGGTATCAGGCCGGCATCGAGCGGGTCATTCGCCACGTGATGGAAAACCACGCCGAACCGCTGCCGTTGCGCGAGGCGTTGCGGCGAGCCGGAATGAGCAAGGCCAGCTTCGCACGCCAGTTTCCCCGTTACGCGGGCTGCACGCTCACGGAGTTTGTGAATCGGGCGCGCCTCGACCATGCGCGGCGGTTGGTCCTGGGCAGCCAGCAGACCATCAGCGAGATCGCATACGGCACGGGCTTCAATCATCTGTCGCACTTCCATCGCCTCTACCGCCGCCGGTTCGGCGCGACGCCCAGCGCCGAGCGCGCACAGCAAGACAAGCTGGCGCGGGCCTCCAGCGTGTCGGCGTAGCCGTCCGGCGCCGCTCAATGTGGGGGCCGGACCAACTCTTGGGAACGCGCACGACCAAGACGTGCCCGCCGGCGGCGAGCAGGACCCCTTCAACCTCGACGCCGCCCAACCGCGGCTCCAGGTGCGCCCGGGTCAGGTCGAGGATCTGCAGTCGGCACTGGTCAACATCGATGCCCTCCAGAGGGGCCCATCCCGCCGCAACACCGCCCTCCTCCTTCAAGCCCCTCACCAGGTCGCCTCCGCGGACATTGGCGAACGCGGCCACCGACTGGAGAAATCTCTTCTTACCCGAGTCACCGGCGGGCAGGTATTCGCTCTTGAACTCGATCGACCGATCCTCCCGGACCTGGCTGGCGATCAGCGACGGCACATCGGCTTCCTGGATTGGCCGGTTTCGTGGGAGAGGGCTTTCTGTCATGCTTTTCGATCCTGTTCACGCGCTCGTGGTGAGCGGCCCGATCTTGGGTGTCACCCCTTGCGTTGCGGCCACCAACTCGCCCAACCGGTGCCGGAGAGCCCGGTCTTCCGACGCCAAGGCCTTCAACGGCTCCAGCATATCCATGCAGTTCTCGGTCAGCGGTTCAGCGACCGATCCGCCCCCCTGACGGAAGTACACCAAGCATCCGCAGGCCTCACAGGTGCCATGGAACAATCGAACAACACTGGTTACGAGGACCTGTCGTTCGTCCTTTGCAGCCAACCCTGTGAGCGTGTTATGTGCCGCCTTGGACAAGAGGGAGTAATTCTCGTCGTAATCGGCCTCCAGCCCTGCGGCCACGGCGGCTTCCCGAACCTTCCAACCCCGTTCGCGTACGCCCTGGAAGTCGGCTCGCAACCCAGCCAGCAAACGCCTGGCGCGTTCAGCCATATCCTGAAGCCCCCTCAACTTCACCCCCTCCTTGAGCAGTTCCTCCAGCTCATCAACGGCTCCCTTTGCCTGCCCAAGATACCTTTGGGCAGCGAATTCCGAAACATACATGGCAGCGTGCAAGTTGATCCGCGCCTCGAAGGCGATCCGACATAGTCCAAGCACGTTCTGGGTCTGCTCATGTTCCAGTAGAAGATGAACATCCCGGGCTACATCCGCGATGCTCTGGGCCTGAAGGCGCATGTAGTCCTCCTGCGCAATTCGCTCCGAGGGTGGCATCCCCTCGATGGCTTGCTGCAGGCACTCGGCGGCTCCCGGCAACATGTCCGTCGCTTCCGCCAAGAGCATAGTGAACGGGCAGCCACCGGCTGTATTCATGATCGGGCCGCCTCCCACACGGCTCCCTCGCTGGGGTCACCGCCGATGCGGCACCGGCCGCCAGCCCTCAATGGGGTTTGATCGCGCTGATCACGCCCGAGGCGTTGGCGGACGGGCGAACCGCGACGAGGATGTTCCGGCTCCAGCCGTGCTCGATGGATTGGCGGGCGTACCAGAGGCGGACGGAGGCGTCTTTGGCTTTGTCCAGAAGGGTCACGTTGTGTCCCCACGGCAATTTTGCAACGAGCTGTTGCAAAATTGATAGGGGGTCGGCCTCGGCTGGTTGGGTCTGCGGCGGTTGGGCACCAACTTCCCGCGAAGTGCGATCAGAAAGTGCCGCCGGCTGCGGCACAAGTTGGGCCGGGTCCAATTGTGCAGCAGGCTGCTGCACCATTGGCCGCGGCCCGTATTCACGGGCGAAGCGGATCATGTAACCGATGTTCCGTTCCGAGAACCCCTTCACCTCCGGCATGGCGTTGGCGATGTCGCGGGCCAGGCGGGGGATGATCTCGTTCTCCAGCTTGAGCACGTCGTTGAGGATATCGACGGGGGCGTCGTGGTGGACCGTCTCGGCGACGACGGGCTTGTAGCGGCCGGCGGCCAGGCTCCAGTCGTTTTCGCGGATCTTCTCGATGGGCACGCGGTAGCTGTTGGGCCCCTCTTCCCGGGCCGGCCACTTGGCGAGGGCATCGGGGATATCGGTGGCCTCGATCGGCGTCCGTTTGTCGTCGAGGCTGATTCCGTCGGCGGTGAGGTCGTAGAACCAGACGGAGCGGGTCGAGGTTCCAGAGCCGAGGGTCGAGGGCTTCTGAAATATGACCGCGGCGGTGGCGACGCCGGCGTAGGGCTTGAAGACGCCGCTGGGGAGGCTGATGACGGCCTGGAGGTCGCATTCCGTCAGGAGGAGCTCGCGCAGGCCGGTGGCGGCGTTGGTGGAGCCGAAGAGGACGCCGTTGGGCACGATCACGCCAGCCCGGCCGCCGGGGGCGAGGTGGTCGATGATCCACTTGAGGAAGAGCAATTCGGTGGCGCGGGGGTTTAGCTTGTAGTTGAGGTCGGCCAGAATGCTCTCGTCCTGGACCTTCCCGGCGAAGGGCGGATTGCCAAAGATGATGTCGAACAGGGCGCCCGGATACGTGCCGCCGAAGCCAGTGGTGAGGGGGTTGAAATGGTTGATCCGGGCCCGCTCCAGTCGGTGGAGGTAGAGGTTGAGGATGCCGATCTTCACCATGTTGGCGTCATTGTCGAAGCCCGTGAAGGCCTGCTCTTCCAGGAAGCGCCACTGGGCGGGCTTGAGCAGGGAAGCGTCCACCAACCCGCGCCGCTGGTCGGCGGGCTTGGTGTGCTGAAGGAGGATGTGGACGAACGCCGCGATGAGGAAGCCCACGGTCCCGCAAGCGGGGTCACAGATCCGGTGGCCGGGCTGGGGGTTCACCAAGGCCACAACCATTGCGATGATGTGGCGAGGGGTGCGGAACTGGCCGTTGGTGCCAGACATGGAGAGTCGCTTCGACGACCACGTGGCCTATTACACGTTGGAACGGATTTTCCGGGAACGGTTTGGCGTGGTCCTCACCCGTCAGCAGATGGTGCAATGGGTGGAAAAGGTGGCACACCTGCTCCTGGCCATCTACTGGCTCATCTGGGAGGAGCTCAAAGCCGGCGATT
>CAZVRY010000158.1:0-16225 GCA_964629545.1 uncultured Verrucomicrobiota bacterium | reverse complement strand
TCATGGTCCCCATGCGCGTCGGTTCGTTCGACTTGGAAGCTCTCCATGAACCGTCGCCTCTTACCCCTTTCTGATCTCCCTCCCTGCCCGCGGCGGGCGGGGAGGGTCGGGGAGAGGTGGGCGACCATGAGATCCCCCAGCGCCCCGAAGCCGCTCTTGGTTTTGCGTTTTTCGATCGGCGCTCTTAGTTTGGGCGCCATGATTTATGACGCGTCGCTGGAGGCCTTGCTCCAGAAGGTGTGGGATGGTCAGCGGATCGATCGCGCCGAGGCCCTTCGGCTGTATGCGCTGCCGCTCGAGGAGTTGGGGGCGCTGGCGGATCGGCGGCGGCGTTTGGCCAAGGCGACCGCCTACGAGGGGCGGGGCAACGAGATCGTCACTTACATCGTCGACCGCAACATCAACTACACCAACGTCTGCAACGTTTACTGCAAGTTCTGCGCGTTCTATCGAGTGGAAGGCGATGACGACGCCTATGTGATCAGCCTGGACGAGATGGATCGGAAGATCGAGGAGTTGGTGGCCATCGGGGGGACGCAGATCCTGATGCAGGGGGGGCATCATCCCAAGCTGAGCAAGCAATGGTACTTGGACTTGCTCTCCCACATCCGGAGCCGGTGGCCGCAGGTGAACGTGCACGGGTTCAGCCCGAGCGAGTTCATCCATTTTCGCGACGTCTTCCAGGAGCCGCTGGAGACGGTGATCGGGGATTTCAAGGCGGCGGGCTTGGGTTCGATCCCCGGGGGTGGCGGGGAGATCTTGGTGGACCGAGTGCGCAGGCGGGTTTCGCCGCTCAAGGCGATGAGCGACGACTGGCTGGCGGTGATGGCGGTGGCGCACCGGTTGGGGTTGAAGTCGTCGGCGACGATGATGTTCGGGCATGTCGAGACCGTCGAGGAGCGGATCGAGCACCTGGAGCGGTTACGGGTGCAGCAGGACGAGACGGGCGGGTTTACGGCGTTCATCTGCTGGACGTTCCAGGCGGAGAACACGAAGTTGCGGGCACCGACGGTGGGGGCGCACGAGTATTTGCGCACCCAGGCCCTGGCGCGGATCTATTTGGACAACTTCGAGAACGTGCAGAGCTCGTGGGTAACGCAGGGAGGCGAGATCGGGCAGGTGGCGTTGACCTATGGGGCGAACGACCTCGGGAGCGTCATGTTGGAAGAAAACGTGGTCTCGCAGGCGGGGGCGACCTTCCGCATGAGCGTGGCCGACATGCACCGGCTGATCCGCGACCTCGGCTACGAGCCGCGTCAGCGCGACAATTGGTATCGGCTGCTGGGGTAAGGGTCTGTGCAAAAATAACTTCGGGTTTTGGCGGGAACGCGGCTTGGCCAGATGCTAGGCGTGAGGAGGGCGCATCCCCCTTGTGGGGCTGTAACCGACGAGCAACGACGCAGATGGCCAAGCCCCGTCCCGCCCCGGAGGGCTGGGGCGCTTTTGGCTTCTGGCTTCGTTGCTCCTCAGTCACAGAGCGAAGGCTATGCTCCTTCGTCGCGCCTCGCCAGAAGCCAAAATCGCCTCCAGCGAAACCCGCTCGATCAGTTCGTGGCCCATGCGGACGGCCGCTTCCGGGTTGTCTTTGGCGGTAAAGCGGACAGCGGACTCAAGATCCGCGATCGCCTGAGGCGAGAAGACTATCTTGCAGCCCATGAGGGGACACGTTGCCGGACCTCCTCCTTTGAGACGCCCTGACCAGCGGCCAGATCACGCACGGCCTCGTCTAGCGAGCCCAACAAACGTTGCTCCTCTGAGTCGGTCATCGTTGGCTCGGTTTGGGAATTGAGCCACACCTGCAAGGCCTTCTTCTCTTGGCTGGGAAGCTGGGCAACGGCCTTTTGTATCTCAGCGAACATGCTCATGGTGCGAGAACCTAGCGCGCCGGATCGAAGTTTCAATCGTGGGGTGGAACGGAGGCACCCTGCCTCCGCAGCGCAGGGTCGGCCATGACCCCGGCGGTGGGGGGGGAGGAGAGGGAAACGGCGCGAGCCGCGGCCGGGTTAGGCCTTGGCGTCCTCGGGTTCGCCCTCGGCGGGGGCTTCGGCCGGTTCGTCGGCCGGTTCCTCTTCGCTGGACTCGGATTCGGCGAGGCGGACGGCGCCGGCGAAGAGGCCGGCGAAGAGGCCCCCGCTCATGAGGGTGTTGCGGAAGAACTCCCAGGTGTGGGGCCAGCCGGGGGTGCCCACGGTCAGGGCTTGGATCAGGCCAGCCAGGGTCTTGGAGTATTCGGGGTTTTGGAGCCAGGAGGCGGTATTGGTGATGAGGTAGAAGAGGATGGCGCCGAGGATGCCACCGCCGGTGAGCTTCCACCAGGCGGCTTTGGCGGAAAAGGCGCGTCCCAGGCCGATGAGCGCGGCGAAGGCGAGCCAGTTCGTGAGACCGTAGCCGTTGACGGGGGCGACGTGGTAATAGAAGACGTTGAGGAGGACGTCGGTAAGGGCCAGGGTTCCGAGGGGGAGCCACCAAGCCATGCTCCCGCGGAGGAAGACCCCGCCGCAGAAGGCGAGGGCGTAGGCGGCGCTGAAGTTCTCTGGCATCAGCCCGGGCCAGCGCGTCAACGCGAACACCACCATCAGCACTATCGGCAGAGCATGCTTTTCTTTCACCGCGAGCCATCATACGCCTCGTCCGCCTGCTGACAAGCCACAGAATTTAGCGCCCCTCCTCGCGCCGGCGCCTCGATCGAACCGCGGTTCAGCGTATGGCGCGGCCGCGCGCTCGCGGCGGGTCCCCGCGGGGCGGCGTCACTTTTTGTCCCACAAGGCCTGGGGATGGCCCTCGGGGAATTGGAAGCCGAGAGTGCTGGTTCGCACGGCCTCGGCGTGGCCGTCCACATGGGCCACGCTGGCCCGGCCCCGATGCCGGTTGAAGACACGGATCGGATCGGAGGTGTAGTAGGGTTCGTTGTTCGGGGTGCGGAAGAGGATGTTGACCGGGCTGTTGGTGGGGGCCCACTTGTCGGGATCCCGCTCCCGGGGGTTGCGCAGCACCTGGGCGTCGCCAAAGACCACGGTGGCGGCCGGCCGCAGCACCTGGCTTTCGCGCACGCTGGGCAGCGTGGTGAGGAACTGGCCGAGTTCGGGGTGATTCATCCCGATGCCGAACCCGTTGGCGATGGTGAGGCTCGGGCAGTTGTGGATGCGGACATTGCGTCCGCCCATCGACCCGGCCAGGAGGTCCGGCCACCAGGTCACGGTGCTGGGCACAATGGCATTGGTGGGGGGCGCGGTGTCCCGGGCCAACTGCACGAACACGTCGTTGTGCTCGTCGGTGTAGATTTTGAAGGCCAGCCCGATCTGCCGCATGTTGCTCAGGCACTGGATGGCCTTGGCTTTCTCCTTGGCCTTCGAGAGCGCCGGCAAGAGCATCCCGGCCAGGATGGCGATGATCGCGATCACGACCAGGAGTTCGATGAGGGTGAACCCGGGCGGGGCCGTCCTCGCACGCGCGGCACGGTGGTGGCAGGTCTCGACAAGGGACATCTCCGCGAACGTGCCCGCAACTCGACCGTTTGGCAACCCTCCCCATGAACCTGCCTCCTGCCCATGAACCTCCCTCCTCTCCCCGGCTCCTCCGTCGGACCGAGGAGAGGCAGACCTGTCAGCGAATGCAAATGCCTTGTCGCACCCCGTGGGTGCACGTCACACTCGGGTTCCATCACTGATTCCATCACTCGTCGTCATGCGCTCTTCATCGTCTCCTCCCCTCCAACCAGTCCGTCCCGTCCTCATCGGCTTGGGGCGGATCTGCCGCCGGCTCCTCACCGCCGCCTTCCTCGGCCTCGCCGGCACGACGACGTGGGGCGAGGGAGCAGGCAGCGCGTCGTGGTCGGAGCGGCTCGCGTCGCTCCCCGTGTGGGAGCGTCCGCAAGGCCGGCCGAGGCAGGACTGGCTGATTGATGAGCGGGCCTTTCGGGCGGGCGTGTTCCGGGGCGCCGGTTCCAACGAACTGGTCCTGGCCAATGGCTTGGTCGCCCGCACCTTCCGGCTCGCCCCCAACGCCGCCACCGTGGGCCTGGACAACCTGGTCACCGGGGAGGCCGTGATCCGAGGGGTGAAGCCGGAGGCGTGGCTGGAGATCGACGGTCGCCGCTTCGATGTGGGAGGGTTGAAAGGACAACCCAACTACGCCTTCCTGCGCCCGGAGTGGCTTGAACAACTGCGCTCCGATCCGACCGCCTTCCGCTTCGTCGGATTCGAGGTGGGCGTGCCGCGGGAACGCGTGACCTGGAAGCGGGCGAGGCATCATGCGCCCGGGGTGGTGTGGCCACCGACGGGCGTGGCGCTGCGGTTGGACTTCGCCTGGCCGCTTCAGGCTCATCTTGACGGCTTACCTTCCGGGGCGGGCCGGGCGATGCTTTGGGAGGATCGTTTCGGCGAGCTTTCTGCCGAGTGGACGGTCCGGGCCTCCCGGCGAGCCGAGCGGATCAGTTTTCAGAACGAAGGGAAGGCCGGGGAGATCTACGCCCAGCCCGGCACCCATTGCTTTGCGGAACGGGCGCTGCCGCCTACGGCCGCCCTGGTCGAGGCCGTGCTCGATCCCGGCACTGACGCCGACGCGAGTTGGGGGCCCGGGCTGGGGGTGGTATTCCCCGGGCGCGTGATCAAGGTGAACCTCCGCCCGGGCGACCGGGGCGCCCACGGGCAATTCGAACTGCGGGACGGTGGCCGGGAACGGTCCGTCAGCGTGCCGGCCTTCACCGCGGCCGATGGAGGACTCGACTCGGCCCGGCGCTACCGGGTGCGCGTCCGCTGGGACGCGTCGAGCCTGGTCTGGGACGTGGCCGACGCGGGCGACACGCGGCCGCAGTTCCACAAGCTGTTCGAAGTGCCCGCACCTGCCGACCCTCCCCAGGCGGTGCGCGTGGGCAAGACCGATCGCCAAGGGGGTGCGGGCGACGAGCCGTCGGCGGGGGAGCGGTGGTTCCGCTCGCGGATCGAGCAGGTGCGGGTCTGGGGCCCGATCGATGTGGCCCGCGCCGAGGCGGAGACGGGTCTGGGTCCGCGCGACGTTCGGGTGTCGGTGCATTATGAGCTCTACGACGGCCTGCCCGGCTACGCGAAATGGCTGGCCGTCACCAATCGATCGGGGGAGCCGATCCGGGTGGACCGCCTGGCCAGCGAGGTGTTGGCGGCGGTGGAGCGGACCGCCGAGGTGGACGAACTCACGGCCGGCAACATCCCGCCCCCCATCCACGTCGAAACCTCCATGGCCTTCGGCGGCATGATGTCCGCGGGCGCCAACCGGCGCTCCTACCGCTGGCGCCCGGACCCGGACTACCACTCCCAGGTCAATTACGAGAAGAAAACCCCGTGCCTGCTCGAGGTCGGACCGGACCTGGGACCGGCCTGGGTCGTGGGGCCGGGGCAAGGGTTCGAGTCGTTCTGGGCGTTCGTCCTCCCTTACGACAGCACCGAGCGCGAACGCCAGGGCCTCTCGCTCCGGCGCATGTACCGCACCCTCACACCGTGGGCCACGGAGAACCCCCTGATGATGCATGTGCGGTATGCCGACGAACGGACCGTGACCAACGCGCTGCGCCAGTGCGTCGAGGTTGGCTTCGAGATGGTGATTCTCACGTTTGGCAGCGGCTTTGACCTCGAGAACGAGCGCCCGGAAACGCTGGCCCAGGCCCAGCGCTACGCGGCCATGGCCCGGGACCTGGGCCTGGAGATCGGCAGCTACTCGCTCCTGGCTTCGCGGCACGTGGGGGGCGGCCACGATGTGGTCATGCCGCCCGGGCAGAAACCCGCCTTCGGCCACTCCCCTTGCCTGGCCAGCGCCTGGGGAACCAACTACTTCCGCCGTCTTTACCAGTTCCACCGCGAGAGCGGCTTCACGCTCCTCGAACACGACGGCTCGTATCCGGGCGACTGCTGCCAGGCCGAGCATCACCCGCTCCATCGCGGCCTGGGCGATTCCCGCTGGGCCCAATGGACCCTCCTTGCCGACTTTTACGGCTGGTGTCGCGCCCAGGGCATCTACCTCAACGTGCCGGATCATTACTTCGTCAGCGGCTCGAGCAAAACCGGCATGGGCTATCGCGAGGTGAACTGGTCTCTGCCCCGCGCCCAGCAGGTCATCCATACGCGCCAAAACATCTACGACGGCACCTGGGAGAAGACGCCCAGCATGGGGTGGATGTTCGTGCCGCTGACCGAGTATCAGGGCGGCGGGGCGGCCGCCACCATCGAACCACTCGAGGAACACCTGGACCATTACGAGCGCATGCTGGTCAGCAACCTGGCCCTCGGGGTGCAGGCCTGCTACCGGGGCCCGCGCCTCTACGACACCGACCGCACCCGGGCCATGGTCAAGCGTTGGGTGGACTGGTACAAGGCCCACCGCGACATCCTCGAGAGCGACCTCATCCACGGCCGCCGCGCCGACGGGCGCGACCTCGATTGGATGCTGCATGTCAACCCGAAGCTGCGCGAGAAAGGCCTCCTGGCCGTGTTCAATCCCCTGGAGCGGGCCGTCGAGCGGGTGCTGGAGGTGAACCTCTATTACACGGGCTTGACCGACGCCGTGCGGGTGCGCGACGCGGAAGGCCAGGCCCAGACCCTGTCCCTGGCGCGCGACTACACCCTCCGCCTCCCGGTCCAGGTCCCACCCCAAGGCATGCGTTGGTGGGTGTTCGAGTAAGGGCCTCCCCAGGCGGGAATCGGAGCCGTCAGGTCCCGGAACCCGCAGGAGCAGACCGCCCCTCCCGGAACCTCCCCCCAGCAAAATCGTTGTCAGCAGGGGCCCGCTCAGCGTAGGCTCAACCATCGGAATCCACCGCGGCGCGCTGGGCGTTCCCATCGTGCGAGTGGGGAGGGTGACCCCCGCGGTGAGGGTGTTGACGGGGGCGGGAGACCTGGGGTGGGGCCCTCGCAGGTTGCTGGCGGGCACCGGCTTGAATGCCCGAGGCCGCGCTCCCGTCAGGCTCCTTTGCATCATGATCCGCCAGAATTGGTTTCGCGTGTTGCTGGCCACCACCTTCCTTTGGGTGGCGGTCTCCTGCCGTTCACCCCAAACCGGCGCCGACGGGGCGGCCACCCCGAGCGGCGACCCGGCCACGGCGGAGAAAACGCCCGACCCACCCGCGCCCACCACCCCCCCCGAGGAAGATCTCCCCAACCCGCCCAAGATCCGTTATAGCGCGGCCCATGACCTGGAGATCAAGGAGGTCTTCAACCTGGCCGAGAGCGGTCGCTGGGAGGAGGCTGAACTCCGCGCCGCGGCCCTCTCCGAGAAAGACCCGACCGATCCCGCCATCCAACGGGTCCTGACCTGGGTGACCAAGCAGCGGCAACTGCGCCGTGAACAGGCGGTCGAGGACCGCATCCGCGAGGTCGACGCCAAAAACTCCGTCTTCAACCCCACCCTCGGCGGGTTGCTCACGGAGAAAAAGGACCGCGGCTTGCCCCCACGCAAGGATGTCCGCGACGCGGTCGATCGGATCGAGAACACGCCTTACGTCCCCGACTCCTTCGGCAAGACCGTGATCCAGCGGGGCGAACTCTATAGCCACGAGAGCATCAAGGGGCGCATGTCGCGCATCCTCGAGAAGGAAGTCTCGGTCCAACTCGACAACGTGACCCTCGAGGCGATCATCTTCAACCTCGGCCAAGCCGAAGGGATCAACTTCATCGCGGACAAGTCGCTCCCCGCCTTCCAGCAGAAGCTGAGCATCAACCTCCAGAAGGTGAAGCTATCGGAACTGCTCAGCTACGTGTCGCGCAACCTTGATCTCCAGTTCCAGGTCGGCGAAGACCTGATCTGGGTGGTGGACGGCAAGGATCCCAAGAAGACCCTCCTGGAGACGCGCTTCTACCGGTTGCGCAAGGGCTTCATCATGCCGGCCCAATTCGGCTTGCCCCAAACGCAGGTGACGCTGACCACGGCCAACAACGTGACCACCCGCCAGGAGGTGCAGAGGTTCGACAAGTTCGTGAACGACGAGGCCCCCTTGGAGCCCGCCATCGAGAGCGCGATCAAGAAGTTTTTCGTCAGCACCAACGTGCCGGCCCCGAGTTACATGATCGACTACGAGCGCAACCTGATCGTGGCCCAGGGCACGCGCGAGCAACTCGGGATCATGGACGAGATCGTCAAGACCTTCGACAAGACGGTGCAACAGATTTACATCGAGGCCCGCTTCATCACCGTGACCCGGGCCACCTTCCTCCAACTGGGGGTGCTCTGGGAAACCGGGCGGACCCCGCTCACCTCGAGCCGAACCGCCACCGACTACACGGGGCTGGGCACGGATGTGGGCCTGGGGCTCCAGGAAACCTTCACCAACATCCTCGGACGCGACAACCTGAGCGCCACCCTCACCGCCCTCGAGCAGGGCGGGGAGAGCCAAACCCTCAGCGCCCCGCGGCTCACCGTGCTCAACAACCGGCCCGCCACCATCAGCGACGGCAAGGTCCAATACTACTACGAGGAATACCAAGTCAAACAGACCATCCTCGAACAGCGGTCGTCCTCGGCCCTGGTGCCCTCCGGCAAGCCCGTGAAAATCAACTCCGGCGTGTCCCTGCGAGTGCTGGCCAGCGTGGGGGCCGATGGCCGCAGCATCCTCCTCGCCCTCAACCCGGAGGTGAACACCGACGTCCAACTCAAACCCTTCGCCACCATCACCGATACGGACAGCTCGGGCAACGTCGTCAGCACCTTCGACATCAAACTGCCCGAATACCGCACCCAGGAACTCGCCACCCGCGCCGTGATCAAGTCGGGCGAAACCGTCGTGATGGGCGGCGTCCTCCAACGCGACCAGAGCACCTTCGTCGAGTCCGTTCCCGTCCTCGGCCGGATCCCCATCATCGGCGCCGCCTTCCGCCGCCGCACCGAGCAGGATAAACCCCGCTATCTCCTGATCTTCGTCACCGCCACCCTCCTCACCGAGTCGGGCGAGTTCCTGCTGATCGAGAGTGACGGCGAATCGGACTGAATGGCGGTGTCCTTCTCCCTCCCAGCTCTGCGCCAACTCCCCTTCCTGCCCATCCGGCGGGTCATCGCCATCGACCCCGGCAGCCAGGCCATCAAGATCCTCCTCGTCGAGCAGGCCCTGCAACGGCCGCGCCTCCTCCGCCAACGCTCCGTCGACCTGCCCGAGGAAGGCCTGCTCTCCGCCGAGGAGTTCGGCCAACACCTGCGCGACATCCTGGCCGACTTCGGACCCCATCCGGTCGCCGTCCCCCTGCCCCAGACCCAGTCGATGTCGGTGGTGGTGGACGTCCCCGCGGGAGGCGACGCCCAGCAGCGGCAGCAGATCGAGGACGAGATCGTGCGCCTGAGCGGCCTGAGCGAGGCCGCGGTGGTGTTCGACCACGTCCGGCTCCGCTCCTTCAGCCATCACCCGAACCCCTTCTGGGTCACGCTCTGCCGGGAACCCGAGATCGCCGTGTGCTACGACCGCTTGGGGTTGGACCCGGAGGATTTGTGCGAAGTGACCACGGAGGCCAACGCGCTGATGGCGGCCTATCGGACCCTGGACGCGGAGCCGGAAGGGACGGTGGTGGTGGACCTGGGGGCCACCCGCACGGTCGTGGCGGTGTTCTACCAGGGCCAGGGCGTGCACGCCTCCGCCTTTGCCTCCGGCAGCGCCGCCTTCACCGAGGCCATTGCCAACGCTCGCCGCTGCGCAACCGAGACCGCCGAGGAACTGAAGCGAGCCCACAACCTCCTGGACGGACCCGAGGCCATCGCCGGCCTGCGCGCCGCCGTGGAAGGGTGGCACAAGGAGGCGACCGACGCCCTGCGGGAGTGGCTGGACGCCCACCGCGACCTCGAACTCAAACCCCAGGCCTTCCAGTTCGTCCTGGCCGGAGGCGGCGCCCGCCAACCCGGCCTGGTGGAATGCCTGCACCAGGTCGGAGGACTGGTCTGGACGCTGTGGCCGGTGGGCGCGGCCGACTCGCGCCGCGAGGGTCCCCCCGGCGAGTTCGCCGTCGCCTTCGGAACCGCCGTCCAGGCGCTGGGCACCAACCCGCAGCACGCCTCGCTGCTCCCCCCAGCCCAACGCGCGAGCTGGAGCGGCCAACGCCGCGTTCACCTCCTGCAAAGCCTGAACGGCCTGCTCCTGGCCTTGCTCTTCCTCCTCCTCATGGCCGGCACGTGGCAGCAATTCTCCCTCCTCCGCTCCAAACGCGCCCTGCTCGAGCGGACGAACCTCGCCCTCGAAAAGGCCACCGCCACCGCTTCCTTCGCCCGCCGGCTGGTCACCCAATACGAGCGGCAGCAGCCCGTCCTGGAAAGCCAGCGCTTCACCTACGACACCCTCCGCACCTTGGCCCTCCTCCGCCAAGCCCGCAGCAACCGCACCTTCTGGTTCGTCAGCTTCGCCGACCCCGTCAGCTACTACACCGTGACCCAGCAGGGCGTGACCAACCCCGCCCCGCCGATGACCAACCTGCTGACCGGCACCAACGCCGCCGCCCTTAAGCCCGGGTTCATCGCCGAACTGTGCCTGCTCGAGGAAGGCGAGGCCCAACGCCGCCTCCTCAGCACCCTGGTCACCAACCTCAAACCCCATGCCCTCTTCGCCAACGTGGACCTCCTCTCCACCGACCGCATGCGCCCCATCGTCGACCCGGCGGTGACCGCCTCCAACAAGGTGATCGGTCTCTCCCTCGAACTGGCCAGCAACGAGTTCTTCCGCCCCCCGCGCCTCAGCCGCCTCCCCCTGCCCACGCCCGCCCCGGCCCGCGAGCCCCGCCCTTCCGGCCGCCCGCTGCTCCGCCCGCTGGAGCGGTCGGTCACCAATAGCCTCAGCCTCCACGCCCCCTGAGCGCGATGTTCACCGCCCGTAAAACCCTCCAGATCCAGTGGGCCATGCTCGCGGCCGGCCTCGCCCTGGCCGCTTACCTCGCCCTCGTCTACCTCCCCCTCGGCGAACGGGCCCGCGCCCTCGACGATCCCCTCCGCAAGGCCCGCCAGCGCCTGATCGATCTCAACCTGGAGAACCCCTTCGTGGGCGGCCTCGACCCCGAGCAGATCGACAACCAGCTCCGGCGCCTCGAGAGCGAACTGGCCACCCTCCAGACCTCCGAAAGCACCATCTTCGACCGGGTCGAACTGGACGCCCCCACCCGGGCCAAACTCCGACAGCCCTTCCAACTCATCGATTACCAAAACGAACGTCAGCTCCGCATCGAAGAACTCGCCGCCCTGGCCAAACAACACCAGGTCGCCATCGCCCCCCTCGCCATCCTGGGATTCCCCGAATACATCACGGACCGGCCGGAGCCCGCCCTGCTCTGGGCCCAACTCACCCTCGTCAACCACGTCCTCACCCTGGCCGTGCTGTCCAAGGTCAGCGCCATCCCCTCCCTCCTGACGCCCGCCCCCGAACCCCTCCGCCTGGCCGAGAGCGGCGGCGTCTTCCTCGATGTCATCCCCATCCGGCTTGAACTGGTCGGCTCGGCGGACGCCCTCAGTCAATTCCTGCGCCTGATTCCGCTCCTGCCCGAGGAGGCCAAGGCCCTCGGCCTGCCCGAACCGCTGCCGGCCAAGCCCGCGCTCTTCCTCGAGCGGATCGTCCTCCGCAAAACCGACGCCGCCAAGCTCGACCAGGGCCATCTCGAAGTCCTGTTGCGCGGCTATGTCTACCGTGACTAGCCCGGCCCTATGTCGACCTTCCTCCCTCGCATCCGCCTGCTCGCCACCCTGCTCTGCGGGCTCCTGGTCGTGCTCCTCTACCTGACCACCTCGCGGCTCGGCGGGCGCATGCCGGTCCTGCCCCAGCTCTCCTCGCTCGCCCCCACCCGCACCGAACTGGTCCCCGCCGGCCGCGTCTACACCGCGTTCCAGACCAACCTGTGGACGCTGGTCCAACCCGACGGCAGCCTGACCAATTGGTTCCACACCACCTACTTTGTGCCTCCCCCCCCCCCGGTGGCGCCCCCCCCGCCGCCCGCTCCGCCCCCGCCCCCGCGCAAGGTCCAACTCCTCTACCAAGGCTACTTCGAAACCGCCGCCACCATCCGCCACGCCTACCTCCTCATCGACACCAACCTCGCCGTGCTCAAACTCGGCTCCCCCGTCGTCGCCGATATCGCCGTGGCCGCCATCGGTTTCCAGACCCTCACCTTGACGAACGCGGGCGGCCAGACCAACGTGGTCCAGTTCCGGGTGCCGCACACCATTGAAATCCCGGCCCAGTAATGCCTGACCACGCCACGCCTCCCCGCGAGATCGGCCAACTCCTCCTCGAGCGCGGCCTGCTCGATGCCAAACAACTCGAACTGGTCCACCGCCGCCAGCGGCTGCTCGACATCCCCCAACACCAGGCCATCGTCGAACTCCATTACGCCTCCGAGTTGGACACCTACCAGGCCCTGGCCGAAATCGTCCAACTCGAGTTCGTCGATCTCTCCCATCCCACCCTCCCCGCCGCCTCCCTCGAACTGGTCCCGGCCAAGTTCATCCTCCACCACCGCATGATCCCCCTCGGCCTCGAGGGCGATCTCCTCACCCTCGCCTTCGGCGAACCCCCGCGCCCGATGGAACAGGGCAACCTCAAACTCCTCCTCAACCGCCGACTCAAGTTCGTCCTCACCACCCCCAGCGCCATCCAGGCCATCATTAAAGCCCACTTCGGCCTCGGCGCGGAGACCATCCAGAAACTCGGCGACGAACAAGCCGAAAACCCGACGGCCGCCAACGAGGTCTTCGATGTCAAAGTGGGTGACGCCAAGACGGTCGACGCCACCATCTCCAGCTTCGCCGACCAGATCCTCCTCGAAGCCCTCCGCCTCCACGGCACCGACATCCACCTCGAACCCTACGCCGCCTCCGTCCGCCTGCGCTACCGCATCGACGGGATCATGCAGTCCGTGCCCGTCCCCGCTCAGGTCCGCCAGTTCTACCCGGCCCTCGTTTCCCGCCTCAAGATCATGGCCGGCCTCAACATCGCCGAGCGGCGCCTCCCCCAGGACGGCCGCATCTCCATGAAAACCAGCCAGGAGGAATACGACCTGCGCGTGTCCGTCATCCCCACCAAACACGGCGAGGCCATCTGCCTGCGCGTCCTCGGCCGGCAAAGCCTCTTCCTCGACCTCGCCCAACTGGGGATGGAACCCGCCCAGGAACGCCTCTTCGCCGAACTGACCCGACTCCCCCAAGGCTTCGTCCTCCTCACCGGCCCCACCGGCAGCGGCAAAACCACCACCCTCTACGCCGCCCTCGCCCACGCCAACGACGAAGACCGCAAAATCATCACCATCGAAGACCCCGTCGAATACCTCCTCGATGGCATCTCCCAAATCCAGGTCCGCGACGACATCGACCTCACCTTCACCGGCGGCCTCCGCGCCATCCTCCGCCACGACCCCGACGTCGTCCTCATCGGCGAAATCCGCGACATGGAAACCGCCGAAATCGCCGTCCGTGCCGCCCAGACCGGCCACCTGGTCTTCTCCACCCTCCACACCAACGACAGCGTCGCCGCCATCTCCCGCCTCCTGGAAATGCGGATCGACCCCTTCCTCATCGGGTCCTCCCTGGTCTGCAGCATCGCCCAACGCCTGGCCCAACGCCTCTGCCCCGAATGCCGAGCGCCCGATCCCGCCATCCCCCCAGGCTTGCGCCGCGAAATGGCCGAGTCCCTCCACCTCCCGCTGGACGACATCCGCGCCTGGCGCGGAACCGGTTGCCCGGCCTGCCAGGGCAAAGGCTGCCGCGGACGCACCGCCATCTACGAGTTCTTCGTCATGACCGACGACATCGCCGACCTGCTTGGCCACGGCATGAAGACCACCGAACTGCGGGCCGCCGCCCGCCGCCACGGCTGGCGCACCCTCCGCGAAATGGGCTGGCTCAAAGTCCAGCGCGGCCTCATCCCCCTCTCCGAACAGGAACGCCTCACCCACCGCATCGATCCCGAGGCCCTCGTGGAAGCCCGCCCCCACCTCGCCCCCACCCCCACCACCCCGTAGGCCTGAGGCCTCCCCGTAAGGTCGGTCAGTAAACCCGCGCCCACAGCACCTTGAGATAACGGCTCTCCAGGCAGTTCGACATCACCGGGTGATCCGGCCCCGCCCCGGTCCGGTCCAGGAACTGCAACCGCCGGCTCAGCCGATGGGCGGTCCGGATCACCACCTGCTCGAAGTCCTCCAGACTCACCGGACCGGAACAGGAACAGGTGACCAACAGGCCGCCCGGCTCCACCAAGGTCATGGCCAGCCCATTCAAATCCTCATACTTGCGCCAGCCCTCCCGCTCGTCCTCGCCCGCCCCAATCAACCGCGGCGGATCCAGCACCACCGTCTGCCACTGCTCCCCGTTCTTCTGCATCTGCCGCGCCCAACTGAACGCGTCCGCATGCACCCATTGAATGCGGTTGAGCTGATTGAGGTTCCCATTCCGCCGGGCCTGCGCAATCGCCTCCTCGTCCAAGTCCACCCCCGTCACCTCCGCCGGCGAGCCCAAGGCGGCCGCCGTAATCGCGAACCCGCCGGTATAGCAGCACAGGTCAAGCAAACGCCCGCCCGTCACCCAGCGCGCCAAGCGGCGGCGATTCTCCCGTTGATCGCAGAAAAAGCCGGTCTTGTGCCCCTGCGAGAGGTCGACCTCGAAGCGAACGCCATGCTCGCGAATCTGCACCCGCCTCACCCCCTCCCCGCCCCCGCCCCTCCCCGCCCCCCGGTCGTCACCCCCCGCTCCCCGCTCCCCGCTCGCCGCCCCCCGCTCGATCCCCTCGATCCTCGCAATGCGGTCCTCGACGTGCACGACGCTCCGCCGGGTGCCCAAGCGTTCATGCAGCAAAGCCAGCCAACGATCCAACCGGCGGAAGACCCCCAGACTGTGCACCTCCACGCTGAGCGTCTCCGCGTAGCGGTCCACGATCAGGCCACTGAGCAAATCGCCATCCGAGTTCACCACCCGCCAGGCGTTGGTGTCCGATAACCCCTGAAACCAAGCCTGACGCAAGCCCACCGCCCGCTCCAGGGTGCGAACCAAATGGTCCTCCCCCACCGGCTCCGCCCCATGGACCAGCACCCGCAGCGGCACCCGAGCGGTCGGATTGTAAAACCCCGCCCCGAACGGGCGCCCTTCCTTGTCATACACCTGCACCCAATCCCCCGGACGGGCGTCCGGCGAGGCCGCGTTGAGCATGGCCGGATACAGGCAAGGATGGAAACTGAAGGTCCGCAGTTGCACCCACGGGCGCACCCAACCCTCGCTGCCGGGGGGCGCGGGCTGATGCGCCCGGAGGTAGCGCGGCGTCGACGGCGGCTCGCGACGGGCGGAACGGACGGGACGCTGGAAACGTGAAGGCACGGCCGCAAACGACGCTTACGCTGCCGGCGGCCTCCGCAGCGCCACTTCGATTCCCGCCTTGTTCTTGGCCACCGACCCCGGGGGCAGCACCCCGCGCCAACTTAGGCACGGGTAGACAACCGCATCCCGGCCGAGGACGCTCCCGGGATTGAGGACCGCGTTGCACCCGACTTCCGTCCGGTCGCCCAACAAGGCGCCGAACTTGCGCAAGCCGGTATCGATCCACTGCCCGTCCACCTCCACCCGCACCGTGCCCTCCACGATCCTGACGTTGGAGATCTTCACCCCTGCGCCCAAGTGAGCCCGGTAGCCAAGGATCGAATCCCCCACGTAGTTGAAATGCGGCACCTGGCATTCGTCGAAGAGCACCGCATGCTTCACCTCACACGCGTTGCCGACCACACAACCGTCCCCGACCAGGACGTTCTCCCGAATGTAGGCATTGTGTCGAATCTGGCAGTCCCGCCCGATGATCGCCGGTCCCTTGATCATCGCCCCGTCCTCCACCACCGTGCCCTCGCCGATGCACACCTGCTCCCCGATCCAGGCCACGCCGTCGCAGCGATTGCGCAACGAGGCCTGGGCACGGCTCGCCACGTACTCCTCGAGCCGCCCCAGCGCCTCCCACGCGTAGGTGCAACCCTCGAACAGCGCCGCATGCGCCGTCCGACTCAAGTCAAACAGATCCGCCGGTCCGCATTGCATCCACCCACCCTAGCCCGGACATTTCACCGCCCGCAAGCCCCCCGTCCCCTGATGCAGCCATTCGGATCGTGAAACTCGGACGCCCCCTCACCCGGCCTCCGGCCACCTTCCCCATGAATCGATGACGTTTCCCCTCTCCCTGTCTCCCTCCCCCAACTGGCGCACTCCAAGAGCTTCGCCTCAGCTTGGCGGTGGGCGCGGTCGCGCCAGCGTCGTGGAGTGCGGCGGTGCTCCGCCGCTT
>CAZVRY010000157.1:0-16387 GCA_964629545.1 uncultured Verrucomicrobiota bacterium | reverse complement strand
GGGGGGGGGGGGGGGGGGGGGGGGGGGGGGGGGGGGGGGGGGGGGTGGGGGGGGCGGGGGGGGGGGGGGGGGGGGGGGGGGGGGGGGGCCCCGAGGTGGTGGTCGACGGGATGGACGCGGCAGGGGCGGGGGTGAGGACGTTGGCTTGGGGCTGCGCTTGACGTTCGATGTGGTAGAGGAAGCCGATGGCCGTGAAGGCGAGCATAGCGGCGGTGGCCATGACGAGGCCGAAGCCGGCCAGGATCTTCCGGTGCGGGGTCCATTTCATAGGGTTGCCGTGCGGCGCAACCGGTTGGCGCTCCGGAGGGTTACATCTGGAGACTCGATTCCACAGCAGCCTGATCGGGTGCGCGGCAGGGAGGAGATCGGCGGAATCGGGCGTGGGCTTGAGGGTGCAGGTGAGGTTATTTCCAGCCTGGAAACTCGCGGGTGGGGGTGAAGCGGGCCAGGAAGCCTCCGCCGGGCGGGATTTGGGCGGTGAGGCGGTTGGAGGCAGGGGTGGAGAGGCCGGATTCGAGGAGGACGCCGGAGGGGCCGGGGCCGTCGCGGAAGGTAGTCAGTTCGTGACGGGTGACCTGGAGTGGGGCCAGGTCGAATTCGAGCGATTGGGCATGGTTGAGGCAGTTGATCGCGGCGAGGTACCAGGTTTGGTCTTTACGGCGGGCAAAGATGACGGTCTCGCCGATCGAAGAGCCGGGGAGGACGCGGGTTTCGTCCCAGGCGACGGGCACGGTGCGGACGAAGTCGAGGAAGGGGCTATGGAGGTAGGCTTCGGGGTTGTCGGGCCAGCAGAGGAAGGGGGAGGAGAAGAGGACGACGGAGGCGAGTTGGAAGGTGCGGGTGGTGTTTTTGAGGAATCGGCTTTGGAGGTAGCCGGGGAGGAAGTCGGCGTGACCGACGGCGAGGCGGGTGAAGGGGAGGGCGCCGTAGTGGGGGAGGGGGAGGGTTCCCCAGAGGAGGTATTCCTGTTCGCGGATGCCTTCGCGGGTGATTTCGTTGGGCCAGGTGCGGGCTTCGCCGGTGGGTTTATTGGCGCCGTGGAAGTTGACGAGGAGTTGGTGTTGGGCGGCGCGGCGGAGGAGGTCTTCGTAGGCGTCGATGGTGGCGCGGCTTTCGGAGTTGAAGAAGTCGATTTTGACGCCTTTGACGCCGGCTTCCTGGCAGCGGCGGAAGAGTTCTTCGCGGGCTTGGGGGTTGGTGAGGCCGGGGCCGTCATCGCGGCCTTCGGGGTAGGCGTGCCAGAGGATAATGCCGACGTTGCGTTGGGCGGCGTAGCGGCAGAGTTCGGCGGCGCGGGCCCAGACGTCGGCGCCGTCTTTGAGCCAGCCCCAGCGTTCGGTGCGCCAGCCGGCGTCGACGAGGAGGTATTCGCAGCCGATGGCGGCGGAGACATCGACGAACCATTTTTGCCGGTCCCATTGGGCACCGTCGTTGCCGAAGACCATCCAGGTGCAGGGGGCTTTACCGGGTTGGATCCAGGGGGTTTCGAGGCCTTGGGGGAAGAGGGCGGGGTCGGGGGGATCGCAGAGGGCGGCGACGACATCGGAGTTGACCAGGGCATGAAGGTTGGGCGCGAGGATGGCGACGCGCCAAGGGGTGAGGATGGGGCCGTCGTGGTCCCAGCCGGCGGGGTCGTCCTGGAAAGTGGCTTGGAAGGAGCTGTTCCCGAGGGGGCGGAGGGAGACGCCGCTGAAGCGGAAGAGGTTGGCTTCGGTGATCAGCCCGAGGGTGCGGTCCGGGTAGACGGCGGTGACGGGAAGGCCGAGGTGGGTGGGGTGGGGTCGGTTTTGGATGGTTTGTTCGAGGGGGACTTGGTCGGCGGCGCGGGGGTGGTAGTCGCCTTCGTAATCGCCGGTGTTGGTTTGGAGCCAGAGGGTGGTGTCAGGCGGGAATTGCCACTGGGTGGACTCGCCGGTGACCCGGTGATGGCCGGAGGAGGGGATCCGAAAGCGGAAAGCGGCGCCGTCGTCGAACAGCCGGGCTTCGAGGTGCCAAGGTTCCTGGAGGTCGCGGTGGCGGATGGGGACGAGGTAGGCTTCGCAGTGGTTGGTGCCGCGGTTTTTGGGGCCACGCCAGGGGAAGGTTTCGGAGATGGTGCGTCGGGTGGGCGGGCCGATTTCGGGGTGGGCGCCGAGGTTGCGTTGATCGACGACGAGGCCGGTTGGGGCGGGGAGGAGTCGGGGTTGGCCGGAGGCGGTGACCGAGTAGGTGAGGTGGCCGGCGGGGTTGGGGGCGAGGCGGAGGACCACGTTGCCGTTGGGGCTAGCCAGTTCGAGCGGGGAGGCGAGGGCGAGGCTGGCGGTCGTGAGGAGGAGCGGGAGGGTGGCGAGGAGCGTGGGGAGGGGGGTGGCATGCATGGCGGGGAGTGGGGGCGAGTGGGGGCTATGGGGGGAGTTCGACGATGGTGATTCCACGTCGGACGAGGATACGTGCGATGACACCGAGGATGTCGAGTTCGGAGCGGAGGTTCGTGACGATTTCGTGGCGGACGTCGAGGCGGAACTCGCGGAGGACGCGCGGGGGGCGGAGGTCGGTGAAGGTGACTTTGCCGAGGGAGAGGTTGAGGGTATCGATTCCGCCGAAGGCCGGGTGGGTGGGGGTGCCGCGTCCGGCGTTGGGGAGGCTGGCGGCGTGTCGCTGGATGGCGGCGATCAGGGCGGTGAGGTTCGTGTGGCCGGCGGGGTTGCGAACGAGGTTGAGTTCGGCGAGGTCGAGGCGGAGGAGTCGGAGGTGCAATCGGCCGGCGCCCAGGGCGAGGCGGTTGTATTCGAGGTGGAGTTCAGGGAGGTCGAGGAAGGGGGAGCCGCCGTATTCGGCGGCGTTGAAGATGCGGAGTCCTTGGATAGTGACGGTGGGGGAAAAGAGGCCGACGTCCAGCTCGCGGATGCGGACCTCGAGGCCGGTTTGCCGGCGGAGTTGGGTTTCGGCGTAGGACTTGAGGATGGCGTTCTTGGCCAGGAGCAGTCCGACGACGAGGACCAGGAGGAGGATCAGCAACCGGAACGCCCAGCGGACCAGGAACTTCATTCCGCAATCAGAGTTCGATGTCCTCGGGTCGGACCTCGAGGCATTCGTCCTGGTCCTCCCAGACGACGGCCGGGTAGAGGTCGAGCAGGCGGGGCACGATGTCGCGGGCGGCTTTGGCGAGGAGACGTTCCGAGGCGCAGGCGGCGTCTTCGAAGGCGCGGTCGTAGTTGCGGACGCTTTTGCGCTGGCGGTCGTCCCAATGGGCGACGTCGTGGACTTTGGCGTAGTCCTCGGCCCAGGCGCGCATGTCAGACTGGAGGTCGGCGGGGAGTTCCTCGAGGGGGGTGGCGGTGGCGTTACAGTGCTGGCAGATGATGCCGGACTCGAGGAGGTCGCGGGTGAAGAGGGGGAGGAGGGGGGCGCGGCAACAGGGGGCTTCGACGTAGCCGGCGGGGTGATGGACGAGGCGTTTGAGCCAGAGACCGCGCTCGTGACCGATTTGGGCGGCGAGGCGAAAGGCGCCGAGGAGGGGGTGGGAGAGGCGCCAGATCCGGCCCTGGAGTTGCCCGAGCGTCTGAGCCATCCACCGGGCCAGGCTCAGGTCGTCGAAGTCCAGAAAGGCCTTGCCGTATTCCGTCCACAGCCGGTCGAGCGGCGCATCATCGTCATCGGGTTCCATCAACCCGGAGAGTGCGAGCGGAGGGCGGGTTTGTCGAGTCCTCTCAGGTCGGCTCGTAGGCCAGCCAGGGGCCGAGCCACCGTTCGAGCTCGGGGAGCGGGAGTTGCTTGCGGCGTTGGTAGTCGAGGATCTGGTCTCGTCCCAGCGGGCCGACCCCGAAGTAGCGCGAGGCCGGGTGGGCGAAGTAGAGGCCGCAGACCGAGCTGGCGGGCCACATGGCGGCGGCCTCCGTGAGGCGGATGCCGGTATGGCGCTCGGCGTCCAGGAGGGACCAGAGGGTGAACTTCTCGGTGTGGTCGGGGCAGGCCGGGTAGCCAGGGGCGGGGCGGATGCCGCGGTAAGTCTCGGCGATGAGATCCTCGGGGGAGAGCCGTTCGTTGCGGCCGTATCCCCAGGCCAGGCGCACCCGTTGGTGGAGGAGTTCGGCGAAGGCTTCCGCCAGGCGGTCGGCGAGGGCCTCGGCCATGATGGCGTTGTAGTCGTCGTGGGTGGCCTTGAACGAGGCCGCCAGCTCGTCGAGGCCCAGACCTGCGGTCAGAGCGAAGGCGCCCAGATGGTCGGGGGGTGGGAGCGCACCTTCGACGCGCGGGGCGATGAAATCGGCCAGGCTCCACTGGCCGACCGTCGGGTCGGGTTTGACGATTTGTTGCCGGAGGAAATGGAAGCGTGCCCGGATCTGGGTGCGTGCGGGGTCGGCGTAGACTTCCACATCTTCGCCCACCCGGTTGGCCGGGAAGAACCCGTAGACGCCGCGCACGGTGAGGGCTTGTCGGCGGACGATGTCGTCGAGCAACCGCTGGGCGTCGGCGAAGAGTTGACGGGCTTCGGCGCCGTGTTGGGGGTGGTCGAGGATGGCCGGGTAGCGGCCGCGGAGTTCCCAGGTGTGGAAGAATGGTGACCAGTCGATGTAAGGGAGGAGGTCTTGGAGGGTGATGGGGTCCGTGCCGAGCGCGGGCTGGGAATCGGTCGCGGGGTTGCTCGCGAGGAGGCGGAGGCCGGTAAAGGCGGGTTGGGGGAGGTCGTCGAAGGGCAGTTGGGGGGCGTGCTGTTGGGCTTGGGTGAAGTCGAGGAGTTTGGTTTCGCGGGCGGCATGCTGGTTGCGGACGCGCTCGTACTCGGCGCGGATTTGCTCGGCGAAGGCGGGGCGGGTATCGGGATTGACCAATTGGCTGACCACCGGCACCGCGCGGCTGGCGTCGAGGACGTGGACGACCGGGGCCTGGTAGGCGGGGGCGATTTTGACGGCGGTGTGAGGTTTGCTGGTCGTGGCCCCGCCGATGAGGAGGGGCAGGCGGAGACCGCGACGCTCCATTTCGCGGGCGACATGGACCATTTCGTCGAGGGAGGGGGTGATGAGGCCGCTGAGGCCGATGAGGTCGGCGCCTTGGGATTGGGCGGCGTCGAGGATTTTGTCGCAGGGGCACATGACCCCGAGGTCGAGGACTTCGTAGTTATTACACCCCAGGACGACGCCGACGATGTTCTTGCCGATGTCATGGACATCGCCTTTGACGGTGGCGAGGACGATTTTGCCTTGGGGGCGGTTGGTCTGGCCGGTGGCGCGTTTCTCGGCTTCGAGGTGGGGCGTGAGCCAGGCGACGGCCTTTTTCATGACGCGGGCGGACTTGACGACTTGGGGGAGGAACATCTTGCCGGCGCCGAAGAGGTCGCCCACGACATTCATGCCGGCCATGAGGGGGCCTTCGATGACGGCCAGGGGGCGGCCGAGTTTCTGGAGGGCCTCGGCGGTGTCGGCTTCGATGAAGGCGTCGAGGCCTTTGACGAGGGCGTGGGTGAGCCGTTCCTGGACGGGGGCGGACCGCCAGGCCTCGGCCGTCGGGGCATCGGGGTCGGCGGAACTTGGGCTCGCTTTGAGCGTCTGCCCGAGGCTGACGAGGCGTTCGGTGGCATCGGGCCGGCGGTTCAGGAGGACGTCCTCGACGCGTTCGAGCAGATCGCGGGGGAGGTCCTCGTAGACCCCGAGCATGCCGGCGTTGACGATGGCCATGTCGAGGCCAGCGCGGATGGCGTGGTAAAGGAAGGCGCTGTGCATGGCCTCGCGGACGGCGTGGTTGCCGCGGAAGCTGAAGGAGATGTTGGAGAGGCCGCCGCTGACCTTCGCGCGGGGGAGGTGGGTTTTGATCCAGTGGGTGGCGCGGAGGAAATCGACGGCATAGTTGTTGTGGTCCTCGATCCCGGTGGCAACGGTGAGAATGTTGGGGTCGAAGACGATGTCTTCGGGAGGGAAGGCCGCCCGCTGAACGAGGAGGTCGTAGGCCCGGCGGCAGATCTCGATCCGGCGCTCGAAGGAATCGGCCTGGCCGCGCTCATCGAAGGCCATGACGATGGCGGCCGCGCCGTAGCGGCGGATGAGGCGAGCCTGTTCGAGGAAGCGCGTCTCGCCTTCCTTGAGGGAGATGGAATTGACGATGCCTTTGCCCTGGAGACACTGCAGGCCCGCCTCGAGGACCGACCACTTGGAGGAGTCGATCATGACCGGCACGCGGGCGATATCCGGTTCGGCCCCGATCAGGTGAAGGAAACGGGTCATGGCGGCGACCCCGTCGAGCATGCCCTCGTCCATGTTCACGTCGATGATCTGGGCGCCGTTTTCGACTTGTTGTTTGGCGATGGCCACCGCCTGTTCGAACTGTCCGGCCAGGATCAACTTGGCGAACTTGGGAGAACCGGTGACGTTGGTGCGCTCCCCCACGTTGATGAACGACTGGGCGACGGTCGTGGCCGACGACTGGTCGGAGGTTCGGGAGACAATGGTCAGCGCCTCCAGCCCTGAGAGCCGCAGGTTGGGCTGGGGGGCGGGTTGGGGGCGGGGAGGGAAGGGGCGCACGGCCTCGGCGAGGGCGTGAATATGGGCGGGGGTGGTGCCGCAGCAGCCGCCCACGACGTTGAGCCAGCCTTGCGCGGCCCAGTGGGCGAGTTGGGGGGCCAGGCTGGCGGGAGTCTCGGGGAACCCGGTCGGGGAGAGGGGATCGGGCAAGCCGGCGTTGGGATAGAAGCAGGTGTAAGTGGGCGCGTGCGAGACCAACTCCTCGACAAATGGCCGCATCAGGTCGGGGCCGAGCGCGCAATTGAGCCCCACGGTGAGCGGTTCCGCGTGGGCGATCGAATGAAGGAAGGCCTCGACGGTTTGGCCGGTGAGGGTGCGTCCGGAGCGGTCGGTGATCGTGCCGGAAATCATGAGCGGCACGCGGACGGCGCGTTCAGCAAAACACTCCTCGATGGCGAACAGGGCGGCCTTGGCGTTGAGCGTGTCGAAGATCGTCTCCAGGAGCAGCAGGTCGACGCCGCCCTCGATCAGGGCGAGGACCTGGTCGCGATAGGCGCGGCGGAGTTGGTCGAAGGTCACCGCCCGGAATCCCGGGTCATGAACGTCGGGAGAGATGGACGCGGTGACGGGCATGGGGCCGAGGGCGCCGGCGACGAACCGGGGTTGACCCGTGCGCTGAGCGACCTCGTTGGCGGCCTCACGCGCCAGGCGGGCACCGGCCAGGTTCAGGTCTTGGCTGAGGGCGCGGAGGGTAGGATCGGTGACGACTCTTTCAAAGAACTCGGGGTCTTTGCGGCCAGCCGGCGGGTGGGGGAAGAGGAAGTCATGTTGGCCGATGGTGGTGGCGGAAAAGGTATTGGTTTCGATGATATCGGCGCCGGCGTCGAGGTATTGGCGATGGATGTCTTTGATGAGCTGGGGGCGGGTGACTTGGAGGAGTTCGTGGTTGCCTTTCAGGTCCTTGCCGGTCCACTCGCGGAAGCGGTCTCCGCGGAAATCGCACTCGTCGAGGCGCTGGGCTTGGATGACGGTGCCCATCGCGCCGTCCAGGAGGACGATGCGTTGGGCGAGGAGGCGTCGGAGGGGGTGGTCGGCGGGAGACGGGTTAGGAGGAGCGTTGATCGCCATGACGGTAGGCAGGATACGGCCCTAACCGAATAAATCAAGACATCTTGATGCGAAGATATATGGTATGCAAGCGACACAGAATCGTCACCTGGGGGTCGTACGACTGTCACAAGGCGGGGGGATGCTGCGGCAGGATCGCGGCTGGCAAGCCGGTTCCTGAGACCCATGACGACCATTCCATTCCCCACGGCCGAGGTCGGCCACTCGCGGGTGCCGTGCGATCTGGCGGGTTGGCTGGAGGAATCCGAACTCTTGCGATTGGCGTTGGAGGCGAGTGCGGAGACGGAGGATTTGCCCGGTATCGTCCGGGACCCCGAACCGGGTGGGGAGGGCTTTTCCGGTCCCATGCTGCTGTCACTTCTGCTCTACGCCTATGCTCGGGGGGTGTTATCGGCGGTGGATATTACCGGATGGGTGCTGGTCGATCCGTGGTTGCGTTATCTTTGTGGGGGGCGGGTGCCTGGGGCTGGGGCCCTCCGCTGGTTTCGCCGGCGGCATCGGGCCGCGATCGTCCGCGGGTTGGGCCGGCTGTTGCGAGAGGCTGGAAGCCGTCGGCGGGGAGGGGATGGGGGTGTGGATTGGGCAGCGGAGTCGGTCAGGAGGGTGGAACGGGCGGTGCGGATCGACTCGATGGTCTTGGACGACTAGCGAGGCGTGACCTCAGACCCGCTCCGGCCCCCATTTTCGTGCAACGCGCCTTCGCCGTCTGGACCCCAATTTCCACGCCTCGGGCTAGGGCGCGTGGTTGCGAGGGGATATGAATCAGGTCGGCTTCTATCGTTTGGGGGTCAGCGCCAGACTTGCTTAGATTGGTTTTGACACCCCCTGGGCTTTTGGGGATGCTCCTGCGCCTTCGGAAGGGGGTTGGCTTCCACCGACCTCCGGGACGCGCACATGAACTTGAACTGATTATGGCCAAAGCAACGAAATACGTTTACGTCTTCGGGAACAAGAAAGCGGACGGGGACGGCTCCATGAAGCCGCTGTTGGGCGGCAAGGGTGCCAACCTGGCGGAAATGAGCCGCATTGGGCTCCCGGTTCCTCCGGGATTCACCATCACCACCGAGGTCTGCACCTACTACTACGACAACAAGCGGTCGTATCCCAAGGAGTTGGAGGCGCAGGTCAAGACAGGCGTGTCCTTCATCGAGCAGATCATGGGGACGAAGTTCGGGGACAAAGCGGCCATGCCGCTGCTGGTTTCGGTGCGATCGGGGGCGCGCGACTCCATGCCGGGGATGATGGATACGATTCTGAACCTGGGTTTGAATGACGAGACGGTGTTGGCCCTGGTGAAGGCGACCCAGAACGAGCGGTTTGCCTGGGACTGCTATCGCCGGTTCGTCCAGATGTATGGCGACGTGGTCATGGGGGTGCAGAAGCGGGCGGGGGAAGATCACGAACCTTTCGAGACGGTCATTCACGCGTTGAAGCACGAGCGGCACGAGGACGACGTCGAGGACACGAAGTTGTCGGTGGACGATCTCAAGGAGTTGGTGGTGCGCTTCAAGGGGTTGATCAAGGAGCGGACGGGCAAGGAGTTTCCGCAGGACCCGTGGAAGCAGCTTTGGGGGGCGACGGGGGCCGTGTTCGGATCATGGATGAACGACCGGGCGATCGTGTATCGGCGGAAGTATAATATTCCGTCGGAGTGGGGGACGGCGGTGAACGTGCAGGCGATGGTTTACGGCAACACGGGGGATACGTCCGGTTCGGGGGTGGCCTTCACGCGCAACCCGGCCAACGGGGTGAAGGAGTTTTACGGGGAGTTCCTGATCAACGCACAGGGTGAGGACGTGGTGGCGGGGGTGCGCACGCCGGAACCGGTGGCGCAGTTGGCCAAGGAGATGCCGGCGGCCTACAAGGAACTCGACAACATCCGCCAGACCCTCGAGAAGCACTTCAAGGACGTCCAGGATTTCGAGTTCACGATCCAGGACGGCAAGGTCTTCATGTTGCAGACCCGCAACGGCAAGCGCACGGCGATGGCGGCGCTGAAGTTCTCCATGGACATGGTCAAGGAGAAGCTGATCGATTGGAAGACGGCTATCCGCCGGAATCCGGCCGATCAATTGGATCAACTGCTGGCGCCGATCTTCGAGGCCAAGGCGGAGAAGGCGGCGAAGGTGATCGCGCGGGGGTTGCCGGCGGGACCCGGGGCGGCATCTGGCAAGATGTATTTGAACGCGGACCGGGCGGATGCGGCGGCGGCCAAGGGGGAGAAAGTGCTCTTGGTGCGCAACGAGACGACGCCGGAGGACCTGCGGGGCATGATTGCTTCGGAGGGTATCTTGACGGCGAAGGGCGGGGTGAGTTCGCACGCGGCGCTGGTGGCCCGCCAGATGGGCAAGGTGTGCGTGTGCGGGGCGGGCGCGTTGCAGATCGACTATGCGTCCAAGACGATGACGGTGGACGGCCAGACGTTCAAGGAGGGAGACTATCTCTCCATCAACGGCACCGCGGGCAACGTGTATGCGGGGCAGATTCCGACGGCGGCTTCGGAGATTGTGCAGGTGTTGGTGGAGAAGTCACTGGACGGCAAGAAGAGCACGACCTACGGGATGTACAAGACGTTGATGGACTGGTGCGGCAAGGTCACGCGCTTGCAGGTGCGGACGAATGCGGACACGCCCGAGCAGACCGAGAACGCCATCGCCTTCGGCGCCACGGGCATCGGGTTGACTCGGACGGAGCACATGTTTTTCGAGGGCAACCGGATTGACGCGATGCGGGAGATGATCCTGGCGGACAATGTGGAGGCGCGGAAGGCGGCGTTGGCCAAGCTGTTGCCGTATCAGAAGGAAGACTTCGTCGGCATCTTCAAGGCGTTGAAGGGGTATCCGGCGACGATTCGTTTCCTGGATCCGCCCCTGCACGAGTTCCTTCCGCACGAGCCGGCGGCGCAGCAGGATTTGGCCGACAAGATGAAGGTGCCGGTGGAGAAGGTGAAGCAGCGGGTGAAGGAGTTGCACGAGTTCAATCCGATGCTTGGCTTCCGCGGGTGTCGTTTGGGGCTGGTCTATCCTGAGATTAGCGAGATGCAGGCGCGGGCCGTGTTCGAGGCCGCGGCGGAGGTTCAGAAGAAGGGCATCAAGGTTAAGCCCGAGGTGATGATCCCGCTGGTGGGCTTCAAGAAGGAACTCGACCTGCAGGTCGAGGTGGTGCATCGCGTGGCCAAAGCGGTCATGGCGGAGAAGAAGGTCAAGCTGAACTACATGGTGGGCACGATGATCGAGGTGCCGCGGGGGGCGTTGACGGCGGACGAGATTGCGCAGACGGCCGAGTTCTTCAGCTTCGGGACGAACGATCTCACGCAGACGTGTCTGGGCATGAGCCGCGACGACTCCGGCAGTTTCCTGCCGCCCTACACGGAGCTGGAGATCGTGAAGAAGAACCCGTTCGCGTCCATCGACCAGACGGGCGTGGGCGAACTGATGAAGGTTGCGGTGCAGAAGGGGCGCAGTGCGCGTCCCGACATCAAGCTGGGCATTTGCGGCGAGCACGGTGGCGATCCCGATTCGGTAAAGTTCTGTCACCGCATCGGATTGACCTATGTGAGTTGTTCTCCGTTCCGCGTGCCGGTCGCGCGATTGGCTGCGGCGCAAGCGGCCCTCGAAGAAGAGGCGGCGGCGGCGGCCAAGCCGGCCAAGAAGAAATAGCGCGCGCGGCCCTTCGCGGGGCCGGAGAGCGCTGGAGATTCATGACCGCCCCGGTTCGCCGGGGCGGTCTTTTTTTCTGACAGAAACGGGTGCCAGTGCCCTCGGCCATGGGGAGGGGGGCCGGGTTGGGGGGGAGCGTTTCGTGCTCCGCCCTGAATGCGTGTGGGTCAGTCCGGGGGGTGAGCCTCGTGAATTGAGGGCGAACATGAACTTGTGGGTTTGGCCACATGAGTTGAGGGCGAGCATGAACGGCAACGCCATGCCCCCCTGTTCATGACTCCCTCGCCTCCGTCGGCCAACCTGGGGACCGATCCTGCGACTGAGCAGGGGGCGCCCGCGACGAACTCTGCGGCTTCCGGCACCGTGGAGGTCGGGCCGTGCTATGGCGTGCTGGCAGGTCTGCATGGGTTGGCGCGGGAACTGGGCATCGTCTCGGCCGTGGGCGAGGCAACCCGCACCCAGCGTTTGGCCTCGTATCTGGTCTATGCGCGCTTGTGGCTGGCGGGCAGTCGATTGGCTGCGCGGGCCAGCGAGGAACACGCGGTCCGGGAGGTGCTGGAGGTGAGGAGGTTCGACGAGGAGGACCTGTATGAGGCGTTGGAACATCTCCGGATCCATCCTAGGCTCTGCCGGCGGAGTCCACTCCCTGCACTCGATCCGGACAGGACCTTTTCATCCAACGAGGCTGCGCCTCGGGCCGACGAGGCTGGGACACAACGCGCCAATACCCAACGCTACATGCCTCGTCGGTCTGAGTCGCAGCCTCGTTAGACGTAACCCAAGCTGAGTTGCGGGTCACCCTGAGCCCATTAAGCTCGCCGCACCGGACACGCACGATCCCCGCGCTGTGGGAGGAACTCAACCAGACCCACACCGTTTTCCCAGGCTCCTCGCTGCGCATGCGCTTCGCCGTCCAGGCTAACCCGTGAGAAATGCGGACATTCCAAACCGCCCTATGTCAGGAGTTCTGGAGTCTGCGCTGAAGCTGGGTTAGTTCATCCGTTCGCGGGTGTCTGACCCGACCACGGCAGACGACATTTTGCAGGACGCCTTCGTGAAGATTCAAAAGTGGCGCGGACAGCTTCAAGACGCGCAACAGGAGAGCTGGAATTCATCTGATCGGGTGGATTCGGATCGAAATAGACAAGGTCCACTGTTAGAGACCCTGGCATCGAAATCGTCTCGACGAGGCTGACCACGCTGTTGACGCATTTGTTTGCGCGGAGGCGGTATTCCGCCCCGGGGGGTGATTCCTCCTAAGGGCATCATGTTTCCAGTTTGGCGTTCATCGAAATGTTGGCGCGCAACAACCGCGACACCACGCAGTTGGTTTTGGCACGTACCGTGGCGTCAATGAATCTGCCTTGAGTCACTTTGGGCAGTTTCGCGAGGACGTTCAGATGAATGTTCATGATCGTCCAACCCGCCGCGAGATGCTCCAAGGTGACGGTCGCTAAGGTGATTATCTCGCCCGCGGCGGAAGCTCTCAATCCGAGTTCGTTCGACAGGGCTAACGAGAAACTGCTGGCGTGAGCAGCCGCAATCAATTCGGCCGGATCGGTGTGGGAATGTTTCCTGAGCGGCAAACCCGCAGAGAATTTGGCGCACTTTAGCACGCCGCTGTCGGTCGTTACCGTCCGGTTAGCGCCATTGCCGCCGCCCTTCCAGAGAACTGACGCCTTTCGAACGATAAGGTTCATCGAGGCATATTCGGACGATCAACGGAAAAGAACCAATACCTTGTTTCTTGGGCTTCGATGCTTTTCAGCTATCGGGTTGGACCAGCGCTTTAGTTCCCAGTCCCCAGTCCCAACTTTTCTGGACTCTCCAACTTTCGGGAGTCCGTTTTCCTGTTGTGACCCGCGTATCCAACGCCTAAACTCGTTGCCGGTTATGGAACTGCGTCATTTGCGATACTTCGTTGCCGTGGCTGAAGAATTGAACTTCACCCGCGCAGCCGAGAAACTGCGCCTGGCACAGCCGTCGCTCACGCGCCAGATTCACAATCTGGAAGATGAATTGGGCGTGCGTCTCTTGGACCGCAGCAGAAACCAGGTATCGCTGACCGAAGAGGGGAGAAGTTTTCTGGTGGATGCGCGACGGCTTGTGACGTTGAGTCTCGAAAGCGTGAAGGCCGTTCAGCGGTTCAGCCGGGGTGAATCCGGCCAGTTGAATCTCGGCTACCTGTTCAAGTTCAGTTTTGATCTTCTGCCCGCCACGCTGACGACCTTTTACAAAACGTGTCCCGAGATTGCGGTCAACCTGTTCGACATGTCACCGGCCGAACAGCTTCGCGCCTTGGAAGCCAGAAAGATTGACTTGGGCTTTGTGGGTTTGCGTCCCCCCGCCGCCCTCAAGAACATGGCGGCTCTGGCGTGGGAATGCGTTGCTCGGCACAATGTCGTCGTTGTTCTGCCGGCCCATCATCCGCTGGCGAAGCAGAGCAAAATCAAACTGTCGGATCTAAAATCGGTGTTCTTCGTCGCGATGTCGGAACAGACGCACCCTGGCTCACGCGACTGGTTGTCCGGTCTCTGCCTGAGCGCAGGTCTAACGCCCAGGATTCTGCAGGACGTGGAACTCGAATCCGGCCTCATGACTTTTGTGGCGGAGGGTCTGGGGGTAACGCTGGCACGCGAGCAGATCAAGAATCTGCCTCATCCGGGCGTGGTTTTTCGTCCCCTGGTAACGGCTGCAAAAACTGAATACTGGATTGCCTGGCATCGGGAGAACCGCTCCAAGGCGCTCGGGCAATACATCGAGGTTGTCAAAAGGGAAGCCGCTGCACTGGCCTGAAGCGATTTGGGGGTTTGACTGCTCTCCTCTGGTTTTCCCGTTCACCGATGGTTGCGCTCACCGGTTCGCCATAGGCGCGAGGTATCGGCGCGAGCCCAAGGAGGTATTGGCCGTTATCGACGGCGAGAGCCTACTGTCTCCCATGAATCAAATTCACGTGGAAGCAGCGAGCGGATCTCCTTCATTCGGTGAACAGGATGTCCACGCTCACTCTTCAGCTTCCCGTGGCGAGGCGCCACATCAAGACCTGGGTGGTCCCCCGCATCGCATCCTGGTTGTTGATGATGACCGCGACATTCGCCAGCTCTGTGCTGGCGTCCTGATCCGTTCAGGCTACCTGGTGGACACAGCCGAAGACGGCGCAGCCGGCTGGCTCGCGCTGGAGGTCAACGATTACAGCCTGCTCATCACGGACAACAACATGCCAAAGGTTTCGGGCGTTGAGTTGGTCAAGAAGCTACGTTCGGCGCGCATGGACCTGCCGGTCGTGCTGGCGACGAGTGCCATTCCCACGGAAGCGATGGGCCGTGACCCGTCTCTCGATCTCGCCGCGACACTATTGAAGCCTTTCACCATCTTCGAGTTGCTAGACACGGTGGAGAAAGTCCTGAGAGCGAACGGTCGTCGCAACCGTCCCGGGGTGTCCCTTCCGATGCTTGCAGGCGATGCGCACCGGCGTCCACTCATTGCCCGATGAGGACACAAAGCACGAACCAAGGCCGATTCAATTGGGCTCACGAGTATCTTCCGACAATGACTACCTCCGACCATATCATCGAAGACGCGGTCAACGCGGAGTCCAAGCACGGTTTCATCACCGACATCGAGACCGAGTCGGCGCCGCCGGGACTGAATGAACACATCATTCGCCTTATCTCGCGGAAGAAGGGTGAGCCCAATTACAGCCTGGAAAAGTGTCACAACGGCGACCCGCTGGTTCAGCGAGTGAAGCCCGTCACTTTGTTTTCGAGCTTCACGTCGTTCACCTTCCGTCACTGGGATGAACAACGGCGGAACCTCGTCGGCTACCGTCACCTGAAAGGTGTTCGACGATCACAGGTGTGAGCGGGCGGCGCCGCTGATCGCGACAAAGTCCTGTTCGCCAATTCATGGTCTGACCACCAGGAGCGGTGCAAGCAGTCATGCAAAAGCAAGTAACCCTCACAACGTCGCTGCAACCGCTTTTCGGGACGGTTGGCGCCGTTGCAGACCCCGCTGGCACGACCCTCGGAATGGAACAACTCCCGCCGGACACCTGGTCCATTGTGCTCGCCGGCGGCGAGGGTGAACGTCTTCGGGTACTGACGAAACGGTGGCTGGGCGCCCACCGGCCCAAACAGTATTGCGCTTTCGTCGGTAATCGTTCGATGCTCCAGCATACGCTGGATCGCGCAGTTGTGTTTTCGGGCACCGACCGTACCTTGGTGGTGGTCGCCAGACAGCATGCTCCGGATGTCTGGGAACATCTGGACAAGATCCACTGGGAACAGACCATCCTGCAGCCGCGGAATTGCGGCACTGGTCCCGGCATCTTTCTTCCGCTGGCCCATATCTACTTGAAGAATCCCGAAGCAATAGTCCTGATCCTCCCCTCCGATCACTTCGTGTTTCCAGAAGCGGGCTTTTTGGCGGCGCTGCAACGAGTCGTCGCAACGGCACGCCGACTGCCCGACAAACTTGTGCTCTTGGGGGCTCACGCGGACAGTCCGGAAACCGAATACGGTTGGATAGAGCCCGGCTCGATAATTGAGCGGGTGAATGGCCACGTCGTTCGCACGGTAAAGAGATTTCGAGAGAAGCCGAACCAGGCTGACGCCGAAACCCTCCTCGCGGCTGGAGGTCTTTGGAACACCATGGTGATGGCTGCCCGCGCCAAGACGCTATGGGAACTGGGGCGACACGTTCCGGCGATGATGACTGCGTTCGGAGATCTCACGCATTACCTCGGTTCCGAACGAGAATCGGAAATGCTCGACTCAATTTATGAATCCATGCCGAACGTCAATTTCTCTTCTCATTTGGTTGAGAAGATTCCAGCGGCCACCGTGGTGATCGAACTACGCGATGTGGTGTGGAGTGACTGGGGCAACGAGGAAAGAATCACCGAAACGCTCGGGCGAATCGGCAAGACGCCGTTGTTCACAAAGCCGCTCGTCGTTCCTGTGGTTTCTTCCGGACTCGACACTGGCAGCGGCGGCGAAAGGCGAGCTCGCGCGGGGTGAGCAAGCAGGCCCGTCCCGCCGTCGAGCGGCATTGGCCGACTCCATAGCCGGGGGCTATAGGCGGCGCGCGGACAGGGTATCCGACGTTGACCTAAGGGTCTGTGCAAGAATAACTTCCGATTTTGCTGGAGGCGATTTTGGCTTCTGG
>CAZVRY010000156.1:0-16407 GCA_964629545.1 uncultured Verrucomicrobiota bacterium | reverse complement strand
TGGGTGGCTAAGAGGGGTTCGTCCTCTTTTCGTTGGACGCGCGTTGCTCCTGGTGGCGCGGGCGGTGGGGGAGGGGGTGTGGGGGAGGCGTGCGGGTTCATGACCTGGGCGACACCAGGGTGATGGCAGCACCATTACGCTGAATAGGCTGGGAGCGCAAGGGTTGGGGATTGGGCATTGGGGGAGGGGATTACGATTGGGACGAGGACTGGGAGACGATCGGGAGGGGGGGGTTATTCGGAGACGTCTTCGACAAGGGCGGTGGTGGGGCGGGGTTGCCGGGCGGAGCGGATTTCGGGGATGAGGAGGAGGGTGGCGAGGAGGATGAGGCTGGTGCTGAGGGCGGCGAGGGTGGGGAGGGAGATGCCGGCGGCGAGTTGGAAGGCGACGAGGGGGGCGAGGACGCCGCGGAGGCCGGTGAAGAAGGTATGGACCGACATGTAATCGGCGACGCGTTCTGGGGGTGCGATCTTGGTGACCCAGAGGCCCCAGGCGACGTCGCCGCCAGCGTTGGAGATTCCGAAGATGACGGCGCCGACGAGGAGGCCAGCGATGCTTTGGCTGGTGAAGAAGGAGAGGATGCCGAGGGCGAAGCCGAGGTTGAGGGTGATGCGGAGGACGAAGAAGTTCATATGGTCGAAGAGCCAGCCCCAGAGGGGGCTGAGGAGGAGGCGGGCGGCGTTGGGGACGACGCCGACGAGGAAGGCGACTTCGCTGGGGGAGAGGCCGAGGCCGTAGAAGGGGTTGGCGAGGTATTCGACGCGCATGGGGAGCATCATGAGGTTGGCGAAGCCCATGAGCATCCAGGCAATGAGGGTTTGGCGGAACAGTCGGTCGGAGCCGGCGTAGCGGAGGCTGCGGAAGGGGTGGGCGCCTTGGGAGGGGGGGAGGGGGCGCGTGGGGCAGCGGCCGAGGCACCATCCGGAGAGGGCGAAGGCGGCGGCGAAGACGAGGAGGAGGAGGCGGAAGCGGTTGAAGTCGTGGGAGAGGAAGCGGCCGGCGGCTTCGCTGAAGAGGGCGGCCATGCCGATGCGGATCATGACGGTTTTGGCGAAGAGGCGGCCTCGTTGTGGGTCCGGGTAGTTTTCCTGGTAGACCTGGGTCATGAGGGGGATGGCGGAGGAGGCGGCGGCCATGGTGAGGATGGAGCCGGCGACGAAGACGGGGAGGTTGGGGAAAGCGGCCATGGCGAGGAAGCCGGCGGTGCCGAGGTAGGCGAGGCGGGAGGCGGCGAGGGCGGCGGGCCAACCGGCTTTGCTGACCGCGAAGAGGACCACCATGGCCAGGATGAGGCCGAAGCTGCCGCCGCCGGCGACGAGGGCTTTGGCGGTGGGGCCGGCTTGGAACTGTTTGACGGCGATGAGGAGGAGGAAGGTGCTGCCGGCCGTTTCGAGGATGCCGTGGGCGAGGGCGCGCCACCGTTCGTAGCGGAAGGTCAATGCGGTGCGGTGCGCGGCGTCCATCGCGGGCGAAGTCTCCGGCAAACGCGAGGGTGGCGGAAGCGAAAACGCGGGCGCCGCGGGGCGGGGGAGTGCGGGGGCGGGGGTGGTGGGGGGGTTACCAGCGGAGGGAGTGGAGGCGGTGGGCGGCTTCTTCGGCGTTGGGGCGGCTATTGAAGGCGGAGATGCGGAAGTAGCCTTCGCCTTGTTGGCCGAAGCCGCTGCCCGGGGTAATGACGACGTTGGCCTCGTGGAGGAGGCGGTCGAAGACTTGCCAGGAGGAGAGGCCGGGGGGGGCTTTGACCCAGATATAGGGGGCGTTGGCGCCGCCGAAGACTTGGAGGCCGGCAGCGCGGGCTCCTTCGACGAGGATGCGGGCGTTGCCCATATAGTGGTCGATGAGGGCGCGGACCTCCTTGCGTCCGCTGGAGGAATAGAGTGCTTCGGCAGCGCGTTGGACGAGGTAGCTGACGCCGTTGAATTTGGTGCTCGAACGTCGGAGCCAGAGGGCGTGCAAGCTGCTCGGGGTGCCGTCGAGGGAGGAGGCCTGGAGGGATTTGGGGACGACGGTGAAGGCGCAGCGCAGGCCAGTGAAGCCGCCGACCTTGGAGAAGCTGCGGAATTCGATGGCGCAGTCGCGGGCGCCGGGGATTTCGTAGATGGAGTGGGGCAGGGAGGGATCGCCGATGTAGGCTTCGTAGGCGGCGTCGTAGAGGAGGAGGGCGCGGTGGTCGAGGGCGTAGCTGACCCAGGCTCGGAGTTGATCGGCGGTGGCGGCGGCGCCGGTGGGGTTGTTGGGGGAGCAGAGGTAGACGAGGTCGACGGGTTCTTTGGGGACCTCCGGGACGAATCCGTTCGCGGGGTGGCACGGGAGGTAGCGGATTCCCTCGTAGGCGCCATGCTCATTGGCGGGTCCGGTGTGTCCGGCCATGACGTTGGTATCCACGTAGACGGGGTAGACGGGGTCGGAGACGGCGATGCGGTTACGGTTTCCGAGGATGTCGAGGATGTTGGCGCAATCGCATTTGGAGCCGTCGGAGACAAAGATCTCGTCGTCGGCGATGGGGAGTCCGCGTTCGCGGAAGTCGTTTTCCGCGACGGTGTGGCGGAGGAAGTCGTAGCCTTGTTCGGGGCCGTAGCCGCGGAAGGTTTCGCGGGTGGCCATTTCGTCGACGGCGCGGTGGAGGGCGGTGATGACGGAGGGGGGGAGGGGTTCGGTGACGTCGCCGATGCCGCAGCGGATGAGGCGGCGGGCGGCTTCGGGGTGTTGGTCGCAGAACTGGCGGACGCGTCGGCCGATTTCCGGGAAGAGGTAGCCGGCTTTGAGTTTGAGGTAGTGGTCGTTGAGGTAGGCCATGGGTGGTCTGGGCCGGGGATGGCCGCCGGCTCGCAGCGGGGAGGGACGTTAGCGGAGGGGGGATGGGAAATTCAATGGGATTTCAATGGGGGAAGAGGGGGGGGTAGGCAGGTTGGGGCAGGTTGGGGCAGGTCGGGGCTTGAGCTTGGAGGGGGGACCGGGCAGGATGGGTGGAAACCGATTGCATTGGCCACCCTGTGAACAGCGCGCCTGAACTCCCGCTGGAAGAGCAGCGTCTTCAACTTCTCCGCGAATACGAGATCCTGGACACGCCGGCGGAGAAAGCGTTCGATGATCTGACGGTCTTGGCGGCGGAGTTGTGCGGGATGCCGATGGCGTGTGTGGGCTTGGTGGATGGGCGTCGGGTGTGGTTGAAGTCACGGGTGGGGATCGCGTTGCGGGAGGTGCCTCGGGAGTTGGCGTTCTGCGCGTTGGCGCTGGACCAGGCGGGGGTTTTGGTGGTGGCGGATGCGAGCCAGGATCCTCGATTTCGGGGCAATCCGTTGGTGCAGGGGCCGGAGGGGGTTCGTTTTGTGACGGCGGTTCCCTTGGTGAACCCGGAGGGGGTGGCGGTGGGGACGTTGAGCGTGATGGACCGGCGGCCTGGGGGCTTGACGGCCGGGCAGGAGAAGGCGTTGCGGATTCTGGCTGATCAGGTGGTGGTGCAGCTGGAACTGCGCCGGCATCTGCGGGCCCTCGAGCGGGAGGTGGACCGGCATCAGCGGACGGAGGATTTGCTGCGGGAGGCGGAGGGCAAGTATCGAGGGATCGTGGAGAACGTGGTGGAGGGGATATTCCAGACCACGGCGCGGGGCCAGTACCTGACGGCGAACGCGATGTTGGCGCGGATTTACGGGTATGACTCGCCGGACGAGTTGATGAGCGCGGTGCGCGACATTCGGCAGCAGTTGTATGCGGATCCGGCGCGGCGGGAGGAGTTTGCCCGGCGGATCGAGCGGGACGGGGTGGTGTCGCGGTTCGAGTCGCAGGTGCGGCGCAAGGATGGGGAGATCATTTGGATTTCGGAGAATGCGCGTTCGGTGCGGGATGCGGCGGGGCAGGTGCTTTACTATGAGGGCACGGTGGAGGACATCACGGAGCGGAAGCGGACCGAGGAGACCTTGCGGTTGTCGGAGATGCGGTTTCGGTTGGTGTGGGAGAGTTCGGCGGATGGGATGCGGCTGACGGACGCGGAGGGGGACGTGTTGGGGGTGAATCCCTCGTATTGTCGGCTGGTGGGGAGACCGGCGAGCGAGTTGGAGGGGCGCCCGTTCACGGAGGTCTACGGCGAGGGGGAGGATCGGGCGCACATGTTGGCGACGTATCGCCAGCGGTTCGCGGCTCGGGAGATCCGGGCGCGGTTCGAGCGGCAGATTCGGTTTGCGGACGGCAAGGTGGCGGATGTGGAGGTATCGACGTCCTACATGGAGTTGGGGGGAGGCGAGGCGTTGTTGCTGAGCGTGTTTCACGATGTGAGCGAGCGACGGCGGACGGAGGACGCGCTGCGCAAGTCGGAGCTGCTTTTTCACTCGCTGGTGGAGTGTTTGCCGCAGAACATTTTTCGCAAGGACCGGGAGGGTCGTTTCACCTTTGCCAACCAGCGGTTTTGCCAGGCGTTGGGGCATGCGCTGGAGGAGATTGTGGGGCGGACGGACGCGGATTTTTACCCGGCGGAGTTGGCGGCGAAGTATGCGCGGGACGATCAGCGGGTGATGGCGACGGGGGAAGCGCTGGAGGTGACGGAGGCGCACCAGACGCCGGCGGGGGGGAAGCTGTATGTGCATGTAGTGAAGACGCCCCTGTCCGGTCCGGACGGGGAGGTGATGGGGGTGCAGGGCATCTTTTGGGACGTGACGGCGCAGAAGGAGATGGAGCAGCAGATTGCGTATGAGCGGGACCTGTTGCGGATGCTGCTGGAGAACGTTCCGGACCGGATTTACTTCAAGGATTTGGATTCGAGGTTCTTGCGCGTGAGTGCGGCGATGGCGCGGCAGATGGGGTTCGAGGATCCCAGCCGGGCGGTGGGGCTGACGGATTTCGAGATCTTCACGGAGACCCATGCGCGTCCGGCGTTCGAGGACGAGCAGGCGATCATCCGGACGGGGCGGCCAATCCTGGACAAGCTGGAGGAGGAGACGTGGCGGGATGGTCGGGTGGTGTGGGTGTTGACGAGCAAGCTGCCGCTGCGGGATGCGGAGGGGCGGACGATTGGGACGTTTGGGATTTCGCGCGACATCACGGTGCTGAAGGAGGCGGAGCAGGAGTTGGCGAAGGCGCGGGATGCGGCGCTGGAGACCGCGCGGCTGAAATCGGAGTTCCTGGCGAACATGAGCCACGAGATCCGGACGCCGATGAACGCGATCATTGGCATGGCCGGGCTGTTATTGGACACGGAGCTGAGCCGCGAGCAGCGGGAGTTTGGGGAGACGATTCGCAACAGTGCCGATGCCTTGCTCACGATTATCAACGACATCCTCGACCTGTCGAAGATCGAGGCGGGGAAGCTATCGGTGGAGGTGGTGGATTTCGACTTGCGGGACACGGTGGAGAGCACGATCGAGTTGCTGGCGGAGCGGGCGGACGCGCGTCATTTGGAGTTGGGCTGCCTGATTCAGGCGGAGGTGCCCCGGTTTTTGTGTGGGGATCCCGGGCGGATTCGGCAGGTGCTGACGAATCTGGTGGGCAACGCGATCAAGTTTACGGAGCAGGGCGAGGTGGTGGTTCAGGTCAGCCGGGTGGGACAGGGCGAGGGGCGGGCGGTGCTGCGGTTCGAGGTCGCGGACACGGGGGTGGGGATACCCGAGGAGGCCCAATCGCGCCTGTTCCAGGCGTTCACGCAGGTGGATGGTTCCTACACGCGCCGGCATGGTGGCACGGGGCTGGGCCTGGCGATCTCGCGGCAGTTGGTGGAGTTGATGGGGGGGGAGATTGGGTTCACGAGCCGGGTGGATGGGGGGTCGACGTTTTGGTTCACGGTGGACGTGGGCTTGCAGCCTGCGGGGCGCCATCCGCCCGCGCCCTCTGCGGTGTCCCTCGAGGCGGTGCAGGCGCTGGTGGTGGATGACAACGCGACCAACCGTCGGATCCTGCTCCATCAACTGGGTTCCTGGGGGGTGCGGGCGGTGGACGCGCCGGGCGGACCGGCGGCGCTGGAGGCGATCCGTCGCGCGGCGGCCTGCCGGGAGCCGTTTGCGGTAGTGATCCTGGACATGCAGATGCCGGACATGGATGGGCTGACGCTGGCTCGGCGGATCAAGGCCGACCCGCTGATTGCCGGCGTTCGGCTGATCATGCTGACGTCGTTGGGGGTGCGGTTTGATTCCGAGTCGTGGCGGGCGGCGGGCATTGCCGCTTACCTGATCAAGCCGGTGAAACAGTCTCGTCTCCACGACGCCCTGGTGAACGTGCTGCGGGGCGGGGAGAGTGTGAGGGGGCCGGGGAGCGCTCAGGAGGTGGCGCCGAGCACCTTGCCGGTGGTGAATCCGAGCCAGGTGCGGATTCTGATGGCGGAGGACAATGCGGTAAATCAGAAGGTGGCGTTGCGCCAGTTGCGCAAGCTGGGCTATGCGGCGGAGGCGGTGGGCAACGGGTTGGAGGCGCTCGATGCGGTGCGGCGGATTCCCTACGACATTGTGCTGATGGACTGCCAGATGCCGGAGATGGACGGGTATGAGGCGGTGCGGCGGATTCGGCAGTGGGAGGCCGAGGGCGCGCTCAACCCGCTGAATGAGGAGCCGCTATATATCATTGCGATGACAGCCAATGCGCTGGAGGGGGATCGTGAGCGGTGTTTGGCGGCCGGGATGAACGACTACATCACCAAGCCGGTGCAGTTGCCGGAACTGCAGTTTGCGCTGCAGCGGGCGGGGTCTCATCTCCGTCCGCCGCCGCCGCCGGCCGAGGCTCCCGCGGGAGGGGTGAGCACGGTGGATCTGACCGTCCTGCGCGGGATACGCGAGTTGCGGGAGCCCGGGGAGCCGGACCCGCTGGTGGATCTGATCGATCTTTACCTGCAGGACACGCCGGCGCGGGTGGCGAAGATGCAGGCGGCGCTGGCGGCTTCGGATGGTGGGGCGCTCGCCAGCGCGGCGCATTCGCTCAAAGGGAGTTCGAGCAACCTTGGGGCGCGCCAGTTGGCGAACCTGTGCATGCAGGTGGAGAAGTTGGCCAAGGCTGGGCAGATGGCGGACGCGGAGGGGTTGTTTGCCGCGTTGACGGACGAGTTTGCCCGGGTTTGCGCGGTGCTTCAGGCGGAGAGGGCGCGCGGGCTGGCGGGAGGCTGAGCCCCTTACTATGGACGTGGCATCGAATGACCCCCTCCCGGCAGGGCTCGCCTCCGCGGGGTGCGGGGGAGGGAGTCAGGGGAGGGGACCCCTTTGTGATCATCATGCCCGTGGAAGGTATTTGGGATTTGGGAGAGAAGGCGCGAGAGCCGGCGCGCGAGCCGGCGCCGGAGCCAGCTTTCCGGGGACGGCACAGCATTTTTTCGCATGAAGACAAAGCCGGCGCAGGTATTGATCATTGACGACGATCCGACCATCCGCGAGTTGGTGGCGGCGGGGTTGGCGGCGGAGCCGGTGGTGGTGCTCCAGGCGCGGTCGGGTGAGCAGGGTTTGGAAGTGGCGCGTGGGGCGGAGTTGGACTTGATTCTGCTGGATCTGGGTTTGCCGGATCAGGATGGGTTCGAGGTCTTGCGGCAGTTGAAGGAGGAACCGGCGTTGCGGGGGGTTCCGGTGGTGGTGCTGACCGCCTGGAACAGCACGGCGGACAAGGTGGCGGGGTTTGAGTTGGGGGCGGTGGATTACGTGACGAAGCCTTGCGATCTGCCGGAACTGCGGGCGCGCGTTCGGTCATTGTTGCGCACGAAGCAGTTGCAGGCCGAGTTGGAGAAGACCAACGCGGAGTTGGAGGCGGCGCGGGAGGCGGCGGAGGCTGGGGCGCGGGCGAAGTCGGAGTTCCTGGCGAACATGAGCCACGAGATCCGGACGCCGATGAATGGGGTGATTGCGATGACGGGGTTACTGTTGGAAAGCCCTTTGAGTTCGGAGCAGCGGGAGTTGGTGGAGACGATTCGCGGGAGTGGGGACGCGTTGCTGACGATCATCAACGACATCCTGGACTTTTCGAAGATTGAATCCGGGAGGTTGGAGTTGGAGTTGCAGCCGGTGGATCTGCGGGAGGCGGTGGAGGATGCGCTTGATTTGTTCGCGGCCAAGGCGGCGGAGAAGCAGTTGGAGTTGGCGTATCAGATTGAGGACGGGTTGCCGGCGGGGCTGGTGAGCGATCCGACCCGGTTGCGGCAGATCCTGGTGAACTTGTTGAGCAACGCGATCAAGTTCACGGCGGCCGGGGACGTCCTGGTGGAGGTTCGGCGGCCGTCGCCGGAGTTGGCGAGGGGGGTGCGTTCGGGGGAGGTCATGGTGCAGGTGTTGGTGCGCGACACGGGGATCGGGATTCCGGCGGACAAGCTGGGGCGTTTGTTCCAGTCGTTTTCGCAGGTCGATGCTTCGACCACGCGCCAGTATGGGGGGACCGGGCTGGGTTTGGCGATCAGCCGGCAGCTTGCCCAGCTCTTAGGGGGGCGCTTATGGGTGGAGAGTGAGCCGGGCCGGGGTTCGGTGTTTCAGTTTACGGTCTGCGGACCGGCGGCGGATCCGTCGGCGCTGCCGGCTTCGACCCAGGCGGAGGTGGCGAGGTTAACCGGGCTGCGCTGCCTGGTGGTGGACGACAACGCCACCAATCGTCGGATTGTGAGTTTGCAGGTAGCGAAATGGGGGATGGCGAGTCGGCTGGTGGCCGGGGGGGGGGAGGCGTTGGCGGCGTTGCGGGCGGGCGAGACCTTCGACCTGGGGATCCTGGACATGCAGATGCCGGACATGGACGGGGTGCAGACGGCGCGTGAGATTCGGGCGTTGGGCTATCGGTTCCCGCTGCTCCTGCTCACCTCGATGCCGGTTTCGAGGGAGGCCCCGGACGGTCCGTTTGGGGTCTTCGCGGCCATCCAATACAAGCCGGTCAAGCCGGCCCAGCTCCTGTCGGCGCTGGCGCAGATCACCGCGGGGGTGAGGCCGGAATCGCGCCAGGCGCCGGTGGTGAGCGCGTTGGATTCGACGTTGGCGCAGCGGTTGCCATTGCGGCTGTTGGTGGTGGACGACAACGCGATCAATCAGAAGGTGGCGTTGCGGATGTTGCAGCAGCTGGGCTACCAGGCGGACGTGGCGGCGAACGGGCGGGAGGCGCTGGAGGCGGTGTCCGCCCGGGTCTATGACATTGTGTTGATGGATGTGCAGATGCCGGAGATGGATGGGTTGGAGGCGGCGCGTCGGCTGCGGTTATTGGGGGCGCCGGCGTCGTTGGCGGTGGTGATCGCGATGACGGCCAATGCCATGCGGGGTGATCGGGAGCGTTGTTTGGAGGCGGGGATGGACGATTACATTCCGAAGCCGGTTCGGCCACCGGTTTTGCAGGAGGCGTTAGAGCGGTGGGGGAAGGAGGCCCACGAGCGCCTGGGTCGTCGCGAGGGGGCGTCGGGCGGCCTGGGGGCGGTCGGGGCGGAGGCTGGCCGGGTTGCGGGGGTGGAGGGTGCGAAGGGGACGGGGCCGGGGGGGGCTGACGGGGTGGCGTCGCGGGGCGAGGCGCCGGTGGATTTGGACCGCATGCGGGAGTTTACGGACGGGGATCCGGCGGCGTTGGCGGAGTTAGTGGCGTTGTATTTCAGTCAGACGACCGCGCATCTGGCGAAGCTGGAGGCGGCGTTGCGGGCGGGGGAGGCTTCGGAGGTTCGTCGGATGGCGCACACGTCGGTGGGGTCGAGTGCGACGTGCGGGATGCGCGCGATCGTGGGGCCGCTGCGGGAGTTGGAGCGGCAGGCGCAGGACGGCCGGTTGGAGGGGGCTGGTGAATGGTTGGCGCAGGCGCGGGCGGCCTTCGAGGCGATGCGTGTTTTTCTGGAAAAGAGCGGGTGAACGTCTCAGAGTGACCCGAAGTCCATACCATGGCGCGGATACTGATTATTGAAGACGACACCATTGTTGCGAGCATCTATCGCAACAAGTTTCAGGCGGAGGGTTATGCCGTGACGGTGGCGCCGGATGGGGAGGCGGGGTTGCAGGCGGCTTCCGCCGAGCCGCCCGACCTGGTGGTGGTGGACCTGATGTTGCCGCGGATGAATGGGGTCGAGGTGATCCGCCGGCTGCGGAGTGTGCCGGAGACCAAGTCGACCCCGGTGATCGTGTTTTCGAACTCTTACGTGACGACGTTGATTCAGGCGGCGTGGAATGCGGGGGCGAACAACTGTCTGACGAAGGCGACGTGCACGCCTAAGCAGTTGATCGAGGTGGTGGAGCGGACCTTGGCGAGGTCGGCGGCGGGCGGCCCGGGTGCGGGGGCAAGCTACGCGCCGTTGGCGGGTGCGTTGCCGGCGGGGGACCTTCCGCCGAGCCCGGCCGCGGCGGCGGGCGCTGCGGGTGCGCATCCGGGGTTGCGGGTGCCGGCGGCGGCCGCTTACCGGGCGTCCCACGGCGGTTCCGACGCGGCGTTCCAGGACGATTTGCGGCAGTCGTTTTTGGCGAGCGGGCCGGCGGCGATGGTGGTGATTCGGAATCTCTTTGCGTTGTTCAGCAAGGCGGAGTCCGAACCGGAGCGGGTGCAGCGGTTGCAGGAGCTCTACCGGAAGATTCACTCCCTGACGAGCAACGCGGCGATTACGGGGCTGAAGCGGATTGCGCAGATGAGCGCGGCGATGGAGGCGTTGGTGAAGGAGTTGTGCGAGAAACCCCAGCATGTGAACGCCTCGACGTCGCGGACCGTGGCGCATGCGGTTGACGGGTTGGCGGCGGCGTTGGACCATGCGAGCCAAGTGGAGCGTGGTGGGGAGGCGCCCAACATCCTGGTGGTGGACGACGAGATCATTTCGAGGCGGGCCATCATTTACGCGTTGAACAAGTCGGGGCTGAAGTGTGTGAGTGTGGAGGACCCGCTGGTGGCGCTTGGGATGTTGCAGGAGAACCGGTTTGACTTGATTTTCCTGGATGTGGACATGCCGGGCATGACCGGGTTCGAGCTATGCACGAAGCTGCGGACGACGCCTGAGCATGCGAAGACGCCGGTGATTTTCGTGACGGCCCTGAGCGACTTTGAGCATCGCGCGCAGTCGATGATCAGCGGGGGGAACGACCTCATTGGGAAGCCGTTTTTGTTTGTGGAGTTGGCGGTCAAGGCGTTGACGTTCCTGCTGAAGGGAGCGCTGGCCGCGACGCGGTCCTGATCTGGTTCATGAAGATACTGATTGCTGAAGACGATCCGCCCTCGCTGAAGATCCTCCGCTTGACCTTGCAGGGGTTCGGGCACGAGGTGGTGCCGGCGGAGAATGGCGAGCAGGCGTGGGAAGCCCTGCTGCGCAACCCGGTGTCGCTGGTGGTGAGCGACTGGATGATGCCGGGTCTGGACGGGTTGGAGTTGTGCCGGAAGATCCGCGCCCGCCGTCGGAAGGACTACGTCTACTTCATCCTCCTGACCGCCGTCACCGGCCGGGAGGGTTATTTGAAGGCGATGGAGGCCGGGGTGGACGACTTCTTGAACAAGCCCTTGCGGCAGGAGGAGTTGTTGACGCGGTTGCGGGTGGCCGAGCGCATTTTGAATTACATCGCCGAGGTGCGGGAGTTGAAGCGGATTCTGCCGATTTGCAGCTACTGCAAGAAGGTGCGCGACGACAAGGATTACTGGCAGCAATTGGAGACCTACATCCGGGAGCACACCAGCACGGATTTCAGTCACAGCATTTGTCCCCAATGTTACGAGGAGCGCATCAAGCCGCAGTTGGAGGCTCTGCAGGCCCAGAACGACGCCGCGTCGTGAATCCGCGGGCGCGGTCGCCGGGGTGGGCGTTGGTGCTGCAGGGGGCGGCGTTGCTTCTGTTGGGGCTGGGCGGGACCGTGCTTTACGGCTGGTTCACCCGCGATGCCGACATTATCAGGCTGGCGGCGAACCTGCCTCCGATGCAGGCGAACGCCGCCGTCTGTTTTGTGGTGGCAGGGTTGGCGTTGCTGTTTCACTTGGATGGGCGGCGTCCGCAGGTGCTGGGTTGTGGGGTGCTGGTGGGGTTGCTGGGATTGCTCACCCTGGTTGAGTATGGGCTGGGGCTGGACCTGCAGATCGACCAATGGGTGGCGCGGCCGTTGGCGGGCGTCCGGATGCCGCATCCGGCGCGGATGTCCGCGTTCACGGCGCTGGGCTTGTTGCTGGCTGGGGGCGGGTTGGTGCTGCTGAGTCGTCCGACCAAGCCTCGTCAGGCGGGAGCGCTGTTGGGGAGGGGGGGTTGGGGGGTGCGGGGGGGGGGGGGGGGGGCGTTGGCGGTCTACGTGGTGGGGTTCGAGGTGGGGAGCGAAGGGGCGACGGCGTTCCGGCCGATGGCGTTGTTCGAGTCGGTTGGCTTTATGGGGTTGGGGGTGGCGATATTTGGGGCGGCTTGGCGGGAGGAAGTGTTGGGGGAGGGGGGTGCACCCCGTTGGATTCCGCTCCCGGTGGCGGTGTCGGTGGCGACGCTGACGGTGGTGTTGGCCTGGGCGTTGACGGTTTCGCATCGGACGGAGGTCGAGCGGGAGGCGCGGCGGCATTTGGGGAGTGTGCGGCTGGCGTTGGAGACGGGTTTGCGGGAGCGGGTGCAACGGATCGAGCGGTTGGCGCAGGAAGGGGTGAGTCGGGCGGAGGGGGAGTTGGCGTGGGAACGGGAGGCGGCGCAAGTGGTGGCGCAGATTCCGGGTTGCCAGGGGGTGGGGCGGGCGGATGAGGCCTTGCGGATTGGCCAGTTGCTGCCGTTGCGGGAGAACGCGAGTGTGACGAACGTGAGTTTGGCGGGGCGTCAGGCCAATCATGTGGCGGCGGCGGCAGCGCAGCGGGATCAAGTTCCGGTGTTCACGCCGTCGCAGTCATTGCCGCAGGGAGGGGATGGGTTCCTGGTGTTCGTGCCGCTACGGGGGAAGGCGCCGGCTCCGGGTTGGGTGGTTGCCATGTTCCGGCCGGTGCCGTTTTTCAGCGCGCTGCTGAACGCCGTGACGGAGCCTGGCCATGCGGTGTCGTTGGGGGAGGGGGAGCGGGAGGTCTTCAGTTACAATCCGGATGGGTCGGACCAGGTGTGGGTTTGGGCGCAGGCGGCCGATTGGGAGTTGGCCGGGGTGACATGGAGGGTCCGGGTGAGTCCGACGGTCGCTCGGACGCGGTCGACGGCGGATGAGGCGGCGTTGGCGATTGGGTGGGTGGCGGCGTTGTTGTTGGGCGGATCGGTGCACTTGGCGCAGAACGCGCGTCGTCAGGCTCGGGAGTGGGTGGCGAACAACCGTTTGTTAGCGGATGAGATTATCGAGCGACGGCGGACGGAGGAGGCCTTGCGGGAGAGTGAGGCTCGGCACCGGGCGGTGTTCGAGTCGTCGGCGGATGCGATCATTACGGTGGACGGGGAGGGGCGGTTGGAGACGTTGAATCCGGCGGCGGAGCGGCTGTTCGGCTATGCGGCGGTGGAGTTGGCGGGTCAGCGGGCGGTGCGGCTGCTGGCGCCGCCGTTGGGGGATGCGTCGGAGGACGAGGTGCGGGCGTTTCTGGCGGGTCCGGTGCGGGAGGTGGTGGGGAGTCAGCGCGAGGTGCTGGCGCGGCGGCAGGACGGCTCCTGTTTTCCGGCGGACCTGGCGTTGGCGGAGATCCAGTTGGGGGGCCGGCGGCTGTTTACGGGGGTGGTGCGGGATGTGAGCGGGCGTAAGCAGGCGGAGGCGGAGTTGGCGAGTGCGCGGGATGCCGCGTTGGAGTCGGCCCGGCTGAAGTCGGAGTTCCTGGCCAACATGAGCCACGAGATTCGGACGCCGATGAACGGGGTGATTGGGATGACGAATTTGCTGTTGGAGACGGGGCTGACGCCGATGCAGCGGGATTTTACCGAGACGATCCACAACAGTGCGGAGGCGTTGCTGACGATCATCAACGACATTTTGGATTTTTCCAAGATCGAGGCGGGCAAACTGACCTTTGAGACGATCGACTTTGAGGTGCGGGATTTGGTCGAGGAAAGCCTCGAAATGCTGGCGCCGCGGGCGCAGGCGAAGGGGTTGGAGCTGATGGGCCGCGTCGAGGAATCGGTGCCGGCGCGGCTGCGGGGCGATCCGGGCCGACTGCGGCAGATTCTGACCAACTTGGTAGGGAATGCGATTAAGTTCACCGCTCACGGCGAGATCGAGCTGACGGTGGAGCCGGGGGCGGTCGGGCGTGGGGAGGGGGATCGGATCGGGTCGGGGCCAGGGGCGCTGCGGTTTGCCGTGCGCGACACGGGGCCGGGCATCGCACCGGAGGCGCAGCGGCGGTTGTTTCAGGCGTTTTCCCAAGCGGACGGCTCGACCACGCGGCGCCATGGGGGAACGGGGTTGGGCCTGGCCATCAGCCGTCAGTTGGTCGAGCTGATGGACGGCGAGATCGGCGTGGAGAGTGTGCCCGGGGAGGGCTCGACGTTCTGGTTTACGGTCTGCCTGCAGCCGCCGCTCACTTCGTCGCCGCCCGCGCCGCCGTGTCCCGACATCCTGGTGGGCACACGGGTGTTGGTGGTGGACGACAGTGCGGGGCAGCGGCGGTCGTTGGGGTCGTTGTGCCGGGGATGGCGGATGCGGGAGGAGGGGGCGGCGACGGCGGCCGAGGCGCTTGCGCTGGTGCGGGCTGCGGAGGAGGCGGGGGATCCGTATCGGGTGGTGTTGGCAGATCTTCGGCTGCCCGGGGTGGACGGCTTGGAGTTGGCGCAACAGATCCGGGGGCAATCCGGCGCCTACCCGTGGCCGATTGTGTTGATGACGCCGGTGCACAGCCGTCCGGATGAGGCGGCGTTGCGGCGGAACGGGGTGACGGCCTCGCTGATCAAGCCTGTGCGGCAGGGGCAGCTCCTGGAGTTGTTGAAGTCATTGCTGGGCGGGCCGGCGGCGGCGGCGAGGTCGCCGCTGGCGACGCCGATGGAGGTGCGGGGGCCGGTGCGGGGGCCGGGGGAGCGGAAGGGAACGCGGATCCTGGTGGCGGAAGATAATCCGACGAACTTGAAGGTGGCCTTGTTTCAGTTGGAGCAGTTGGGCTATGGGGCGGACAGCGTGGGCAACGGGGTCGAGGCCTTGGCGCTGCTCCAGCGGGTTCCTTACGACGTGGTGCTGATGGATTGCATGATGCCGGAGATGGACGGATTTGAGGCCACGCGGCAGATCCGACAGCTCGAGGCTCGCCCGGGGGGGGTGGGGTGGTCGAGTCCGCGGGCGGATCGCCGGGGTCGGATTAGGATCATTGCGATGACGGCCAATGCGATGAAGGGGGATCGGGACAAGTGTTTGGCGGCGGGGATGGACGATTACATTAGCAAGCCGGTGCGCCTGTTGGATTTGCAGGCGGCCCTGGAGCGGGCGGAGCGGGGATTGAGTCCGGCGGCAACGGAATCCTCGCCGGGGGCGGCGTTGGCGCCGGAGGTGGCCTCCTGGCAAGATGGCCTGCCGGAGTTGGATGCCGACGTCATGGCCGAACTGCGCGCCCTCCCGGTCTCGGGCGAACGCGATTCGTTGGTGGAACTGATCACGGTGTTCCTGGCGGATGCGCCTTCGCGGTTGGGGAAGCTGTTGCAGGCGATCGAGCAACGCGATGGGGAGGGCGTGGTGCGGGTCGCGCATTTGCTGAAGGGCAGCGTGGGGGGCATGGGGGGACGTCGTTGCTCGGCGCTTTTCGGTCAATTGGAGGAAATGGCGAGGGGGGGAGCGGTGGAGGGGTGGGAGGCGATTTTCGAGCGGGCAGCGGAGCGATTTGGCGCGGTGTGCCGCGAGTTGGAGGCGGAGCGGAAGGTGCGTTTGCAGGGGCGTCCGGGGGGCGAGCCGGCGGGCGATCCTGGGCTGGCGCCTGGAGGGCTTGGGACTTCCTGATGGGGAGGGGTGTGCGCAGGTTTGTTGCGCAGGTTTTGACATTCGTGGCGGAGGGTTTTAGCGTCAGGCGATGGACACGTTACACGCGCCCTGGCGCATTCAGTATATCCGGGCGCCCAAGTGTGAACCGGCGGGGGACGGTTCGTTATTCACGCGGCTGGCCCAGGGGGCGGACGACGTGACGAACCACGTGCTGGTGCGGGACCGGACGTGTTTTGCGGTGCTGAATATCTATCCTTACAATGGGGGGCATTTGATGGTGGTGCCTTACAAGGAAACGGCGGATTTGAACGATTTGACGGGGGAGGAGTTGCGGGACTTGATGGAGCTGACGCGGCGTTGTGTGAATGCGCTGCGGGAGACGATGAATCCGGACGGGTTCAATGTGGGGGTGAATTTGGGACGTTGTGCCGGGGCGGGGATTACGGAGCATTTGCACATCCATGTGGTGCCGCGTTGGAATGGGGACACAAATTTCATGCCGGTGACTGGGCAGACGCGGGTGTTGCCGGAGGCGTTGGACGACATTGCGGCGCGGTTGCGCGGGGTGCTGGGGCGTTCGGGCTGAGCGGCGGGTGGATTGTCAGGCATGGCCACGGAGAAACTCCATTTCGAGACGCCGCGCGCGGCCCAACAACTGTTCCACCACGACCCCCGCAATCTCCAGGCGGTGGAGCAGCAGTTGGGGGTG
>CAZVRY010000155.1:13102-16502 GCA_964629545.1 uncultured Verrucomicrobiota bacterium | reverse complement strand
ACCCACGTGCCGCCTCCCTCCCCCGCAATCCCCGCCATCTCGCCCCCCAACGCCACCAGCAGCAGCCCACCCCAGCCCGCCCGCCTCGCCTTCGCCCGACTCTGAACCGTGAGAAATTGCATACGCCTCGCCTCGACATCCCGCCCTGACCCCAGGTGCCCCTTACCACTGCCTCACCCGTCACCTCCGATCCTACCCCCAACCCCTCGGCCGTCAACCTGGCGGTCCCATCTCCCGCCCAGGTGGGCGGACAAACACACAGTTGCACCTCAGCCCGAGAGGATTATGCTCCGCCCGTCATCTCTGTTCGCCCTTCCCGTGGACGGCGGTGCCTGACTCTATGAACACTCGATTTTCACTCGGCAGCCCGATCCGATCAGCCCGCGCTTTCACCCTCATTGAGCTGCTCGTCGTCATCGCCATCATCGCCATCCTGGCCAGCATGCTCCTCCCTGCCCTCACCAGGTCCAAGATGAAAGCCCAGGGCGTCCTCTGCATGGGCAACACCAAGCAGCTCATGAAGGCCTGGATCATGTATGCCGACGACAACTTCGATAAACTCGTCAACAACTACGGCGTCTCCGAGACCCTCACCGAAATCAACAACCGCACCTTCCGCAACTGGGTCAACAACGTCATGACCTGGGGCACCGAAGCCAATATCACCAACGCCGATTTCGTCCGCAACGGCATCCTTGGCCCCTACACCGCCGGGGCCGTGGGCATTTATAAGTGCCCCGCCGACAAATACCTCAGCGCCGCGCAAAAGCAGCGCGGGTGGACCCAGCGCCTCCGCAGCCTCTCCATGAACGCCTACCTCGGGCCCTTCTCCTCCAGCATGGCCCACCAAAACCTGAGCGCCAATGTCTTCGAGTCCAACTACCGCCAGTTCATGAAACTCTCGAGTATCCCCAACCCCGTCAGAATCTTCGTCACCCTCGACGAACACCCCAATAGCATCAACGACGGCTACTACCTCAACACCTCCGGCAACACCGGCGCCTGGGGCGATTCCCCCGCCACCTACCACGGCGGCGCCTGCGGCTTCTCCTTTGCCGATGGCCACTCCGAAATCAAAAAGTGGCAAGGCGCCTGGATGGGCGCCCCCACCATCAAAACGATCCCCAACGCCTCCTACAGCGGCGGCCCCGCCTTCGACGCCCGCGGGCGCGTCGACTTCCAATGGCTCTGGGAACGCACCAGCGTCACCGTCCGGTAACCGCCCGCCACCCTCACCTCCTCCCCCCCAGCTTCCGCAACAGCCGGTACTTCAAATAGGTCTCCCGCGCACTGAGCCCGGCAATCCGCCAGCCCGCCCGTCCATCCAAGAAACCCGCCCGCAGGAGATACGCGCGCGCCCACCGAAACGCCGCGTGCCCCCACGGCGACAGCGCGCCCGCCGTCCGCCCTTTCTCGTGCGCCGACTCCGCCCACAACCGGGCGTAGCGTTCCCCCCGAGCCACATGGTCCGCTCGGTCCCGGAACGAGTAGTGGTGCAAATCCCCCCGCAACGCCACCACCCGCCCGTCTACCTCCAGCCGCTCGTGCACCTTGCCCCCCACAAACCGCCCCCGCGAACGCCGGAACAACCGCACCAAACGATCCGGATACCAGTCCCCATGCCGAATCCACCGCCCCTCATACCACACACACCGCGGCATGCTGAATCCAACCCGATCCGCCCCCGGCTCGATCGCCCGAAGCAACGCCAGTTCCTCGTGCAATGCCGGCGACACCGCCTCGTCCGCATCCAGGCTGAGCGCCCATTCCTCGCGCGCCAGCTCCAGGGCCCGGTTCTTCTGCCCCACAAAGCCCAGCCAGGGTTGCGATAGCCAACGCGCCCCAAACCGGGCCGCCACCGCGCGCGTCCCATCCACACTCCCCGAGTCCACCACCACAATCTCGTCCACCAAATCCGCGCAGCTCCCCAAACACCGCGGCAGGTTCTCCTCCTCGTTCAGCGTGATGAGGCAAAGCGAAATCTTCATGCCCCCCGCTCCCGCGCCGCCCGCTCGAGCGCCGCCCGCTCGAGCACCGCCAGCGTCTCCTCCACATTCCGATCCAACGCCCACGCCCGATCCAGCCCCACCCGCGCCCCTCGCCTCCCTCGCCATTCCTCGATCGCTCCCACCACCCGTGCCGTATCCCGCGGATCTTCCAACACCGTCCCGTTCACCCCTTCCCGCACCCACTCCGAGGCCCCGTCGTACCTCGTCGTCACCACCGGCAAGCCGGACGCCAACGCCTCCAAACACACATTGGCCGACGGCTCGTAAATCGGGAGAAACACGAACAGATCCGCCGCCGCATACGCCGCCTCCACCTCCTTCATGGGACCCGCAAAGACCACCTTCGCCGGCGTCCCCGCTGGCGGCGTGCCTTTCCCCACCACCAACAACCGCACCGAGGCCAACGCCGGATCGCGGAGCGCCCGCAGCAAGAAGCTTAGCCCCTTCCGCTCCCAACCGGACCCCACGAACAGCAGCACATACTCGTCCGGACCCCAACCCAAGCGCGCCCGCAGGCCTTTCCCCTCGGCCCGCCGGAACCGCTCCACCTCCACCCCGTTGCGCACCAAATGCATCCGCTCCTCCGGAAACCCGAACCGCGCCCGGACCTCCCTCCGCACCATGTCCGAATTCACAATCACCCGCCCCGTCCGCGCCGGATCGAACGTGGCCTGCTCCAGGGCCAGCATGGTCCGGTGAAACGCCCCCCGGCCGACCAGCCACCGCCGCCACCACGGCGCAAACTCGCGCCGCCGCTCCAACCAGGCCGCGTGCACGCCGTCCCCCGCCCGATACACATCCTGCCCCACGGTTCGCTCCAGGCTAAACACGCAGTCAAACCGCTCCTCGGACAGCGCCCGCTGCACCGCCTCCGCAAACCGTAGCGGCCGAAAGGCCCTCCCCCCCGCCACGGCCAGCGATCGCACGCTGACCCCCGCCCGCGCGGTCGGCCAATGCTCGGCCAGCACGTGCACCTCATGCCCCCGCTCCACCAACGCCCCAACCAACCGGTCCAAATACAACTCCGCCCCCCCCGTGGCCGACTGCCGCCGTCGAATCAGGGCCAGTTTCATGCCCGTCGCCCCCATCTCCTGGCCGCCGCCCCTCGCGTTCGCAACGCCCTGCGCATCGACCCCGAGTCTCCCCATCGCCTCTGCCCAAGGCAATGCACAAAACCGGAAAAGCCGAAGGCTGAAGGCGAAAGGCTGAATCCATGCTCCTGCTCTTGCTCTTGCTCGCCCTCGGTTCAGCGGTGCAATGCGCGAAGTCCCGATTCGCAAAACCCTCCCCACGCACGTCCCCCTCCTGTGCGCCCCCAGCCGAACCTGTCACCCTGTGCGCCCCCCAGCCGAACCTGTCACCGTGTGCGCCCCCCAGCCGAACCTGTCACC
>CAZVRY010000155.1:0-13002 GCA_964629545.1 uncultured Verrucomicrobiota bacterium | reverse complement strand
TGCGCCCCCCAGCCGAACCTGTCACCGTGTGCGCCCCCCAGCCGAACCTGTCACCGTGTGCGCCCCCCAGCCGAACCTGTCACCCTGTGCGCCCCTCGGTTCAGCGGTGCAATGCGCGAAGTCCCGATTCGCAAAACCCTCCCCACGCACGTCCCCCTCCTGTGCGCCCCCAGCCGAACCTGTCACCCTGTGCGCCCCCCAGCCGAACCTGTCACCCTGTGTGCCCCAGCCGGACCTGGCACCCTGTGCGCCCCAAGAATGGCTGGCAGCCGGGAGTTCGTGGTTGACCGGCCCATGGCTTCTGCCCAGGGTAGCATCCGCCGGTGTAGACGGATTCGACTCCTGGCTCATCTCCCTCATCGCCGAACCCGCGCGGGCCGGTCGACTGAACGCGGGGGAGGGAGGAGGGTGCCAGGGAACGAGCTTCGTTCAGACTGCGGGTGACCTTTCGCCTATGAAACCTCGATGCTGGGTTAACGCATGGTGGAGCGGTTGGGTGGCGATGGCAGGCGCGGGCGGAACGCTGCTCGCGGGCGGGGTGGTTCGAGAATGCACCGAGGAGGCCTTCCGGGGGGCGATCGAGGGAGGAGGGGAAGTGACCTTCGCCTGCACAGGAGTGATCGCCCTCTCCCAGCCGGCGGTGATCAGCGTGGACACGCAGATTGACGCGGGCGGAGCGGCGGTGACGTTGAGCGGCGGGGGCGGGGTGCGGCTGTTCGAGGTCCGTCCAGGGGCGACCTTGCGCTTGACGGGGTTGACCCTGCGGGATGGGCGGGCCGAGGCAGGGGGCGCAGTGTGGGCGGATGCGGCTACGCTGATCTTGGACCGATGCGTTCTCACCGGCCATCAGGCCGCGGGATCTGCCGGAGCGCTGGATCGGCCAGGCGGGGTCGCACGCGGGGGGGCAATCTATGGGACCCACAGCGTGGTGCATGCGACCGGTTGTCGCGTCGAGGACAACCGGGCCACGGGCGGAGCGGGCGGCGGAAGCGGGAGGCAGGGAGCACGCGGGGGCGCGGCGGCGGGAGGGGCCATCTGGGTAACCGGCGGCTCGTTGCGGTTGGTGGATTGTCAGGTGCGCAGGAACGAGGCGTTAGGGGGAACGGGCGGGCGCGGAATCCAGGGCGGTCATGGCGGGGATGCCTTCGGCGGCGCCATCGGCTGCGAAACGGACGAGGCGGAAATCCTCCGCACGGCCATCGACGGGGGGCGCGCCCGGGGTGGAGCCGGGGGGATGGGCACGACGCAGGACGGACCGGCGGGCGGGGGGAGCGGCGGAGGGTTTTATTGTGCGGCGGGAGTGGTTCGGATGACGGCCTGCACCGTGGCACGCTGCGAGGCGGGCGGCAGTCCGGCGAACCCGGCGTTCGGAGGTGGCGTGGCAAATCTGGCCACGCTGCTCGCGCTGAACATGACCGTGGCGCTCAATCGCACGGCCATGACGCCGTCGGCCGACAGCCGGGGGGGCGGCATCTACAACGAGGGCTTCCTCACCGCGGATCATTGCACCCTGGCGGCCAACGCCGCCACCGGCGGCGTGCAGGACAAGGGCGGCAACCTCGACAACGCCGGCGGCTATGTCGCCCTGCGCGGGTCCGTCATCGCCTATTCCACCAATCACTGGGATGTCTTCGGCGGCGTGATCGATCAGGGTGGCAACCTCTGCTGGGATGCGACCGCGAGGTTCACCGATCCCACGAGCCGGAATCTGACCGATCCAAAGCTCGGACCGCTGGCAGACAACGGCGGGGCGGTCCAGACCATGGTGTTGTTGCCCGGGAGCCCGGCGGCCGACGCGGTCCAGGGGCTGGCGCTGGCCGCGGAGGACGCCCGGGGATTCCCACGTCCGGCGGGGGCTGGGGCGGATGCCGGCGCGGTTGAAGGCGTCGGCTGGCCGCCCGCCCTGAGCGCCCTGTTCGAACCCGCCCTGGTCCGGACAGGCCTGGTCACCACCTTGCGGGTGGCGCTGACGAATCCCAACCCCTTCGCGCTGCGGCAGGTCGTCGTCCGACCCACCTTCCCAGGGGGGTTGATCGTGGCGTCGTCGCCCGCGGCGGAAGCGGGCTGCGGCGGGGTGGTCGAGGCGAACGCAGGCCAGGGGGCGGCCACGGTCACGTTTCCCGAGTTGGGGCCTGGGGACGGATGTTGGTTTCGGATTCCCCTGGTTTCCTGGACGCCCACGAACGCCGTCTTCACCCTGGCGACCAGCTCGAGCGCCAATCTGGGAACCGTCACCGGACCGGCAGCAAGCGCGCAGGTGCGGTCGTTGGCTGAGGCCCTGGTGACGACCTTGCCGGCGGAGTTCCGCGGGGAAGGCGTGGCTCGGTTGCGGGGGACAGTGCTGGGGTTGGCGCCGAATGCGGAGGCGTTTTTCGAGTACGGGACGGACACGAATTACGGCTCACGCACCGCCGCGCAGCTCGTGAGCGGGGGAGGCCAGGAAGTGGCGGTGGAGGCGGAGGTGACCGGTTTGGCGGCGGCTACGGCCTATCGATTCCGCCTGGTGGTGCGGGAGTTCGGGGTCGAGGTGGCGGCCAGGGATCTTGGGTTTGCGACGCCCACGCCGGGCGCCGGGACAGCCCTGTGTCTCGACGGGGCGGACGACTGGGTGGACGTGGAGCGCGGGTTTGGGGAGGTGACGAACACGTTCACGATGGAGTTCTGGGCCTGGCCCACGGCCGGCCAGGCCCTGCCGCCCTTCGGCGAGGGGATTAATGGCGTCTACGACGGCCGGCCGCTGCGACTGGCGGTGTATCCGACCGAGGGCGCGCGCCGCTATGGCCCCGGCCGGGTGGGAGTCGGCGTGTCCGTGGCGACCAATGGCGTGGTGGTGTTCGAGCACGGCGCGGCCTTGTTCTATCCCGTCCTGATCCATGCCGGAGTCCTGACCAACTGGACCCACGTGGCGGTGGTCTATGGCGGCTATGGCCCGCAACTTTATCTAAACGGCACCAAAGTGCGCACGGGCCTGCCGAGCGGACGGGTCGCCCATCCCTCGATCGAGTTGGGATCAACCCACGACACGCTGGCGGCGGGGCTGGGGTATTACCAGGGATGCCTGGACGAGATCCGGGTCTGGAATCGCATGCTGCCGGAGGCCGAATTGCGTTTGTTGTCGCAGGCGGCCGCGGGCGGCGGCGAACCGGGTCTGGTCGCCTGTTTGCACCTGGACGAGGGAACCGGATGGGCCGTGCGGGATGCGGCCGGGGGCGGTTACGACGGGGAGGCGATGAACGGGCCAACGTGGGCGCCCTCGACCGCGCCCCTGGGGAAGGCGGTGTTCATGGGATTGGCCCCGCTGGAAACGACGCCCGAAGGGGCGGTGCTGGGGGCGCTGGTGGCGGCCGGGGCGAGCGCGGCGCGGCTCTACTTCGAGTGGGGGGTGGACGGCGGGGCCGCGCATCGCACGACCGGCCAGGACCTGCCGCCCTCCTTCGTGATGGTCACAGCCAACGAGGCGTTGCCCGGCTTGCGCCCCGGCCTCACTTACACCTATCGGGCGGTCCTCGAACAGGGCGGGACGACGCAGCACGACCAGTGGCGGACGTTCCGCACGCCCACGGACCATCCGGCTGGCGGGGCCTTGCGGTTGGGCGGCGGCGAGGACGCGGTGCGGTTGGGGACGCCGTTCCAGAGCGTGAGCAACGCGTTCACCATGGAATTCTGGATCCGTCCCGAAGCCCACCGGCCTGAAACGCTCGAATCGAGCATCGGCGGGGTGCGGACCGACGATCAACCGTATGTGTTTGTGCCGCAATACGGGGTGTCGGCTTACGGCGCAGGGCGAGCGGGGGCGGGGGTCGCGGTCGGAACCAACGGGGTGAGCGTCTTCGAGCATGGGGCGTTTCACACTCCGTCGGTGCTGGTCTACTCGGCTCCGCTGACCGGGTGGACGCATGTGGCGGTGGTCTACCGGGATGGCGAGTGCAGCCTCTACGTCGACGGTCTCCTTGTGCGCCAACGGCCGGCGGGATCGAGACCCGTGCATCCGAGCGCCGACCTGGCGCGAACGACCTCTGTCCTGGGCGGCGAAGCGATTCCGGGGGGGGGCACCGGGCGGGGGGTGGGGACGTTGGACGAGGTGCGGGTCTGGTCGGTGGCCCGCACGGCCGAGCAAATCCGGGAGGCGATGTACCATCCGTTGGCGGGCACCGAGTTTGGCCTCGTGCTGTATTACGATTTCGAAGGCGGTCCCAGCGGGGAGGCGGCGGATCGATCGGCCTTCGGCCGCCGGGGAGTGCTCTACGGCAACCCCCAGTGGGTCGAATCGGAGGCGACCCTCAACATGCCCCGGGTCGCCCGGGCCTGGGTGGAGGACGTGCATTTGGATCGCGCCACGCTGGCGGCCGAGATCGATCCCTTGGGCCATCCAACGACGGCGGTGGTCGAGTGGGGGTTGACCCCGTCGTTCGGCCAGATGAGCGCGCCCCAGTCGGTGGGCGCCGGATCGGAGCGGGTTCGCCTCGGGGCGGAGCTGAGCGGGTTGACGGCCGGAACGCTTTACTACTATCGAGTGGCGTTGGAGATGGAGGGGCGTTTCGCCGTGGGCGAGTTGAGATCGTTCACCACCCCACGACCAGGCGGAGGCACCGCGTTGGTGTTCGACGGGACGAACGCGTGGGTCCATGCGGGACCGGCGTTCCCGGATGTGCGGGACACGTTTACGATGGAATTGTGGGTCAAGCCGGCCGCCACCATCGACTTGGTGCGGGAGGAGCGAGTGTCCGATAGTTGGCCGGCCCAGCAACGACTGGCTCTGTATCCGAACCTGAGTACGGGCGCTTACGGCGACGGGCACGCCACGGTGGGAATCTCGGTGGGCCGAAACGGAGTGAACGTGGTCGAACATGCGCACGCGCACGCCCCGGTGCTCCTCTCCTATCAGGCCGAATTGACCAATTGGACCCATGTGGCGGTGGTGTTCGTCCAGGGAACCCCCTCCCTCCTGCTCGATGGGCAACCCGTGCGCACAGGGTTGACCTCGACCAAAACCGTGCATCCAGGGTCCTGCCTCAGCTCGGAAACCGGGGCGGTCAGCACAGGGCTTTACGCAGGCTGGCTCGACGACGTCCGCATCTGGAACGTCGCCCGCTCTGCCGAGCACATCGCGGCCGACCGGCGGCGCGTCCTTGCAGGGACGGAACCGCACCTGGTTCGGCTCTGGCGGTTGGACGAGAGCGGGTCCGGCCAGGCGCGCAACAGCGCGGCGGGCTCAGATACCGGGACGATCGTGGGCGCGGTTCATGTTGCCTCCGACGGCCCCCTGGGACAGGCCTATATCGAACACCTGCGCGTCGTCCGATCAAGCCCGCAGGGAACAGACTTCGAGTGCGTCGTGGACGGGAATGGGGCGGGCGGGGTGCTGCGGATCGTGTTCGGGGCGGATGACCACTACGACCGGTCCCTCGAACCGGTTGCCGTCGAGCCAGGGGACCGGAACCGGGTGCTGGCGTTTCGGATTGGGGGAGACGGTCTGGGACCGAATCTGTTTTATCGAGCCGCCTTGGAGGGGGAGGGCGGATGGAGCAGCCAGACCGGATCGCGGCTGGCGATAGTGACCCCCACGCAGGGGGCCGCGCTGGAGTTCGACGGTTCACGGGGGGCGGTGACCATGCCCAACGAGCCGTTCGTCGGGGTGCTGCGGAACTTCACCATGGAATTTTGGTGCCGACCGGAGGGAGAGCGCCAGACCAGCGGCCAGTTCATCCGGACGTTTATGTTCCTGGGCACGCAGCGATTCGTCATTTACCCCAGCTACGGCCCGGCCCTCTACGGGGTGAACGCGACAGCGGCGGGGGTGTCGGTGGGCACCAACGGGGTCACCGTGGTGGAACATGGGGCGGGGATCTGGTCCTCGACGCTGGTGCATGACCGCCCACTGGCGGGCTGGCATCACGTGGCGGTGGCGTTCTCCAACGGGCTGCCACGTCTCTATCTCGATGGCGAATTCGCCCACCAGGGCTTTGGCAGCGCCCTGCCTGTCGGCCCAGGCGTCGGCCTGGGCGGCGGTCCGCCCACCGCCCAAACCTTACCCTATTTCAAAGGCCAGGTCGACGAGGTCCGCATCTGGCGGCGATCCTTGACCGCCCGCGAAATCCAGGCGGCACTCTATCGTCCCTTGCGTCCCCCCGTCGCCGATCTGGTCTGGTGCCAACACCTGAACGAGGGGTGGGGCGGCTGGACCGCGGACGCCGTCGATCCAACTCGAGGTGGGACGCTGAATGCCGGGGTGGCGTGGGTCGCCTCGGAGGCGCCGGTGATGGAACTGGCCCCCTGCACACTCTTGCCCGACGGCGGGGTTCGCTTGCAGTTTGCAGCGGCTCCCACCCAAACCTTCGTCCTCGACCGGTCCTCGGACTTGCACGAGTGGTGGCCGATCCGAACGAACGCGTCGTCGTCCCGCGGGGTCTTCGAGCATGTCGACCGGATCCCGCCACCCCCGTCCGGCGCGTGGTTTTTCCGGTTGCGGCCGTAGTGGCGGGACCAGGATCGGGCGGGCGGACGACGAGACGCCGGGGGCGAAGCGCGTGCCGAGCTGGGGAGCTGGAGCAGACCCGCCGCGACACCTGACCCTGTAAACGATCCGCGCCATGCGCGACATCCGCGGCCGCCTGGTCTCTCCGCGGGTGATGGCCCTCCCGCCCAGGCTTGGCGTCCCCCGCTCCAGCGGCTATGATTCGCCCACGACTGCATGAAACCTGCCGACCTCGACCCGATCCGCGTCCTCATCGCCGACGACCAACCGGATGTCCTCGAGGCCCTGCGTCTCCTCCTCAAGTCCGAGGGCTGCCGGATCGAGACGGTCGACGCGCCCGCCCGCGTGTTGACCGCGGTCGAGCAACGCGAATTCGAGGTGGTCCTCATCGACCTCAATTACACCCGCGACACCACCTCTGGTCAGGAAGGCCTCGACCTCCTCACCCGCCTGCAAACCATCGACAGCACCCTGCCCGTCGTCGTCATGACCGCCTGGGCCAGTGTCGATCTCGCGGTCGAAGCCATGCGCCGAGGCGCCCGCGACTTCGTCCAGAAACCCTGGGACAACGCCCGCCTCCTCACCATCGTTCGCACCCAGGCCGAACTCGCCCGCGCCCTTCGCCAAGGCGAACGTCTCGCCGCCGAGAACGAGCTCCTCCGCACCGAAGGCGCACCCCCCATGATCGCCGAGTCCCCCGCCATGCGGCCGGTCATGGAACTCATCGCCCGCGTTGGCCCCTCCGACGCCAATGTCCTCATCACCGGGGAAAACGGCACCGGCAAAGGCGTCGTCGCCCGCGCCCTCCACGCCCGCTCCCCCCGCGCCGCCCACCCGCTCGTCACAGTCAATATGGGCGGCCTCTCCGAGGGCGTCTTCGAAAGCGAACTCTTCGGCCATGTCAAAGGCGCCTTCACCGACGCCAAAACCGACCGCGTCGGACGCTTCGAGCTCGCCGACGGCGGCACCCTCTTCCTCGACGAAATCGCCAATATCCCCATGAGCCAGCAAACCCGCCTGCTCCGCGTCCTCGAGACCGGGGAGTTTGAGCGAGTCGGCTCCTCCCGCACCCGCCGAGCCAACGTCCGCCTCCTCTCCGCCACCAACGCCAGCCTCCGCGAGGAGGTCGATCAGGGCCGCTTCCGCCAGGACCTCCTCTTTCGCCTCAATACCATCGAAATCCACGTCCCCCCCCTCCGCGAACGCCCCGAGGACATCCCCCGCCTGGCCACCCACTTCCTCGCCCAACACGCCGCCCGCTATCGCAAGACGGTCACCGGATTCGAACCCGCCGCCCTCGAAGCCCTCCGCACCCACCCCTGGCCGGGCAACGTCCGCGAACTCGATCACGGCATCGAACGGGCCGTCCTCATGGCCTCCTCACCCCTCGTCCGCCCCGACGACCTCGGTCTCCGCCCCGGCCCCACCTCCACCCCGCGGCTCGACGAGATGAACCTCGAAGACGTCGAGAAGTTCCTCATCCAGAAAACGCTGGCCCGCTGCGAAGGCAACGCCCGCCGCGCGGCCGAAGCCCTCGGCCTCAGCCGCAGCGCCTTCTATCGACGCCTCGAAAAACACGGCCTGTGAGCACGCCCCTCTCCCTGGCGGCCGCCCCCAACCCCGCCACCCCCCACCCCCCCGCCACGCCGTCCCTGCCCCGCCCCGCCGCCCCCCGGGCCTCCCCACGCTGGAGCTTCGAACGTCGCGTCCTCGTCCTCAGCCTCCTCGCCGGCCTCCCCGGCAGCCTCGTCGCCCTCGCCCTCCTCTGGTCTCATCCCCACTCCGACAAGATCCAGTGGACCCTCACCACGTTCGTCGTCGTAGGCTGGGCCATCGCCGTCCTCGCCCTCCGCGAACGGGTCGTCCGCCCCCTCCAAACCTTGGCTAACCTCCTCTCCGGCCTCCGCGAAGGCGATTACTCCATCCGCGCCCGCGGCGCCCGGGCCGGCGACGCCCTCGGCGAGGTCCTCCTCGAAGTCAACGCCCTCGGGGCAACCCTCCAAGGCCAGCGCCGCGGCGCCATGGAAGCCAGCGCCCTCCTCCGCTCCGTCATGGCCGAAATCGATGTCGCCGTCTTCACCTTCGACCAACACCAGTCCCTCCGCCTCGTCAACCGCGCCGGCGAACGGCTCCTCGCCCAAACCAGCGAACGCCTCCTCGGCCGCACCGCCGCCGAACTCGGCCTCGCCGCATGCCTTTCCCACCATAGCCCTTCCACCCTCAACCGCACCTTCCCCGGCGCCTCCGGCCGCTGGAGCCTCCGTTGGACTACCTTCCGCGAAAACGGCGTCCCCCACCAACTCGTCGTCCTCTCCGACCTCAGCCGCGAACTCCGCGAGGAGGAACGCCAAGCCTGGCAACGGCTCGTCCGCGTCCTCGGCCACGAACTCAATAACTCCCTCGCCCCCATCAAATCCATCGCCGGCAGCCTCCATACCCTCCTCCACCGCCAACCCCTGCCCGGCGACTGGCAAGAAGATGTCGAACGCGGCCTCGACATCATCCAAACCCGTGCCGACGCCCTCGGCCGTTTCATGGGCGCCTACGCCCGCCTCGCCAAACTGCCCCCACCCCGCCTCCAACCCGTCCCCCTCGCCCCCCTCCTCCTCCGCGTCGCCGCCCTCGAAACCCGGCTCCCCATCGCCGTCACCGATGGCCCCCCCGTCACCCTCCAGGCCGATAGCGATCAACTCGAACAACTCCTCATCAACCTCATCCGCAACGCCGTCGACGCCGCCCTCGAAACCCCCGAGCCCAGCCTCGGCCCCGGCCAGGTCCGCCTCGCCTGGCGGCGGGTCCCGGGAGGCGCCGTCGAAATCGCCGTCGAGGACAACGGCCCCGGCCTCTCCAACACCGCCAACCTCTTCGTCCCCTTCTTCACCACCAAACCCAAAGGCACCGGCATCGGCCTCCTCCTCAGCCGCCAACTCGCCGAGGCCCACGGCGGCCAACTCACGCTCGAGAACCGCGCCGACTCCCGGGGTTGCCGCGCCCTCCTCCGCCTGCCCGCCTCCGACTCCGCCTGACGCCCCGCCCCGCTTCCTTCGCCGTGTGTTCCCACCCCTCCCGCCCCCTGTACCACGGCTTTCCCGCGAACCGGGTCACCCGCTGGTTCGCCACCCGCTTCGGCCAGCCTACCCCAGTCCAAGCCGCCGCCTGGCCCGTCCTCGCGGCCGGCCACCACGCCCTGATCGTCTCCCCCACCGGAACCGGCAAAACCCTGGCCGCGTTCCTCGCCGTCCTCCACGACCTCGCCGCCCAACTCGATGCAGGCCCGCTGCCCCGTCGAATCCAGGCCCTCTATGTCTCCCCACTCCGCGCCCTCGGCTACGACCTCGAGAAGAACCTGCGCGTGCCCCTTCAGGGCATCTGGAACGACCCCCTTCCCATCCACGTCGGCCTGCGCACCGGCGATACCTCCCCCGCCGAGCGCCAACGCCAACTCAAGTCCCCACCCCATATCCTCCTCACCACGCCGGAAAGCCTCTGCCTCCTCCTCAGCCAAACCCGCTGGCTGCCTGCCCTCCAGGCCGTCCGCTGGGTCATCATCGATGAAATCCACGCCCTCGCCGACAACAAGCGAGGCTCGCACTTGAGCCTCAGCCTCGAACGCCTCGAGGCCATCGTCAGCGATCCCGCCGCCCCTCTCCCCCAGCCCCCCCCGCGCCGCCTCGGCCTCTCCGCCACCGTCGCGCCCCTGGACGAAGTCGCCGCCTTCCTCGGAGGCGGCCGCGGCCCCGCCACCATCGTCGACGTCCCCGCCGCCAAACGCCTCGACCTCCGGGTCCACTCCCCCCTCACCCGCGAACCTTACCCACCCGCCGGCTTCTCCGGCCGCCGCCTCATCCGCGACCTCGCCCGCCTCGTTGCCCGCCACCGAACCACCCTCGTCTTCACCAACACCCGCTCAGGCGCGGAATCGGCCACCTTCTGGCTCCGCCGTCACCTGCCCGCCCTCGCCGACCAGATCGAATGCCATCACGCCTCGCTCGACCGTGACGTCCGCCAAGAAGTCGAAGACCGGCTCAAAGCCGGCGCGCTCCGAGCCGTCGTCTGCTCCACCAGCCTCGAACTCGGCCTCGATATCGGAGCCGTGGACCTCGTCGTCATGCTCGCCACCCCCAAGGGCGTCACCAAAGCCCTCCAGCGAACCGGGCGCGCGGGACATGACCTCCGCCAGGTCAGCCGCGGGCGCTTGCTCGCCACCAACCTCCAGGACCTGGTCGAGTGCTGCGCCACCGCTCGCCTCGCCCGCACCCGCCACCTCGAAGACGTCCGCATCCCCCAGGCCCCCCTCGACGTCCTCGCCCAACACCTCACCGGCATGGGCGCCCTCCGCCGCTGGACCCGCGCCGAAGCGCTCGCCCTCGTCCGCCGCGCCTGGCCTTACCGCCTGCTCCCCGACCAGGACTTCCACGACGTCCTCGACTACCTCGCCGGAGGGGGACGCTCCCTCCGCCAGCAATACGCCGACCTCTTCGGCCGCATCCAACTCGATGACCACGGCTTCGAAACCCCCACCGGGCGCGTCCGCCAGGACTTCCTCCAAAACATCGGCGTCATCCCCAGCGAAGCCATGACCCAGGTCCGCCTCCGAGGCCGCCCCCTCGGCGCCGTCGAGGAAGGCTTCGCCGCCAGCCTCCAACCCGGCGATGTCTTCGTCCTCGGCGGCCGGCCCGTCCGCGTCGAACGCCACGGCCCCCTCGAACTGGCTGTCACCCGCGCCGACCACGCCCTCCCCACCGTGCCCCGCTGGAACGCCAACAAAATGCCCCTCTCCAACCGGGTGGCCGCCGAAATCAATGCCTTCCGCCAGGAACTCCGGGCCCGCCTCGAAGCCGGCGAACCGGCGTCCGCCACCCAAACCTGGATCGCCCGCCGCCTTGAATGCGGTCCCCGCAACGCCCACATCATCCACCGCGTCCATACCGCCCAACACGCCTGCTCGGAGATCCCCACCGCCGACTTCCTCCTCGTCGAGGGTTTCGTCAGCCAAGGCGAACACGCCGATGCCCCGGGGGGGCGCCGCCGCCGGCCTGCCCCCGCCGCCGAATCCCCCGCGCGCCACTACTTCTTCCATGCCCTCATCGGCCGCGCCGCCAATGACGCCCTTGCCCGCGTCGTCGCCCGCCGCCTCAGTGCGCGCCGCGGCGGCAACGCCATCGCCACCCCTGACGACTACGGCTTCGTCCTCTCCGTTGGCCTCCCGCAAGACATCGCCGAGACCGACTTGCGGGACCTGCTCGATCCCGACGGCTTCCGCGCCGACCTCGACCGTGCCCTCGACCGCTCCGAACTCCTGCTGTATCACTTCCGCGGCGCCGCCCAAACGGGTCTCATGGTCTATCGGAACTACTTTGGGGAAGCCAAGCCCGTCCGCAAACTCCAGTTCTCGGCCGAAGTCATCTTCAATGTCCTCCGCCAACACGAACCGGATCATGTCCTCCTGCGGGAAGCCCGCCGCGACGCCCAACACACCTTCCTCGACGCCGACACCGCCCTTGCCTTCCTCCACGCCGCGGCCCGCCGCCCCGTCCGCTTGCGCCCCGTCCCCCAGATCCCCCCGCTCTCCTTCGCCATGTACGCCACCAAAATCAAGGAAGCCCTCCTGGTCGAAGACCCCCTTGAGACCCTGGAACGTCTCTATCACCTCTGGTGGTCCCGCCTGTAAGTTCTCTATGACCGTTCCCCCCCTGCCCCCGGCGTCCGGCCCGTTCCGCCTCAACGAGCACCTCTGGCTTGACCCCCGCCGCGCCGCCTGGCTGCCCCACGAACAAACGCTCGTCGTCGCCGACCTCCACCTCGGCCACGCCTGGACCGAGCGACAACGTGGCGTCCTCCTGCCCGTCGCCACCCCCGACGACACCGCCGCCCAACTCAACGCCCTCCAGCTCGAATATCAACCCCGCACGCTGGTCTTCCTTGGCGATCTCGTCCACGGCCCCGTGGCCATTGCCGACGTCGCCGGCCAACTCCGCTCGCTCCTGGAGCCCCTGGCCCGCCGCAGCCGGCTGATCCTCGCCCTCGGCAATCACGATCCCGACCTGCGCCAGCGCCAGGAGGAACTGCGGCTGCCTCTCGAACTCGTCGAGCGGGTCTCCCTCGGTCCGCATGTGGGAGTCCACGGCGACCGCCCGGACCTCATTGATCCTCCGGCCTCCCCGAAGCCGCGGGGCCCCTGCGCCGCCGAGCTCAGCCACGACGCGAACCAGCCTGGATGGCTCCTGATTGGGCACGAGCACCCTTGCGTCACCCTCCGGGATGGTCTTGCTACTGCCGTCCGGTGTCCTTGTTTCGTCATCGGTCGCCGGCGCCTCATCCTGCCTGCCTTCTCCGTCTGGGCTGCCGGATGCGAGGTTGGGCGGCGTCCGTTCCTCTCCGCGCTCGCCACCGGTCATGCCTGGCAGCAACTCGTCGCCATCGTGGGCCCCCGCTGCCTCCCCCTTCCCTTTCCCGCCTGACGGGAACGAGACCCCTCTCCATGAACCGGAAAGGCAGAAGGCAGAGTGCAAAAGGCAGAATTCGTG
>CAZVRY010000154.1:12146-16640 GCA_964629545.1 uncultured Verrucomicrobiota bacterium | reverse complement strand
AAACTCAAACCCACCACCACCACCGTCGCCGCCCCCACCATCGCCCCACGCCGCGCCCGCCACCCCACCAAGTACGTCAGCGCCACCCCCATCAATACCCCCGCCGTCAAAACCATCGTCACCGAATTGCGCAGATTCGGAATCAACACATACCCGATCAGCAGCGTCCCCAAAAAACTCCCGGCCGTGCTGATCGCGGTCAACCGCCCCACCGTCCCCCCAACCTCGCCTACCGACGACGTCAACACCCGCACGAAAAAAGGCCCCACCATCGCCAACAGTGACAACGGCACCAGGAAGAGAAACGCCGACGCCAATAACGAGCCCATCGCCAAGCGGAACTTCAAACACCCCATCGCCACGGCTTGCACGAACAACGTGCTCAACGCCAAGTAGACCGCCGCCACCAGGATCAAACCATACATCCGCCGCAAGTCCGGCGACCGATCCACCAACAACCCTCCCAAGTAATAGCCCCCAGCCAGCGAAACCAGCGTCACCGCAATCTGCGCCGTCCAGACAAAATGTGACGTCCCAAAATAGGGCGCCAGCATCCGCGCCCCCAAAATCTCGACAATCATGATCGCCGCCCCCGTCGTCGCCGCCGTCAGGTACAAATACCGCCGCAGCCCCGACGGCAGCGACCGGACCGGCGCCGCAGGGGCCGCCACAGGTGCAGGTTGTTTCGTCACGCGCCTTGTTCTACGGATCCCTCCCCCTCCCCGCAAGCCAGGACCACGCCGCCCAACCCATTTCCCCCCAACCCCCAACCGCCGCCCCCCAACCCCTGCCCACCGGCCACGAACCCCAACCAGGTCCGCACTTGCAGCCCCCCAGCTTTCCATTAACGTTCCCCCCCATGAGCTTCGTGTCCGAGTTCAATCGCCTCCCCCTCGCCGGCCTCCTCCGCGAAGCCAACGGCGCCGCCCCCTCCGCCGTCCAGGCCAGCCTCGCCCAACCCCACCCCAGCCTGACCGACTTCGCCCGCCTCCTCTCCCCCGCCGGCGGCGAGTTGCTCGAATCCCTCAGCCGGAAATCCCAAACCCTCACCCGACAACGCTTCGGCAGAGTCATCCGCCTCTTCGCCCCCCTTTACCTCTCCAACGAGTGCATCAACAATTGCCGCTACTGCGGCTTCTCCCGTGATAACCCCATCCTCCGGGTCACCCTTTCCCTCGAGGAGATCCTCCGCGAAACCCACGCCCTCCAAAGCCAAGGCTTCCGCAATATCCTCCTCGTCGCCGGTGAACACCCCCGCTTCGTCTCCGGCGATTACCTCGCCCAGGCCGTCCGCGCTGTCCACCACACCATCCCCTCCGTCTCCCTCGAAATCGGCCCGCTCGAAACCGAAGCCTACCGCCCCTTGGCCCAAGCCGGCGCCGATGGCCTCGTCGTCTACCAGGAAACCTACCACCGCGACGTCTACGCCGAAATGCATACCGCCGGCCCCAAGCGGAACTTCGACTGGCGCCTCGAAACCCCCGAACGCGCCTACGCCGCCGGATTCCGCCGCCTCGGCATCGGCGCCCTCTACGGACTCGCCGACTGGCGCCTCGAGGCCCTCTGCGTCGCCGCCCACGCCCTCTACCTCCTCCGCACCTGCTGGAAAGCTCAACTGACCGTCTCCCTGCCCCGACTCCGCCCCTGCGCCGGCGAATTCCAACCTCTCACCCACCTCGGCGACCGCGAGCTCGTCCAACTGGTCTGTGCTCTCCGCCTCCTCCTCCCTGACGTCGGCCTCGTCCTCTCCACCCGCGAACCGGCCCGCCTCCGCGATGGCCTCATCCCCCTCGGCATTACCCTCCTCAGCGCCGGCAGCCATACCGAACCCGGCGGTTACACCGGCGCCGGCCGCGATAAACTCCACCTCTCCCAACGCGGCCGCATCCTCGAAACACCCCCCGCTCCCCACGCCGCCACCGCCACCGTCCAATTCCAAATCGCCGACGACCGCAGCCCCGCCCAAGTCGCCCACCTCATCCGTCAACTCGGCTACGAACCCGTCTGGAAAGACTGGGACGCCGTGCTCACCGCCTAATCCTCTTGAACCCGCCCCACGTCATCGCCAACGGCACCCCCCTCGAGTGCCCCCTCCCCAGCACCCTCGAACAACTCCTCCTCCATCAAGGCCTCCGCCCCCGCAGCGTCGTCGTCGAGCATAACGGTCAGGCGGTTGCCCCCTCCGAATTCCCTACCCGCCTCGTCCACCCCGGCGACCGCCTCGAAATCGTCCAGGTCGTGGCCGGAGGCTGAAGCGTGCCCAATCCACCGTTTCCGTGATCCTCTCGGGCCCTGCGGTCCATCAACTGCCTGGCTCAAGTTCCACTCCCCCCCCTCGCCGCCTCCCCCGCAAAAACCACACCAGCGCGACCCCATCGTAAACCGCATGCGTCACCATCGGAACCACCAAGTCCCCCGTCACCATATACAGCGCCCCTAAGTAAACCCCAATCACCCCCACCACCGTCGCGTAAACCACACTCAGCGGATGCGCCAAACCAAACACGATGCTCGCCACCACCAAGGCACACCAGGACGGCATCCAATTCGCCAGGTAAGGCTGCAAGAAACCCCGAAACAACAACTCCTCCCCGATCCCCGCCGCCAAGGCGATCGCCCCCAACTGCAGCACCGACCAATCCGAAAAGACCGGCCGCAACACCCGCTCCATCACCGCCCGCAACTGCGCCAGTGGTGCCCACCCCGAAACCCGAATCACCGCAAACCCCGCCAACATCGGCAGCGTCGCCAGGATCCCTAACCCCAACGCAACCCCAAGCCCTCCCCCCTCCCCACCCAAAGTCTGCCCCGTCACCCGCGCCAGCGCCCAACCCGCCATCCCCAACCCCGCCTCGAACGCCAACGCACTCCAAAACACGGACCTCGATCGCTCAGCCGCCATGCCCCATCCTGAATCCCCCCACGCCCCCAGCCAAGCCCAACCCACGAGCATCAAGGCGCATTCACCCACACCACCCGATAAAACCTCCTCGCCGGAGCCGGCACCTCGGCGTCAACCACTTCATTCAACCCAGCCCTCGCCCCCTCCACCCTCGCTAACCGCCGCCACTCCCCAGAACCCAACGTGTCCGCATACTCAATCTCGTAAACACCACCGGCCAACCCCTCGAACCGAAACCGCCGCGGCTCCTCCCCAGACGCCCCCACGACCTCGAACCCGAACGGCAACGTGATCGTCAGCGTGAACTCCACCGACGATTCCATCGACGGCTCCCCATCGTCCACCACCGTCACCCGAACCCGATACTCCCCAGGCTCCCACGCCCGCCCCTCCACCCGTCCAGTCTCCGCATCCATCGCCAACCCCGCCGGCAATCCCGCCTGGCTGAACGTCAACCGCTGTGCAGGCCGATCCGCATCCGAAGCCGTCACTCCCCACCGCAACAGCAAACCCGCCGGATAGGCCCAGTCCTCAACCGCCGCCAGCACCGGGGCCCGATTCGCCACACTCCCCACCCGCCCCGGCGTTCCCCCCTCGGATAACCGCCAGTTCGCCGGGTCGTTCCCATACCCCCCAAGCGTGATCCGCTCCAGACTCGCCCCCCCGGTCGCCCCCACCCCCGGCCAAGCGCCCTCAGGCTCATACCGCACGCGATCCACCCGATACATAGGCACCCCGCCGTCAGGCTCCGGAACCCCCGGACGCACCAGCTTCACCGATTCCCCCACATTGTCCAGGCGCCCCGTCCAGGGCCCATATACCGCCACCTCCGCATCCACCTCATACTCCAACCGGAATGCCGCCGGATTCGTGCTGCACACCACCACCGCCACCCCCGGCCCTAACTCCTGCCCAGGCGGAAACTCATACTCCACCGCCCCCGCTAACCGCCACCGGTTCGTCGGGCGCGCCTCGTCAAACAAGGCCGCCTCCTCCAATCCCAAATTCACCAGCTCGATATACTCCGCCCGCCCCGCCAACGGCCGGTACATCACCTCACTGATCACCACTGGACCCACCCGCGGCGGACCATTGCGCCCTCCCACCGTCCCCTCCCGCAACTCCGTGAAATCCACCACCCCGTCGGACCGCAACCACCGCCCCATCGTCGCCTCCCGTTCCATCGCCGGAATATCCACCGTGTCCACAAAACGCACCACGTTCGTCCCATCCCCCTCCACCAACAACACGTCCGATCCCAACTCGCTGATGCCAAAACCCAACTCCGAAGCGCGCAGGACCAAGTAGCCGCCCGCCGGAATCCACGCCCCCTCGGGAAACGCGTAACGAAACGGCTCGCCATAACGATCGCTCAGATACATCCCAAACAAATCCACCCCCTCCTCTCCCGGATTGTGCAGCTCAACCCAGTCCTCCGCTAAATCCGTGTGCGACAACACCTCGTTCAACCAAACCGGCCGCTCCACCCCCACCCCCCCACCCCGCCACCCCGGATACACAGCGCACCAAACCCCCCCCCCCCCCCCACAAACCCCCCCCCCCCCCACCCCCCGCTCCCCCCGCCCCCCCCC
>CAZVRY010000154.1:0-12136 GCA_964629545.1 uncultured Verrucomicrobiota bacterium | reverse complement strand
CCCACCGTGGTCGTGGTGGCGGTCACCGGCACGCCCCCGCCCACCGACCCGGCGACCCGTGATACAGAGCGCTCGAACGCCACGCCCCACCCCAACTCAGCCACCGCGCCCGCTCGCCCGGATCCACCGGACCGCCCCCCAACTCCCGGAGCTCCAGCGAACTCCCCCGCCCATCCGCCCGCTGCGGCCAGGAACCATCCGCCCGATAACGCACCGCCACCCCTTCCACCCGATCCCTGGTCAACAGCACCACTCGCTCGCCACCGTCGTCCAACCGACCCGACCACTCCCCCGCCACCCTCAAACCCGGATAGTAATACGGTGAGGCCGGATCCTGGTACCGAGCCGCAAAGGCCGGGATGCTCTCCACCACCAACAGGAATGCCCCCGGCGCCAGATACGTCCCCGCAGGAAACAAAAACTCCACCGCCCCCTCCAGCCGCGCCCCCGAGAGATCCAGCAACTGGTCCCCCGTGTTGCCCAACTCGATTAACTCATAGTCGTCCGATCCGTCCGGATTGTAGTGAACCTCCGTCACCTCGACTCCCTCCCCCCGATACACCACCGGCTCCCCCACTACATACCGAGCCTCCACGAGCGCACTCCACACCCCCCCCGCCCAACTCCGCGCCCGCAACACGGTGTTGCTCCGCAAGACTAAGGTTGGATCCGACGCCACCGCGCCTCCCACCAGCGCCAGATCGAAGCTCAAATCCGTGCTATTCGCCGTCGCCTGGTGCACCTCCACCGCCAGCCAATTCGTCCCCGCCACCAGGTTCGTCGCGCTCAACGGGAACCGGTAGAACGTCGACTCCTCCGCCCCCCCCACCGCTGAACTTGCCCACGTCGTGTGCTCGATGAGCCCTGCCGGCATGTTGTCGCGCACCACCTCGCGCCCGTTCAGGTAGACCACGGCCCCGTCGTCCCGGAGCAACTCCAGCACCAGGTCCGACACCCCCGCCGGATCCGCCACCCCAAACGCCAGCCGAAAATAATACGCCCGATACTTGTCGCTCGCATCCGAACCATACCCCAACACCGTGGCCTCCCCGCCGTCCCCATACCCCAACTGCGCCCGCCCCGACGACCAGGAACCGTCCGCAAAGCCAGGCTGCGCCCACTGGGCCCCCGGCAGCGACCCCCGATCCCAATACCGCCAGACCGACCCCGCCGCCACCAACACGTTCACCCCTAAATCCACACGCCTCGCCCCCGGACTAATCTCTCCCCCCGGCATGCGCGGATCCGATCCGTCCAGCGTGTAATACACCCCCTCCCCACTGCCCCCCAACACCAACTCGAACCCATTCGTCACACTGCCCCCCTCATGGCTCAAGGTCGGCGCATCCACCGCCGGAAACAACCCCTGCGCCCGCAACCCATTCACCAGATTCCGGGCCCGGTCCGGAAACAACCCTGTCCGAATCCCCTGCGCTGCCGTCTGCCAATTCGCCGGGGTCCGATACCCCCACCGCGCACACTCGGCCACCAGGCTGTTGGTGATCTCTAACATCCGCTCGTCCAACCGCGCCAGGGCGCGCGCCGGCGTCAGCGCGCCGCCCCCGAAACAGTGCCGTTGAACCCGGTCCGCCACTAACATCCGAAAATCTGGATCCCCCTCCGCCACCAGCGCCCCAAATATCCCCCCCGGCCCCGGATTCGCCCCCGGATCCTTGTTCAACGCCGACGTCCGCAAATAGCCATCCGCATCCCCCAGCCAAAACTTGAAGCCGCTCCCGGACACCACCGGCCCCGCCGCCCGATACTCCGGCTCCGCATCCCCATAACCCCACATCAACATGAAATCGATCAGATGCGGCACGTCCACGTCCGCCCGCACGTCCCGATAGGAACCCCGCGCCGCCAACACCCGTTCCCAAGCCTCCCGGCGCGGCGGCTCCGGCGTCCCCAAAATGAAGCTGCTCCCCACATTGTCATTCCCACGCACGTTCACGTAACCCTCACGCTCCCCCCCAAGATAGTCCGCCAAGAATGCGTCGTTCAGTCGCTCCCGAACGTGATACTGCCCCCAATAGTTGCCATTGATGAACACATGCGCAAACCGCCCATGCGGATTCAAACTGCCCATGTCCAGCATCGTGTCCTCCGCAAACCGGCTCCCCAGGTAAAACCCCCGCTCCACCATGTCGTGCGATCCCCCACCCAAATCCAACTCGTCAAAGGCGCCCTGCGCCAGAATCCCCCGGTCAAACCCGCGAAACAACGGCACCCGCAACTTCCGCTCCCCATACTCCGCCCGGAACTTCAACCGATAGTTCTTCTTCGCAAACGTCGTCCACGCCCCGCCAAACCGGTAAAAACCCGCATTCGCTTGCACCGGATCCTCCCCCCCCGGCAAGAACACCTCCACCGAGGCCTCCCGCTCCACGTAGTCGTCCGGCAGATTCGGCACCGCTATCGACAGGATCGGCAACTCCACCATCGACCGCAGGATCCGCGGGCCGTAGCCAGGATCCTGCGTCAGCGCCTGATTCATATTCCCCGCCGTCAGCAACCGCTCCGGAAAAAGATAGGAATGCGTCTGCACCCGGGGCTCCTTGTAGCCCGACCGCCGCACCGTCGCCCGCACCACCGCGCTCGCGCCCACCGCCAGCGGCCCCTGATAACGGGTCGTCGGCTCCCGCCCATCCATCGAATAAAACAACGCCGACCCCTCGTTGGGATCGCTCAACGCCAACGTGAACGCATTCGTCTTGAACCCCCGCGCCACCCCAAACTCCGGCGGCCGCAGCCAACCCGCATAGGACGTCGACCAGTTCCATCGACCCGGCGTCGGCTCCAAAAACGCCCACCCCCCTCCCATCGCCCGCCCATAGGCCAAATCCTCGCGCTGCGGCGGAAAGCCCTCCACCGCATCCACCACCGTCACCCCGTCGGGCGCCGTCAACACCACCGACTCCCCTCCCTGGTCCAATTGAAATGTCGCATGCAGGTGTCCCCCGGCATCGAAGGGCTCCGACCTCCCGGAAGCGAACACCACCAGGAAACCGTGCGGCGGCACCAGCACCGACGGAAACACCCACTTCCGAGGTCGCCCAGGGTCATCGCTCAACCCGTAGCCCTCCAGGTCCACCGCCTTCCCATTCGGATTGTGCACCTCGATCCAATCGGGCGCTTCCCCACGCCCATCCTCCCACGAGAAGCGGTTGTTGGCCACGAACTCGCTGATCTGCACGGGCAACTCCCCGCCGTCCACCGCCACGGTCACCGCCCTCGTCACCACCCCATCCCGCCCCGTCCCCACTAACCAATACTCGGTCGTCTCCCGCGGCGCCACCCCCACCGAACCCACTCCGTCCAACCCCGTCCACGCCCCCACCGAACCAAAACCCGGCCACAACTCCAACCGATCCAACCCCGCCTCGCGCCAAAACAACGTCGCCGTCCCCCCCCCCTCGATGCCGTTCGTCGAGGCCCCAAACTCCAGTAACCCAATCCCGTCGGCTGGCTGTCCGTACACTTCCACTTCCTTCAACCCCAAATACCACTCGATCCCGCCCGCCGGATCCGAGCGCTCCTTGTTCTCAAACCCAACGCGCACGTAGCGCGCCCGGCGCGGCCCGGCCACCTCCACATCGAACGTCGGCACGCTCCCCTGCAACCGCCGCGCATACACCGACCGATGCCCTCCATCGAACAGCCGCACCGTCCCCCGCGCCAACCGGGCCGTGAACCCAGTCGCCGCGATCACCCGCACGCTCGACACCGCCCGCTCCTCCCCCAAGTCCACCTCCCAATAGGCGTCCACCGTCTTGTCCGTCGACTTGAACTCGGTCGTGTAATCCCCGTCGTTCGCCACCCGCGCCGCCGCCTGACTGTCCAGAAATCGCACCGCATACGCCTCCCGCCCTAAAGCCAGATTCTCCCCCGTCAACACGTTCACCTCCGCCAATGCCACCCTATAATCCCCCGCCCCGTTCGTCCGCCCATCCTCCAACCCAATCCGAATCTGCCGCGCACGCGTCCCCGCCGGGAACGTGGTGCCCCACCGGCGACCCGCCCCGGGATCTTCCAACACCGCTCGCGCCACCGTGTTCGAATGCTCATCCAACAACCGCAGCGTCAGCCCTCCCAACCGCGCCGCCGCCGCCCCCGTCCGGTTCACGACCTCGACCCGATGCACCCACCGCAACCGGTCCAGCGTCAGTAACCACCCCCCATCCGCCTCCCCCGCCGTCTCACTATACGTGCTCACATCGCCGTCCAGCGCCCGCCCCGCCACCGTCGACGCCGACCCGTCGCTGGTCTGCGTCGCCACCGCCACCTCCCGCAACCGCAACGGCCCCACCGCCGGCGAATGATCCCCCCACAGCCGCACCTCCGCTAACACCACCTGGTGCCGACCGTTCCCGTTCGGCTGCCCCCCCTCCAACCCAACCCGAATCACCCGCCCCTCCAAACCGGCCGGCAGATCGATCGACCATGCCCCTCCGGCCCCGGAATCCGTCACCGCCGCCTGAAATACGACCCGATCCCTCAAATCAAAGACGCGCACCGTCAACCCGTCCCCCGCACCCGCATACGCCGGATCCGCCGGCATCACCAATTCCAAACGGTCTAACGCGTAAACCCGCTCCAGCTCAATCTCCCAAAACGCATTCGTACCCTCTCTCGTCGCGCTGAACGTCGCCCCGGAACCGTCCACCGCCCGACTCGCCTCCCGCCCCACCGCCGCATCGCCGCTCTGCGTCACCGCCCCAAGCCGGGCTAAGTCCAACACCGCCCCGGACCCAACCCCAGGCCCAAGCAAACCGTGAACAAGCAGGATCCAGAGAACCCAGCCACGCGCAACAACCACTCGCGTCACCATGAAGCCGCTTCTACGCCTCCCCTCGCCCCTGTCAATGCTTCGGACTGCGAATCGCTTCCAGCACCGTCTTCGCCATCAGCGAAGCCCCCGCCGCGTCCGGATGCACCTGGTCCGGAAACCACTCCGGATGCCCGCTCAACGCCGCGTTCAAATCGATCACGCGCAAACCCCGCTCCCCCGCCACCTTCTTCAACACCGGAATGATCTCCTCCTGAACCACCTTGCCCCGAATCCCAAACCGATCCCCATAAACCGGGAGCGGTAACCCCAGCAACACCACCGGCGGAGTCTCCAGCTTCCCAAAATAATCCAGCATCGCCTTCAAGTCCGCCTCGAAATCCCCCCGATGCGCCCAATTCTGCGGCTTCGAATCGTTCGTCCCCAATAGCAAAACAATCAAACGCGGCCCAAACTCCGCAATCTCCTTGAACTGCGGCGTGTCCCAATACGGCCGATCCCCCTTCCGCAACAACGTGGCCCCGCTCACCCCCAGGTTCCGCACCTCGAACATCGGCGGCAACAGGCGGTCCAACACCGCAGGATAACTGTTCGTCTCCCGCCCAGGAATCCCCGACCCGAACGTGATGCTGTCCCCCACACACGCGATCCGCGCCGTCTGCTTGGGATCCACCCTCTTCAACTGCGGCAAGGCCTGCTGCCCCCAAGCCAACGGCGAAAGCGCCCCCACCCATGCCACCAGCACCCCTAACCACGTCGTTCGTATCATCGCGTGCATGCCCCGCGATCAAACCCAGCCGCGCCCCCCGAAGCAAGCCGGGAATCATGCCGCCAACCATGAGCCCAACGCCCGAAGCAGCACTGCCGCCCCCCCCCTCCGTCCCATTACCACCAACGATGATAGGCACAAAGGTTGCTCATCGCACCCCGTTCGCAGGACGGACCGCTGGCTCACTCGCAACGCGCAACCACGAAATCCCCTCCCCGTGAGGTCACCTCCCCCCATGCGCCGGCCACTTCCCCTCACCTGAACGAATTTGACCCGTCCCCAACGGGTCTCCAGGCAGACGCCGGTGATGCGCAGGCAGGCCGTCACCGGCGTCTCTATTCAAGCACTCCCAAGCAGGAAGACGCCTCGCCTCATCGCGAACTTCCCAACTCCTCATCACCCAAATCCGTCTCCGCGCGTTCCAGATCCAATTCCTTGATCCAAATATTGCGATACCTCACATCATGCCCCTCCGCCTGCAACTTCAACCCGCCCGGCGTGTCCGTAATCCCCTTGCCCCCATCGTTCCCACCATCCAAACCCGAGTTCGGCCCCCCCCAGACCTGGTTGATCGGTTGGTTCACGTGCACCTTCTTCCCATTGAAATACATCGTCACCAACGCCCGCTCCACCCGCTTCCCCTCCCGAAAGCGCGCCGCCCGAAACACGATGTCATACGCGTTCCATTTGCCTACCCCATGATAGGCCTCGTAAGGCGACTCCGTCTCGTTGATCACCGCCCCCATCCCGTGCTTCGTCCGGTCGCCGTCCAACACCTGAATCTCGTAGCGGTTCTGCAGGTAAACCCCGCTGTTTCCCCCAGGCTGCATCACCAGAAACTCAAGGTGCAGCCGGAAATCCCGATAGGCCTTCTTCGTCACCAGGTCCGCCGCCCCATACTTCCCCCCGTCCGCCGCCCGATCGTCGGTCTGCATCACCGTCCCCCCATCCACCGGATCCTCCACCACCTTCCACTTGACCGGCAGCGATGACTTGAAGCCGGGCCCCTGCCAATAGGTCCATTGGGCGTCGAGCATCGCCCGCGAGCCATCGAAGAGCACCTCTGCCCCGGGGATCGGCCTGGCCCCCACCCCCACCGCCGCCCCCGCCGCCGGACCCACCGCCATCCCCAAGCCGATCACCCCATACGCCCACCACCGGATCACATCACACTTCATAATCAGGAATCAGTTTCGGGTTTCAAGGATGCTAACGCGGAGCGATGCGGATGTTGCGATACGCCACCGGCCCATGGTTCCCCTGAAACATCAGCGGTCCCTTCGCCTTCTCCTTGCCATCCACGCCCCCAGGCGTCGGCCCCTTCATCTCCAAGTCTTCGTGAATCACCGCCCCGTTGAGCACGATCTTCACAAACTTCGCGTTCCCCACCTTCTTCCCGCTGCCGTCGAACTTCGGTGCCTGCCAGTGGATCTCATACGTGTTCCATTCGCCCGGGGCCCGGTACTTGGGCTGATGCGGCGGCTGCGCCCCGTAAATCGCCCCCATGTCACCCGGACCGGGATTAGCGTCCCGCCCATGGCTGTCCAATACCTGCACTTCATACTCCCCCATAACATAAATCCCGCTGTTGGACTCCTTCGGGACCATCACCTCCAACGTAATGACCGCATCCCCATGCACCGCCTCACTGTAAAAATCCAGGCTCTTGCCATGACCCTCCGTGTCGTTAATCAACTCACCCCCAGCCGTCACCACGAACCGCTTTGGATTCGCGGGATCCGGTTTCGCCGTGCCAACCCGCCACTTGCTGACCGATTTGCCCTCCGGCTTGGCCTTCCAGCCCGCCAGATCCTGGCCATTGAAGGGGAGGATCACGCCCTCGGCCGCCCGCAACGCCACCTCCCCAACCAAAAGACCCGCCCCCACCGCCGCCACCGTCATCCAACTCTTCAGTGTATTTGTATTCATGGTGTGTCAATGACTCGTCCGCCAACCGCCCTATTCAGCCACCCCCAGCCTCCACCTCACCGCCGCTGCTGACGATCCCATCCCTTCGCCGCGATCATCTCGTCCACCGCTTGCTTCGGCCCGAAATCGGCCGGAATCATCTTCCACTTGGCCAAATACTTGAACACGTCCCGCACGTGCTTGACCTCGTCCTTCTTGTTCTCCAAATCCGCCGATGACAAGGAAGCCAACCCCTTCAAATAGGCCCGGGCCAATTCCTCCGCCCGCCGCGCCGCCTCGTCGTCCTTCGCGTAAACCAACGACTCGAACCAACGCATCATCTCCGGGAGCGGATTCGAGTCGCTCTTCAGCGTGACCGCGTCCTTGCGGATCTCCTCGGCGATCTGCTGACGCTTGGCCAGCGCGGCCTCGGCCGTGAGATAGCCGTCGGTCCCCCCCTGCGACGGCCGCGGCGCGAGTTCCCGATACCAGATGTTCCGAAAACGCATGGGATTGCCGTGATCCTGCAAGGCCAGCGGCCCCTTCTCCGGAAAGGGTCCGGGCCTCGTCCGCGCCATGTGCGTCCCCGAACCTTCCAACGGCGTGTGATCCTGCACCAGCACCCCGTTCACAAACACCGTGACATAGCCAGGATCCACCACCTGCCCGTCCTTGTAAATCGGACGCCGAAACACAATGTCATACACCTGAAACGTCCCCGGCGGCTGCACCGGCAACACCATCGGCGGGTTGATCCCGTAATACGCCCCCGCGTGCCCGTCCGCGTAGGTCGCGTTGTCATACGAATCCAATACCTGGATCTCCAACATCCCCATGAAGAAGACCCCGCTGTTCCCCCGCCCCTGGCTATCACCCTCCACCTTCGCCGGCGCCGCCCACTCGATGTGCAACTGACAGTCGCCAAATTGCTCCCGCGTCTTGATCTGCCCACTCCCGGGCGTCACTTCCATGTAGCCATTCTCCACCTTCCACTTCGGAGCCTCGCCCTTGTCGTTCTGCCACTTCGACAAGTCCTTCCCGTCAAACAGAATAATCGCGTCCGACGGCGGTTGTCCCGCCACTGCCGGCGTGCTGAACGTCCCCGGAGTCACCCGCTTGGGCTGCGGACGGTTCCCGTCGTGCACCGCCCACGGATGATGTGCGTCCGGTGGATCTCCGTAAAACCGCGGGCCTACCGAGGCGGCAAAGATCAACGACTGGGAGATAAGCAACGCCGATACAATGGCAGCAGGAGAAAGTGTGTTCACCACTTCAGCATGAACAACCGCCCCCGGCCCGTCAACCAACAAGCCGCCCCCCAATCCCTCGCCAAGACCTGGATGGGCCCCCCCCCGCCGCCCATCCCGCCTGGATTTCTCCTTGAGCCAACCCCTGCCCGCGACTAACCTAAACCCCAGCACCCTGCCGCCCCCGGCGGTCATACCGCTACCACAAACCTAATCGACCTCATGAGAAGCCCCACGCGCAGAACCTTCCTCGCCTCCCTCGCCGGCGGCTCCGCTTGCCTCTCCAGCCTCCTCCGCGCCCAACCCGCCAGCCCCAGTTCCCTCCCACCCCAATGTCCCCTCGGCCAGACCGGAATCACCATGTCTCGGATCGGCCAAGGCACCGGCATGAGCGGCGGCAACCGGCAGTCCAATCACACCCGCATGGGATTCCAGGCCCTCACCGAACTCCTCCGCCACGACTACGACCACGGGGTCACCTTCTTCGACCTCGCCGACCTCTACGGCTCCCACGTCTACTTCCGCGAAGCCCTCCGCTCGATCCCCCGCGCCAAAGCCACCATCCTCACGAAACTCTGGTTCCGCTACGACGGCGAACCTCAGAACGTCCCCGCGGACTTCAAACTGCGCTCCGCCCGCATGGCCCTCGAACGGTTCCGCCATGAACTCGCCACCGACTACGTCGACATCGTCCTCCTCCATTGCCTCATGACCCCACAGTGGGAGGAGGAAATGAAACCCTACATGGAGGCCCTCTCCACCGCGAAAGAGAAGAAGCAGGTCCGCGCGGTCGGCGTCTCCTGCCACAACCTCGAAGCCCTCCGCACCGCCTCCCAAACCCCCTGGGTCGACGTCATCCTCGCCCGCATCAACCCCAAAGGCGCCAAAATGGACGGCCCCGTCGACCAAGTCGTCCCTATCCTCAAAACCGCCAAGAAGAACGGCAAAGCGATCATCGGCATGAAAATCTACGGCGAAGGCACCCTCGCCAAAACCGCCGAGGGCCGAGAGGAATGCATGCGCTATGCCCAGAACCTCGACCTGCTCGACGCCATGACCCTGGGCGCCGAAAGCCGTGAGCAAATGAACGAATCCCTCCAACTCCTCGCCCGCTTTCCTGCCACCGCCAAATCCTGAGGCCCCACCTCGCAACCCTCCCCACAAACCGGAACGTCTCAAGGCTCAACGCCCAAGCCTGGACCTCGGCTCCGCCTCCGCTACCTGCTCCGACTCGTAATCTCCCTCCAGGTTCCGGAACTCCATCTGCGCGGGCTCGCCCCGGAGTATCCTCCCCGCCATTCCAGTCTTTGCAGTCCCTTGACGCTCTAAGCCGTGTCTATGCAGTCGGGAGGGAAGCGATGGCGCTGCAGATTCTTTCGAACGGCGAGGAGTGAGAAGGGCGCGTCTTGCCTCGAAATACGTAACCGACGAACGACGAAGCGGTTCGAAAGAAGATCAAACCAGCGCGACGGATCCGACTGCATGGATACGGCTAAGCCCCCACCACCGGTCGCTGCTTCCCCTCACTTCTCCCGCGTACAACGCTCCTGCAACCAGATCACATCCCGATTATTCGGCGAAGAAACCACGTCGGGAATCAAGCCGCCCTTCACCAACTTCGGCATCGTCCGCGAATCCCGCCAACGCTTGATCTCAGAGTGCCCGTCCGCAAACGAGAGCCCGCCGGAAAAGTGATGGTAGCTCGCCGGATAGTCGAAGAACCCCGTCATCGCTGGCTGCGTCGGATACCCCCGCATGTCCGTCAGAAAATTCCCGATGTCAATGCTGTCCTCCCTCATGTCCAGGAAGAGCCACGTCCGCGTCGGACCCGGATCCACTAAGTCTGTCTCCTTGAAATACAACCGCCAGTTCTTGCCCCCACTGTAACTGGCCGGAAAGGTCCCCCCAAAACCCCCGAAATAGAGGTTCATCGACATGCTCCGCACCCGCGAGACCGCCTGCCCACGAAACGGCCCCGCCGTCGGACGCACCGTCGAACGATCCGCCGGACAGCGGAAGATCCCAGGGTTCTTTCCCGCAAATGGCCACATCGGACTCTTCACGATGTCCTGATTGATGTCCCAGTTCGAACGGTTCACCGGATCAAAATCAATCCTCCCCGTCATCCACGTCGGCTTGTCCGACGGCGTCCCGTCCCCGGACGGACTCGCATAAAGCAGCAACCCGTTGTGGTCGTCCGCGTACATCTTCCAGGCCAAGGTCAACTGCTTGTGGTTGTTCATGCACTGAACCCCCTGCCCCTTCTGCTTCGCCTTGGTCAAAGCAGGCAACAACATCGAAGCCAGAATCGCGATGATCGCGATCACCACCAACAACTCGATCAGCGTAAAACCCCAGCTCCGAACCCCAGCTTTCATCACCCCTCACTTCTGACGGGTCGTCCGCTCCTGCAACCAAATCACATCCCGATTGTTCGGCGTGGCGTAGGAGTCAGGAATCAACCCCCCCTTCACCAACTTCGGCATCGTCCGCCCATCCCGCCAACGCTTGATCTCCGAATGCCCATCCGCAAACGAAAACCCGCCCGCAAAATGATGATACGAAGCCGGCAAATCGAAGAATCCCGTCTGGGCCGGCTGATTCGGCCATCCCCGCATGTCCGTCGCGAAATTCCCGATGTCAATGCTGTCCTCCCGCATGTCCAGGAACAACCACGTCCGCGCCGGACCCGGGTCAATCAGGTCGTTCTCCTTGAAATACAACCGCCAACTCGTGTCCCCACTCGGGTACAAACCGTCCATCCGGCCACCCCACCCGCCAAAATAGAAGTTCATCGAAATGCTCCGCACCCGCGAGACCGCCATCCCGCGAAACGGCCCCGACGTCGGCTTGACCGTCGAACGATCCGCCGGGCAATGCCAAATCCCCGCGTTCTTGCCGCAGTAGTTCCACATCGGGCTCTTGGCAATGTCCTGCTGGATGTCCCAGTTCGAACGATTCCCCCCATCGAAGTTGATCCACCCCGTCACCCACGTCGGCTTGTCCGAGGGCGTCCCATCCCCCGAAGGACTCGCATACAATAACTGGCCATTGTGATCGTCCGCATACATCTTCCACGCCAGGGTCAACTGCTTGTGATTGTTCATGCAGTGAATCCCCTGCCCCTTCTGCTTCGCCTTCGTCAGGCTCGGCAGCAACATGGAGGCGAGAATTGCGATGATGGCAATCACCACCAACAGTTCGATCAGGGTGAATCCCTTTCCTGCGTGGATGCGCGTCATAAGCGTGTCGGTTTGGGCTCTGCTTCTTTCGAAGCTACCCCCAGTTATCAAGGGTGTCCCCGAATTGTCAATGGCACATATCAGGGCACACCCCCTAAACACTCCGCCCCCCTGCCCAAACCCTCCCCAGCACCCCCCCACCCCGCCACGCCACTTCCGACCACCCCCACCCAGCGTCCCC
>CAZVRY010000153.1:0-16658 GCA_964629545.1 uncultured Verrucomicrobiota bacterium | reverse complement strand
CCCCCCCCTCCACCCCCCTCGACGCGCTCGCCGACATCGCCACCACCGCCCGCCCCGCCTCCCCCCCCTCGCACGCCCTCCGCACCGCCCAAGCACAAGGACGCAAAACCAAGTGCTTCAACAACGGTCGCCAAATCGTCTACGCCTGCCTCCTCTATGCCAACGACCAAGGCGGCCAACTCCCTCCTGGCTCGGCGGACGCCCCCGGCCGCACCCCCAAAGGTTACCTCACCTGGGACGAGCAAATCCTCCCCTTCGGAGCCCCCACCAACATCCTCGCCTGTCCCAGCCACAAACAGGGCCGCCGCCATTACTGGACCAATGCCAACATCAAGAACGGCGAGCAGCAACACGGCAACGCCCGCCAAACCGGCGTCATGGCCCTCGGCTTCTCCATCAAACCCGAATCCCTCAGCCACCCCTCCGGCACCGTCGCCTTCACCGAAATCCGCGACCACAAGGCCGCCTACGCCCAAGGTGGCCTGTCCAACCCCGGAGAAGGCTGGGGCTCCATGCTCTTCGCCTACGAAGACCTCTTCATCCTCCAATACCGCCACCTCAAACGCGAAACCATCCCCTTCTGCGACGGCCACGTGGAATCGCTCCGGTCCAACGTCCTCATGGCCCCCAAACTCGCCAACGGGCGCGACAGCTTCGAAAAATTCTACCGCGACAAAACGCTCGTCCCTCGAATCAGCCCCTGAAACCCCGCCGCACCCCGTGCAAACGTGAGACTTCCCAGAGTCCGCGTTACGGGCGTCCCGCCCTTGGAACCCGCCTCGGGAAGGGCTCCTCCGCCTGCTCCTCAGCCTGCTATCGACAAACGCCCGATTACGCGCCACATTGCCTCTGCCTGCCTCGATCCTATGAACCCCTCTGCCTTTCCGTCGACGCGTCGGGCCGGTTTCACCCTCATCGAGATCATGATTACGGTCGCGATCATCGGGTTGCTCGCCACCATCGCCCTCCCCAACTTCATCCGCGCCCGCAAAGCCGCCCAAGTCAAAACCTGCATCTCCAACCTCCGCACCCTCGACGGGGCCGTCAGCCAGTGGGCCATCGAAAATAAAAAGACCCAGGCGGACACTCCCACCGCCAACGATGTGACCCCTTACCTCCGCGGCGCCCGCATGCCCACCTGTCCGGCCAACGGCACCTACCGCTTCCGCCGCGTCGGGCGCAACCCCGCCTGCTCGCTCTGGTCCCAGGGCCACACGCTCTGGAACGTGGACATGGGCGTAGACCCGGACCCTTATTAGTCGGCGGTCACGGCAGCCGCAGCAGCCGAGCCACCCGCCGAGCATCCTTCAACGGACTCACCAACGCCAGGTTGAGATTCTCGTCCCGAAACAAATCGGCGGCGCACCGCTGAATCTCGTCCGCCGTCACCGCGCTCAACCGTCGCTCCACTTCGTGCGGAGTCGTCATCCTCCGATAACCCAGCCACTGCTCCCCTACCATCGTCATCTGGTTTTCGGTGCTCTCCAACCCCAACTCGAATTGGCTGAGCGCGTAATCCCTTGTCCGCCGCATCTCCGCCGACCGAGGCGGCGTCGTGGCCAACCGGCGCAACTCCCGCAAGATCAAACCCAGCACCCTCGGCAACTGCTCGGCATCCAGCCCGGCCGAAATGCTGAGCAGACCTGTGTCCTCCAAGAGCCCCATCCCGCTCGAAATCGAGTAGGCCAAGCCGTGCTGCTCCCGGATCACCTGGAACAACCGCGAACTCATGATCTCCCCTAACAGCGTGTTCAGCAGCCTGAGCGTGTAACGACGCTCATCGTGACGCGAGAACACCCGAATCCCAAGCGCCAGTTGCGTCTGCTCCGTCGGCTTCGTGAACAGTCGCACCCGCGGACGATCCTGACGATGGCGCACCGGCTCGCACCCCGGGGCCGGACCGGGCGGGAAATGCCGGGCATGACGGGTCACGGCGCGAACCACCTCGCGATGGCTCACGCGCCCCGCCGCGACCACCAGCGACGCGGGCGCCGTGTAGGACGCCCGCTGAAAACGAACCAAGGCCGTGCGATCCAGAGTATCGAGACCCTCCTCGGTCCCCGCCAGCGGGCGCCCCAGCGGATGATCCGGCCACACCAGCTCGTCCAGCAACTCGTGCACATGCTGGCTCGGTTGGTCCAGGTACATCGCAATCTCCTCCTTGATCACACCCCGCTCCTTCACGATGTCCGCCGGACTAAACCGGGAACGCAGCAACATGTCCACCAAGACCTCCAGGAGCGGTTCCAACTGGCGATGCGGAGCGCGGGCGAAGTAGCACGTGCTCTCCTCGCCCGTGAACGCATTCAAATACCCGCCCAACCCCTCCACTTCCTGGGAGATGTCCCGAGCCGAGCGGCTGCGCGTCCCCTTGAACAGCATGTGCTCGATGAAATGGCAGGCCCCATTCAGCGCCGCCGGCTCGTAGCGGCCACCCACCGCCACCCAGAGACCCAGCGACACGCTCGTCATGTGCGGCTGCGCCGCCGTCGCCACCGTCAAACCGTTCGGCAGCCGCGTGACCTCGTAGCGCGTCTCCATGCCGGGCCCCCGCTTAAACCACCGACTTCGCCCGCAACTCGGGCGGCGTCACCCGACGTCGATAGTCCACAATCACCCCCACCGCTTCGCCCACGTCGTCCGTCAGCGTCGCCAAGTCGAGATCGCCCGGACTGATGTAGCCGTTCTTCCCCAACGCGCTGCGCGCCCACGCCAGCAGGCCTTCCCAGTAAGAACGGCCGTACAACACCAAGGGAAACTTCGGAATGCGATGGGTCTGCACCAGCGTGATCACCTCGAAGAACTCGTCGAGCGTGCCGAAACCACCGGGAAGAAACACGAAACCCATGCTGTACTTCACGAAGCACACCTTGCGGGAAAAAAAGTAGTGGAAGTTGATGGGAAGATTCGCGTAACGGTTGCCCTTTTGCTCGAAGGGCAGCTCGATGTTGAGGCCCACCGAGGTCCCCCGGGCCTTGGCCGCCCCACGATTCGCCGCCTCCATGATCCCGGGCCCGCCCCCCGTGATCACAGCAAAACCCTCCCGCGCAAGCCCCTCCGCAATCTGCACCCCAGCCTTGTAAAAAGGATCCGACGACCGCGTCCGCGCCGAACCGAACACCGTCACGGCCGGCCCAATCTGGGACAGCGACTCGAAGGAGTCCACGAACTCCGCCATGATGCGGAAGATCCGCCAGGGATCCTCTTTCGTGAAACCGAAGGTGTGGTTCTGCATGGCGCGCAACATAGCAGGGGAGACCCGCGTGACAAGCCCACCGGAAACCCGGAAAACCAACGGCCGGAAATCCAACTTGCACTTTCACGGACCCATGGCATGCTCCAGGGCCCGTTATGGATTACCCAATCTCGCGCAGGGCGGCCTCGCTGTCCCCCTCCCTGACCCTGGCCATCGATGCCAAGGCCAAGGCCATGAAGGCCGAAGGCCAGGATGTCGTCGGCTTCGGCGCCGGCGAACCCGACTTCGATACGCCCCAGCATATCAAGGACGCCGCCGCCCAGGCCCTGGCCGCCGGCTTCACCAAATACACCCCTTCCAGCGGCATCCCCGAACTCCGTCAGGCCATCGCCGACAAGTTCCGGCGCGATAACGGCCTCGCCTTCAACCCCTCCCAAATCATCGTCTCCTGCGGCGGCAAACACTCCTGCTACAACGTCATCCTCGCCACCTGCCAGGAAGGCGACGAGGTCATCATCCCCGCCCCCTACTGGCTCAGCTACCCCGAGATGGTCACATTGGCCGGCGCCACCCCGGTCATCCTGCCCACCTCCGACCAGACCGAATTCAAAGTCACCCCGGCGCAACTGCAGGCAGCCCTGAGCCCCAAAACGCGGCTCTTTATCCTCAACTCGCCCAGCAACCCCACCGGGAGCGTCTATACCCCCGACGAAATCAAGGCCCTCGGCGACCTCTGCGTGGCGCACGGCGTCCTCATCATGAGCGACGAGATCTACGAGCACCTGCTCTACGACGGCGCCACCCACCGCAGCGTCGCCAGTTTCTCCCCCGCCCACCAGGAGCACACCATCATCGTTCACGGATTCGCCAAAGCATGGAGCATGACCGGGTGGCGCCTCGGCTTCTTGGCCGCCCCGGAGCCCATCGCCAAAGCCATCGATGCCATCCAGAGCCATAGCACCAGTAACCCAACGTCCTTCGCCCAAAAGGGCGCCGTCGCCGCCCTCACCGGCCCCCAAGACCACTTGCCCCGCTGGCTCGCCGAATACGCCCGCCGCCGCACCGCCGCCTGGCAGCGCCTGAACGCCATGCCCGGCGTCTCTTGCGTCAATAGCAAAGGCGCTTTCTACCTGTTCCCCAATATCCGCGGCACCGGCCTTAAGTCCTCCGAGTTCTGCGCCCGCCTCCTCGAACAGGAAAAGGTCGCCGCGGTCCCCGGCGTCGCCTTCGGCGCCGACGACTACCTCCGCATCAGCTATGCCACCAGCCTGGCCAACATCGAAAAAGGCCTCGAACGAATGGACCGTTTCTGCCGTTCCTTGGTGCGCTAGCCCCTCTCCCCCACCAACCTCAACCCCAACCAATACCCTTGTCTTACCCTGATTCTCTGCAGTGGGCCGCTGTCGGCTTCATCCTCGCCGTCTTCTACGCCTCGTTCTTCGAGTGGACGCTCCATCGCTACGTCATGCACCGGCCCCTGGGACCGTTCCGCTACCCCTACCGCGCCCACGCCCTCATCCACCACCGCATCTTCAGAGCCGACCACTCCTATCACCTCATCGAGGAAAAGGATAAGTGGACCATCCCGATGGCCTGGTGGAATGGCCCCGTGCTCGTCCTGCTCTGCGTCCTGCCCTTCGCCGCCGTCTCCTGGTGGATGAACGACTTCGGCCTCGGCCTCGGCGCCCTGGTGGCCTTCGCCGCCTACTACGGCACCTACGAATACCTCCACTGGTGCATGCACCTCCCCCGCAAACGCTCGATCGAACGCTCCGGGGTCTTCTTCCGCCTCAACGGCCACCACATCCTCCACCACCGCTACATGCACAAGAACTTCAACGTCGTCCTCCCCCTGGCCGACCTCATCCTCGGCACCCTCCTCCTACGCTCCAAAGTCCGCTTCGCCCAACCCCAGGGCGACGCGGTCCCCGATCTGCAACCCTACGACCAGCCGCCCTCGCTCCTCCAACGGGCCTGGCGATTCCTCCGCCTCTGCCTCACCGGCGTCCGTCCCCAGTAACACCCCCCCTCCGCGGCCCCCTCCCCTCGCCGCCACCAAAAGCCCGCGCCATCCGCCCCGCCCGCGGTGGCTCCCACTCCGCTATCCGCGGCCCCAGGACCCCGGCCCAGGGTTGCCAAGGCAACGGACTGTCCGTATGGTCCGACTATGCCTGACAACGCCCCGCCGTTGGTCGCGCCGGATATTCACACCGACGAGGATACGTCCCCCAAGGGCGACCTGGACCCGGGCTACCTGGTCATCTGCTGGGATGACCCCATCAACCTCATGGACTACGTGACCCATGTCTTTCAACAGGTGTTCGGCTGGTCACGAGAAAAAGCCGAACACCACATGCTCGAGGTCCATCACCACGGCAAGAGCATCCTCACCCAGGAAACCCTGGAACGGGCGGAATACTACGTCCACAGGCTGCACGGCTATAGCCTGCACGCCACCATGGAGAAGGCCGCATGAGACTGCGCGCGCGGCACGGCGAACGGCTGGTCTTCGCCCTCGGCAAACGCCAGGCCGCCCGCCTCCGCGAAACCCTCGCCCTCTACCCCGCCCTGCCCGCGGGCTACCACAAGATCAGCCGCCACGGCGATCCCGCCCAGCTCGCCGCCGAACAACAACTCCTCGACCAGTCCCTGGCCGAACAACGAACCGCACGCCGACGCGAGTTGGAGGCCTTCCTGGCCGACCCCGCCCAACTCCGCGAGCACGCCGGAACCTCCGAATTGTGGATCACCCCGGCCCAGGCCGATTGGCTCCTGCAAATCCTCAACGACATCCGCGTCGGTAGTTGGGCCCAACTCGGCTGCCCGGACCCCGCCCGCCTGCGCCGCCTGGGCGTCACCCCGAAAACCGCCCCCCAGTTCATCGCCATCCTCGTCTGCGAGGAGTTCATCGGACCGCTCCTCGAAGCCCTGCATTCCTAACGTGCCTGCCCGCCCCCCCCGCTGGCCCGTGTGGCTCGATGATCGCCTGCTGTTCCCCGACCCCGCCGCCGCCCTCGATGGCCACCCTCCCGGCCTCGTCGCCCTCGGCGGCGACCTGTCCGTCGCCCGCCTCCTCCTCGCCTACCAACACGGCCTGTTCCCCTGGAGTGAACAACCCATCACGTGGTGGTCCCCCAACCCACGGGCCATCCTAGAACTGAATTCCCTCCACGTAGGTCGCACCCTCCGCCGCATTCTCCGCCGCACCCCTTACCAACTCACCGTCAACCTCGCCTTCCGCGCCGTGGTCGAGGGCTGCGCCGCCCCCAACCCCGGACGCATCCGCTCCTGGATCACCCCAGGCCTCGTCGCAGCCTACGTCCGCCTCCATCAGGCCGGCCACGCCCACAGCGTCGAGTGTTGGTCCGGTGACCGCCTCGTCGGCGGCATCTACGGCGTCGCCCTCGGCCGCCTGTTCGCCGGGGAATCCATGTTCCACCGGGCCGACAACGCCTCCAAAATCGCCTTGGTCCACCTGGTCGAACGCCTGCGGCAGGGCGGCTTCTCCCTCTTCGACCTGCAAATGCTCACGCCCATCACCCAGGCCATGGGCGCGATCGACATTCCCCGCGCAACCTACCTGCAACGCCTGGCCGAAGCCGTTCTGCCCACCGCTGCCCCAGACCCATCAGCCAAAGCCGGCTTCCTCGCCCGGATGCTTCACAGCCAGCATGCCCCCTCTCCCAGTCTCCCTCTCCCCAACCGCTCAGAAAGGCCTCGCAGCAAGGGGTTGGGGAGTGGGTAGGGGGTGCGGACGGGGCGATAGACAGACCGCGGCTGTTTCGAAGCGAGTTTGAAAATCGTGGGCTAGGGTCTGTGCCACCACAACTCCCGACCTTGCCCAAACCCTTGCCCTCACCCCGTCGACGATAACAACCGCGCAGCCACTCGCTCCCCCAACGCCACCGGATCCGCCCACGACCCCGTCTCCGTGGCCCGGCACACCCCGGCGTCCCGAAACGATACCGCCCGCAACCGAAGCTCTTTTCCCACCACCTCGGCATACCCAGCGATCGGACTCTGACATCCCCCCCCCATTGCCCGCAAAAACGCCCGCTCGGCCGTCACACACTGGAACGTGTCCTCGTGATTCAACGCGCGACATAAACCGGCCACGTCATCGTCGCCCGCCCTCACCTCGATCCCAATCGCCGCCTGCCCCACGCACGGAATCATCTCCTCCACGCCAATCGGACTCGCGACCAGGTTCGCAGGTATCCCGTCCCCGCGCAAAAGTCCGTCCGCCGTAACCTCATACTGCAGCCGAATTAACCCCGCCGCCGCCAACAGCGTGGCATCCAACTCCGGCTGCTCGGCCAACTTGCGCAGCCGAGTCGGCACGTTCCCGCGAATCTCCACCACCCGCACATCCGGCCTCCGGGCCAACAACTGCGCCGCCCGCCGTGTGCTGCTCGTGGCCATCACCGCCCCCACCGGCAGCCCCATCAACCCCGTCCCCGGCGGAAAGCTGCGCCCACCCACCGCGCCCGCTGATCCCGCCGCCCGCAATATCAGCACGTCCCGCGCATCCACCCGTTCGCTCACCGCCCCCAACTCCAGGCCCGCAGGAAGGTCGGTGGGAAGATCCTTGAGGCTATGCACCGCCAGATCAGCCTGGTGCTGCAACAACGCAACCTCGAGCTCCTTCGTGAACAGGCCTTTCGGCAGACTCGCGTCTGGCTTGGCCATCGAGGCGGTCTGGAGCTTGTCGCCCGTCGTCTTCATCACGCGCAACTCGAAGGCCCGCCCCGGCTGCACGGCGCGACACTGCGCCAGGATCTGATGCGCCTGGGCCAGGGCAAGCGCGCTGCCTCGGGTGGCAATCCGAATAGGGGGCTGAGATGCGGACATGCGAAAGCTGGTGGGTCAGGAGCCAAACGCGGGCTGTTCTGCCTGGAAGGAGGGAGGGCCGCGCCGATCCTCCCGCAACGCCTTGGCCTTCTCCCGAATAATGGCCTCGCATCGCGCGATTTCCTCCTGCCGCTGCCGCAGGTAGTCGTCCGCGATCGCCTGCAGGTCGTCGATGTTGTAGACAAACACGTTCGGGAGATCCCCCACCGCCGGATCGATGTCGCGCGGCACCGCAATGTCGACCAAAAGCAGCGGGCGATTGCGCCGCAACCGCAACCACGGCTCCAACCGCGGCCGGTCGATCACATAGCCAGGAGCGGAAGTGCTGCTCACCACGATGTCCACCGACGCACACTCCCCCGTCCAATCGTCGAACGGCACCGCCCGCCCCCCCAACTCGCGCGCCAAAGCCTCGGCCCGCTCCAAGGTTCGATTGGTCACCACCACCTGCGATGCGCCCCGGCTAAGCAGCGACCGCGCAGTCTTCTCGCTCGTGTCCCCAGCCCCAATCACCATCACCGTCCGACCACTCAGCGACTCGAATATCTTCTCCGCCAACTCGACAGCCACCGACCCCACCGACGTGGAACCACGCTGAATATTGGTCTCCGTCCGCAGATGCTTGGCCACGTTGAAGGCCCTCTGAAAGGCCTTGTTCAATCGCCCCCCCGTGTGCTTGTGCTGCAACGCCAAATCGTAGGCCTTCTTCATCTGGCCCAAAATCTCCGTCTCGCCCAATACCATCGAGTCCAACCCCGCCGCAACCTTGAACAAATGCTCAATACTCCGCGGCTCGCCATAGGCATAGACCCCCTCCTCCGGCGCCTCCCCCCGGTTACACGCCTCCCCCAAAAACCCCCGCAACGCGGCAAACGCCTCCGCCTCCGCCAGGGACGTTACCGCATATATCTCCACGCGGTTGCAGGTCGACAACAACACCGCCTCCCGCGCAATCCCCACCTCCCGCAGCCGAGCCAAAGCGCCCGGAATGGCCCCCTCCGCGAACGCGAACTTCTCGCGCACCGTGACCGGAGCCGTGTGATGGCTCAACCCAACGACGACGACACTCATGGGGAAGCGGCGTTGTGAATCCCGGACAAGAGGTTCGTCCCCCAAAAGGTCAGCATGACAAAGGCAAAGGCGCCCACCGCGCCCCAGGCGAACCGGCGCCCCCCCTGCGCGAACCGCCACCGGACCACCAGCAAGACAGCGTAAAGCGCCCACACAAACATCGACCACACCACCTTAGGATCCGCCTGGAAATAGAACCCGGTCGCGCGCTTCAAACTGCCCGCCCCAATCGCCAACCCCAGCGTCAGCAGCCCAAGCCCCACCCACAACAAACGGTTGGTCGCCAACTCGAGCCGCTGAATCGGCGGCAACATCGACAAAATCGCCCGGGCACGACGCATCTTCAGATCTCGTTCCTGGGTGAGATACATCACCGCAGACACGCAGCCCAACCCGAAGGCGCCGTAGGCCAGCAGGATCATCGCCGCGTGCGCGCTCACCAACGGGTTCATGAACTCCGGCTTCGGGCCCTTGGGAGTGTCCAACGCCGGCATCAAAGCGAATACCCCCATGCCCAACAGGACAGGCGATGCAAAAGCCCCCAGAAAACGCAACCGAGGCCAAACCCCCACCGCCAGGTAAACCCCCACCAGTGTCCACGTGCTGAACATCATGGCCTCAAACAGGTTGTTCACGGGACACCGATCCAACGTAAACCCCCGCTTCATCATCGCGATCAGGTTCAACCCAAACCCCGCCAACAGCAGAAAGAAATTAACCCGGTTGTCCTGCCGAAACCCCCGCCGCCACAAAAACACCGAATACACCGTGCTCAGCCCGTAGAACACCACGGCGCCCGCAAACAAGTGTCGCTCGGATAACCCAAACACAGCCCCAGCCTAATCAAGCCCCCGCACGCTGCAAGCGGCAAGTGACACCCCGGCAAATGACACCCCGGCACGGCCGCCAGCAGAGCTGAAGCAACCGCGGATCAGGAAACCCAGGCGGGGCCGGGGAGAAGAAACCGGTCCATGCAAGGGAACAATGAAGCACCACCGTGCGGTGGGGCTCAAGGATTCTTAGGGTCTGTGCAAAAATAACCTCCGGTTTTGGCGGGAAGCGCCACCGGGCCGGCGGCGAGGCGCGGGGAATCGGGCGAAACGGAGAACAGAGCTACGGACTGGTGTCTGGTCCTCCGGTCTGAAGTGCGGCTCGATGCTACAATAAACCCGCCCCCGGGAGAAAACGTCGCCCCCGGAAGCCCGCAACGAGCGACCGGCCCTGGCCTCCTGCAATGACCAGGCAAACGCGGCCAATCCCACTGCCCGGACGTGTGGAGGCGAGGACTCGAGGCCCCGCCACCCTCACTTCACGCCCGAAACCAGCGGCGGCGAATCGCCACGAAACCACCCAACCCCAACGCCGTCATGAGCGCATAAGTCCCTGGCTCCGGCACGACCGTCACCTGAATGTTGTCGAACAGGCCCCACGAGTAGTCAGGACTGAAACTCGCCGAGCCCGTGAACGGATCCTCGTAGCCAATCACCGCAAACCCGCTGGTGTCGCTGCTCGCCAGATTGAAAAACTCCACTCCGTTGAACCTCACCGACACGTTTCCATCCTGCGCCGTCACATCAACCTGCGTCCAGGAATTCCAGGGCGCATTCTGCACCGGGGTGGCGCCCGGAATGTCAGGGTTCGCGGGCCAAGCTGCATTCCAGTTCGCCGCCTGGGTCGGATTCTCGAGAATGGCAATCTGATTAGCCCCCACTCGGAAACTGGCGTCCCCACTGTTCAGCGTCGCCCCGAAACCCCCGTCCACTGAAAGCCAACCCCACGTCCCCGTCGCGCTGCTCCGGAAACTCCGCCCCAGCGCCTGCGATTGCGTGTTCCCAATCCCCCAAATCCCCACTTCCGTCGTCCCCGCACTCGCGGTCGTCGCGGTCGGGTCCAGCCCCAACCACATGTCAAAACTCAACCGGTAATTCCCGCTGAACGACATCGCATCCCCGTTCGGGGCGGCCGCCGGCAACATGTTCAGAATCCGCGCCGTGCCGTCGTAGGTCGACCGCATCAACACGCCGCGCGTGGATGCACCCCCCAAACCGGATGACCGCGGAGCCTCGGGAACATTGAACGTCTGCGCGCCAACCGTGAAATTCGAATAATCCACGAAAGCCGAACTCATGTTCAAACCCTGCGCCGTGTTGAAACGCACGTTCGCGCTGGCCGCAGCGTCGAGGGTGTCCAGAAACAGGGTCTGCCCATGGGCAGCCACGCCCGCAAGCGCCGCTGACGCGACCGCGACCGGAAGGATGCGAGTATTCATCGTTGCTGAGATGTTTGACGGTTGACTGAGTATTTGCCGCCGATATTCCCCCCCCACTCCCCGCTGTCAACTGCAAAGCCAGCCATCGGCGCAATCCCGGTGCAGCCCGAGGTTGGCGGTGGCCGGGTCGGAGCGCCGCCATCCAGGCGGCCCGTCCCTCGATCCGGCCAGGATGCCGGCGGTCCCGCGGCACGAAGGTCTGCCCACCGGGTGCCGTCGACGTGATCCTGACCGCCGTCTCGGGGATGCGCCGCCGCAATTCTTCGGTCGAGAACCGCTGCCGCAACCGGACACCCGAAGGAGGACCCCCAGGGACTCGATCGGCCCCATCCCGAGACTCCCCCCCCTCAGCGCCCCATCAACCACCGCGCTAACCCCCGCTTCAACCGCCGGACAAACCCCTCCGCCGGCGCCGCCAGGACGTGCGTCGGCACCAACTCGCGGCTGCAGCGCGGACACAACAGGTGCTTCCCTCGACCCTGAATCCCAATGCGCTTCACCTCGTGATCGTGAAAGTGCACCAGACAGTTCTCGCAGTAAAACGGCGCGGTGGGATCGTCAGCCATCACGGCCGGTGCCGCCAACGCCCCCAGCGGAATGCCCACCGTGTTGCCACTGTGGTGAACCTCCAACGTCACCTCCCCCACCGTGAAACGTCCGCCCACGCTCACCTCCTCCACCCTGCCCCCTTCCGCCGATAGGACCCTCACCCCCTCCTCCTCCAACTCGATCCGGCCATAATACGGCAGCACGGACGCATGCGGCAACACCAGGTCGTTGTCCGCCGCGCTCCCCACCGAAATCGACGACTGCTCATACTCCAGGCTGATCGGCCCGAGCGACGTTTGGTAGACCAGTTTGACCATGGCCGGGCGTTCAACGCGGCGTGAGTGAGAGGAGAAGGCGCGAGGCCTCGGCGTGACCCTCCATCGAACAACGCCGGAGCAGCGAAATCGCCTTGCCCCGATCCGCGTGGCCAGCGTCCGCGTTCAAGTGCAGGAGCGCCAAGTTATACATCCCGTTCAGATTCCCCGTCCCCGCCGCCATCTTGAAGTAATCAAAGGCCAGCGTGTAGTCTCGATCCACCCCCAACCCCTCATAATAGAGACAGCCCAGATTGCATTGAGCCCCCGCATACCCCAGATCAGCCGCCGCCTGGTACAGCCGTGCCGCCGTCTCCGGCTCCTTCTCCACCCCGTACCCATGCTGATACAGCCACCCGAGGTTGTTCATGGCCGCCGCACTCCCCATCGACTGCGCACGCTCGAAATACTCGCGCGCCCGCTCATAGCTCCGGGGCACCTGCAACCCCTTATACTCAATGCAACCGAGCAGATTCCAGGCGTCCCCCAGGCCCCGCTCCGCCGCCTCGAGCAAGATGCGCCGACCCTCCGGAGGATCCTTGTGCCGCGTCTCCGTGCAGGCCAGCAATCGACCCAGATTGTACATCGCCTCCACACACCCGTGGCTCGCCGCGTTGCGATAATGCAGCATCGCCTCCGCTATGTCCGGCGATGTCCCCAGTCCCAGTTCCTTCATATACCCGCAATTCGACATCGCCACCGCATGCCCCTTGCGCGCCGCCGCCTCGTAGTTGTCAAACGCCAGCCGCAGGTTCCGCACGCAGCCCACCGCATGCTGAAAACAATGGCCCAGGTTGTTGATCGCGTCCGCCAACCCCAGCTCCGCCGCCTTCTGATACAGCTTGAACGCCTTGTGCGGATCCTCCTCCACCCCATACTTTGCACCCCCCGCATACATCACCCCCAGATTATACAACGCCAAGGGCTGGTTCTTGTCCGCACCCCGCCGCAAATAGTCGAACGCCTTCGCGAAATCCTGCGCCACCCCCTCCCCCGCCGCATACATCGCCCCCAGCTTGGACTGCGACTCCACATCGCCCCGCGCCGCCGCCTGATGCAACAACGACAGAATGAAGTCGCTGTAGTCGGGCGCAGACACATACCCCGTCCGGGCGATCGGCGAGGCCACCGTGGACGTCGCGATCTCCGCACTCGGTTCCTTCTGCAACGCTGTGCCGTTCATGCCCGTTTGCCCCCCGCGTGGTCTGGCCGCTCGCAGTTCACCCCACTTGCCAAAGTGCATCAAGCGCAATCTCACTCCCAGCCCCTCCCCTCAGGTAACCGTCACTTTTGGCGCGCAGGCCCGCTTCGCCGCTTGTCAAGGTCGGTCGCCCTGGCTACCTTGCCCTCCCATGTCAACGCGTTGCCTTTGCCTCCTCCTCCTCGGCTGCGCCCTCTCCTCCGCCCCAGGCTACGCTGACGTGGTCGAGCTAAAGGACCAGGCCTCCCTCACCGGCAACATCCTCGCCGAGAAACCTGACCTCGTCGTCATGGACCTCGGCTTTACCGTCCTGAGCGTGCCGCGGGACCGCATCATCAAAATCACGCGCACAACAGACGCGGCACCCGGTCGCGACCCGGTCGCCTCCCCACCCCCCCCGCCACCCCCCACCCCAAGCCCCCGCGGCCGTTACACCACCCCCCATGCCCCCCCACCGGGACGGGCCGGCCGCGGATGGGGGAAACAATGGGGCGAGGCCGTCGTCCAGGTCCGCACCCCCAGCGGCCTCGGGTCCGGCTTTTTTATCCACGCCGACGGCCACCTCATCACCAATTTCCACGTCATCGAAAACGAAACCCAGATCTCCCTCGAGGTCTACCACCAGGCCAATGGCCAACTCGACCGCCGCAGCTATAAGCAAATCCGCATCGTGGCCCTCAACAAATTCGCCGACCTCGCCCTCCTCAAGGTCGAGGACAAAGACGCCCCCCTGTTCTCCCGTGTCATCCTCGGGGACTCCGAGGCCCTCGCCGTCGGCGAACGCGTCTTCGCCATCGGAAGCCCCCTCGGGCTCGAACGCACCGTCACCGAGGGCATCGTCAGCACCAAAACACGCCAGCTCCAGGGCGACCTCTACCTCCAAACCACCGCCCAAATCAACCCCGGCAATAGCGGCGGTCCCCTCTTCAACCTCCGCGGCGAAGTAGTCGGCGTCACCAATATGAAGATCAACCTCGGCGAAGGCCTCGGCTTCGCCATCCCCGCCGCCACCCTCAAGTTCTTCCTCCACAACCGCGACGCCTTCGCCTACGACAACGACAACCCAAGCAACCCCTACCGCTACCTCGAACCGCCCAGTCGCCTCAAACAGAACCTCTAGTCTCGTGCCCCAACGCCGTTTGCCCCTATCCCCATGACCTCAACACTCACCCTCCGCCTCGCTCTCCTCCTCTCCGTCTGCCACCTCCCCCTGGCGGCCGCCATCAAAGCCCCAGATCAACTCCTCCCCGCCGACACCCTGGCCGTCCTCACCGTCCCCGACCTCGCCAAAGCCCTCGCCGCTTACCAGAAGTCCCCCATGGTCCAACTCTGGAACGACAGCTCCATGAAGCCGTTCCGCGATCGGTTCATGGAGAAACTGAACACCGACCTCCTCACCCCCTTCGAACAGCAAACCGGCCTCAAACTCGCCGATTACCAGGGCCTCCTCCGCGGTCAATGCACCCTCGCCATCATCCAAAACGGCTGGACCGGCGCCAAAGACCAACTCCCCTCCCTGCTCCTCCTCCTGGACTCCCGCGACCAGGCCGACCAACTCAAAACCCGCTTGGCCGACCTCAAAAAGAAATGGACCGACGCCGGCAAATCCACCCGCACCGAGAAGATCCGTGATGTCCCCTTCGACGTGCTCTCCCTCGACCTGGGCGCCCTCCCCAGGCAAGATGGTCCCGCCACCCTCCCCAAGATCGACCTCTTCGTCGGCCAATACGACTCCCTCCTCCTCCTGGCCACCGCCAGCCCCACCCTCGAGAAGGTCCTCGCCCGCCAGGCCGGCGGCTCCGTCCCCTGCCTGGCTGAGGTCGCCGCCTTCGAAGCCGACCACCGCACCCTCTTCCGCGACGTGGATTCCTACGGCTGGATCCACGTCGCCCCCCTCGCCGACATCCTCGCCAAAACCCTGGCCGCCGCCGGGGCCGGCGCCGACAGCAACCCCCTCGTCCCCAAACCCGACCGCATCGCCGCCGCCCTCGGTGTCCTCGACATCAAAACCCTCGCCTTCTCCGGACGCGAAACCCCAGAAGGCAGCCTCGGCGACCTCTTCCTCGGCATCCCCGCCGAAAAACGAAAAGGCCTCCTCAAAATGTTCGCCGGCGAACCGAAACCCTCCCAACCGCCCGCCTTCGTCCCCGCCGACGTCACCGAGTTCTCCCGCTTCCGCCTCGACGGACAAAAACTCTGGACCCACCTCGAAGGCCTCGTCAACGAACTCGCCCCAGGCATGCTCGGCATGCTCATGGGCACCCTCGAATCCGCCCTCAAAGAAAAAGACCCCAACTTCGACTTCCGCAAAAACCTCGTCGGCAACCTCGGCGACGACTTCATCTCCTTCGCCAAAGCCCCGCGCAGTGATAAGCCCGACGACATCGCCAACGCCCCCCAAATCACCCTCATCGGATCCCCTAACGCCGATGCCCTCATCAGCGCCCTCAGATCCCTCCTCCTCATCGCCCCCGCCCCCGTCTCCGAAATCGAAATCAAGGAGCGCAACTTCCTCGGACGCAAAATCCACTCCGTGCAAATCCCCTCCGAGGACGGCGAAAACACCCTCAGCTTCTGCGCCAGCGGAGGCTACCTCGCCGTCACCACCGATACCGCCCTCCTCGAGGATTACCTCCGCAGCGGCGATGCCAAGGCCAAACCCCTCACCCAAATGACCGGGCTGATGGAAGCCGCCGCCAAAATCGGCGGAACTGAAACCGGCCTCTTCTCCTACCAAAACGACGCCGAAAACATGCGCGTCGCCCTGAACTTCTTCAAGAACCACGGCTCCTTGCTCGAGGAGGGCGTCGCCGAAATGCTCTCCCAAAACCCCGAGGCCGAGGCCCTGCTCAACAAGGCCAAAGAGTGGATCGACCTCTCCCTGCTCCCCCCTTGGGAACGCATCGCCAAATTCTTCTCCTTCACCGTCATGGCCGGCAAAACCAGCAACGACGGCTTCCGCCTCGGCGTCTTCACCCCCATGCCCGCCGGCTTGAAATAACCCCCAACGCACCCCCACCAACACCCGAAGCCGTCGCCCCCCGATCGCCAAACTCCGATCTCCGACCCCACCCACCCAACCCGCCCGCCCCGTCCCTTTCATGTTCGAAGAAGTGACCGGTTCACCTCCCGGGCGCACTCCAAGAACTCCACCTCAACCCGGCGGTGGACGCGGTCGCGCCAGCGTCGTGGAGTGCGGCGGTGCTC